>SKJY01000045.1 GCA_007121775.1 Gemmatimonadota bacterium
GGCGGAGCCGCCATCCGGCGCACAAGCCGGAGATGGCGGAAGATGGCGGCGTGCACCCGCAGGATCAGTTCGTCCGGCGGATCCGTGTGGAGGGCTTGCACTGCGCTCAGGAGCCGAGGGGGAGTGGGGCGCAGCCGGTGCCGGAGCATGGGGAAGGCCAACTCCCGCACGAGTGTCCAGGGCCGGGGGCGGGCAATCCCGGCGGGCATGAGAAGCACTAGGCGGTCGATCCGCTCCAGAGCGGACACCGCTACCTCCAGGACCACCCCGGCGCCATAGGACGCTCCCAGATGAGGGGCTCTCTGGACCTGCAGCGCGTCCAGGACCTGGAGGTGCCATCGCTGGAGCGCCCCCGGAGTGGTGTGGAGATGCCGGGGGACGCTGTAGCCGGGAGAGCCGGGAAGGTCCGGGGCGTATACCCGGAACTGGGGGAGTAGGGCACTGAACCAGAGGAGCGTCACCGGATTGGGGAAATTCCCACCCTGGAGAACCACCGCCGGAGGGGCATCGGCAGGGCCGGCCACAAGGACGTGGGTCGGGCCGAATTCGGTGGATACCCACCTGCGCTCCACCTCCCCGGAAATCTGGGCCAGAACCTCCTCGTACAGGCCCCGGAATACCCGCATTCCTTCGTCTGTCCGATAGATGTTTGGGTTTTCGTCTTCCACCTCCATACGATGCGCAACCCCGGAACTATTTGCGTGATCATGCATTATTATAATATACTACGCTTAAGATTATCAGAAACCCACTCCTGGCAAAAGCTGTAGTCACCTGGCTTGTGGTTCACGCCGACCCACGCCCGGCAACGAACGCATGCCCTGACATTCACCACGAATCCAACACCCCAAGGCCCGACACGCACTGACCCGACAATCCCACACACGGAGGACCATTGGCTTCCCAGCCCCTCGCCGTTCCGACGAAGACCGCAGACGACCTTCCCGACCAGCTCTACCGCCACGCCACCAAGCCCGAATGGGGTCTGGCCGTGCTGGCGTGGGAAAGGCACGGGAAACGCGCCTACCAGTTCGAGGACGGGCGCCTCAGGAAGATTCAGGAGGGCTACTATGACCTTCTGGAGCCTGTAGAGGAGGGCGACCGCCCCCTGGATCATGTTCGTACCAATCTGAAGGCTGCCATCACCTCCGTCCAGAATGGGCAGAAGCCGAAGGTTCTCAAGCCAGTCTGCTCATTCGAAGAGCAGATCGAGCTATTCACCAAGCTCTTCCCCGAGGGCTTCTCCGACCCCCGCTGGATCGATGAGAAGCGAGGTAGCGCCGAAGGGCATGCCCTGAAGCGCCACCGGGTCCCCAGCATCATCGCGGCCAGGGAGGCGCTGGACCCGGCCGTGGCGGAGCCGCTGATCCAGGAGGGGCGACAGGGCGAGCTCGCCGAGGCTGTGTTGGACGTCCTGGCCGGTACCGATCTGGTTCCCCTCGCCCATGTGAAGACCCTCCGGCGCCTGGATGAGGAGGAAAGAGCGGAGTACGCCGAGGTGGTGTTTGATCTGGCCCATGGGGAAGACCCCCTGGATGACCGCTTCCGCACCTATCTCCGCATGCTGACGCGTTTGGCAGGGAAGCGTCCCTCGTGGCGCGTCGCCACGGCGCTCCTGGCCCTGACCCATCCGGACTCGGAGGTGGCGGTGCGACGTTCCGCCTTCATCCGTCAGGCCGGCTCCATCGCCCCCACCGGCGCCTACACCCGCAAGCCCAAGGTCACCTCCTACCGGAGCTTTCGTCGCCTTGCCCTCACGGTGAAGGCACGCTTGGAGGCCGCTGGCCAGGAGCCCGCTGACCTCCTGGACGTCCACGACTTCATCTGGACCACACTTCGGAAATCAGCGCTGGAGCACCTGAAACCCTAGCCTCACACCTCCCGTAGGGTCGGATGAACACTGGCGGAAGCCGCAGCTCAGCCTGCGGAGGGGTCGCCTCCATGAGCGAGGCTCCCCCGCCGCGAGTCCACCGGTCCCACGAAAGGAGGAATCATGAGAGGCAAGACCATGGCCGTCACCGGTCTCCTGGCGGCGAGCCTCGCCGTCTTCGCACTTCCCGCCCTGCCGGCTGAGGCCCAGGAGGCCCACTGGCTCCACGTCCGGGTTGAAGAGCCTGGTGAGACGCGGGTCAGCATGAACCTTCCCCTGGCCCTGGTTGAGATCGGCCTGGACATGGCCGACCGGCAGGTCTTCGAGGCTCAGACCGCCTACTTGGGAGGCGCCGACAGCCGGGTCTCGCTGGCCGACCTCCGACGGATGTGGGCCGAACTCGAGGCCGTGGGAGACGCCGATTTCGTGGAGATCCAGGACGGTGACACCCAGGTCCACATCTCCCGACGGGGAGACCAGGTCCTCATGCGGGTCGTTGAAGGCACCGACACCCAGGTCCGCATGGAGATGCCGGCCGCCGTGGTCCGGACCATGCTCGGTACCGAGGGAGACCGGCTGAACCTCCGAGACGCCGTCCGGGAGCTGGCCCGCTCTGGGTCCCGGGACATCCTGGCGATCCAGGACGGTGAGACCACGGTCCGCATCTGGATCGGCGCCAATGGGGAGGTCCGGTGAAGCCGCTCCTCATGGCTGCGACGGCGACCCTGGGCCTCTCCTTCCTGCTCCTTGCCCTGACGCCCGCCTGGCCGACAGCGGTGGCGGGAACCGGAGCGGTGACGGGGTCGCCCGTGGTGGCAGGGACGACCGTGGTGGGGGAAACCCGGTCGGCGGCGGCTGTGGGGACCGAGGCGGCAAGCTGGGGATCCACTTCCACCTCCGCCTCCTCGGCCACCCACACCCCCGCCCGGACCCGAAGCTCGGTCCTCATCGTGGAAGTGACGCCGGAGCAGGGTCCCCGCATCGTGATTCCGGTCCCCTACGCCATCCTCCGGGCCGGGCTGGCGCTGGCGCCCCGTGACATCCGGCAGATGGCCATCCCCGAACTCGCCCCCCACGCCGACGATTTCGAGAGGATCGTAGACGTCCTCCAGGAAGCTCCGGATGGGGTCTTCATCCAGATCGAAAGCCCCAACGAGCAGGTGACGGTGTCAAAGGAAGCGGGGGCCATCCGGGTGGCGGTGCTGGACAGAGACGACACCCAGGTCCACGCGGCACTCCCCCTGGCCCTCCTGGCCTCGGCCCGTCACGCCTTCGACCAGGACACGGGGACGCTTCGGACCGGTGCGCTGGCCCGGGCACTGCGGGACACCCCACGGGGCCCCCTGGTCCACGTGGTGGACGGCGGCACGGAGGTAAAGGTCAGGGCCTGGTAGCCCGGTGCCCTTGCGGAGCCCAAACGACCGACTACGGCTCCCAGCCCTCCGCTCCCTCATGAAGGGGCGGACGCTCGCCCCGCATATGCTCCAGCAGGCGATCCAGCGTGGGCGTGGCCACCCCACCGGGGGCGATCCGCCCGCGATACTCCTCGATGGCGTAGGTGAGCTCTTCGCGCCGGTGCCGTGAGATCCCCACCACCCCCTCCCGGAAGAAGCCCGAGGCCACGACGCGCCGCAGGATCCAGACGGCTACCGCCTCCGGGAAGAGGGGCAGGATGTTGAAGACCGGTGGACTGAGGGGGATCCCTGCCGCCCGCTGCGCCCGGATGGCCTCGGACCGGGCCCGGATCCCCATCCGAAGCGCAGCCCCGGTGCGGGCATAGCGATCCGGGTCCAGGTCGGCGGCGTAGAGCCCCAGATAGGTGAGGGTCGAGAGGTTGTGGCTCGTGAGCCAGGCATCCATGTCTCCCCGCACCTCCACCTTCAGCCCATCCACCTTCCCCAGCAGTGCCGCCACCGAACGGAGCC
>SKJY01000099.1 GCA_007121775.1 Gemmatimonadota bacterium
AAGGGGGCCGGGGCGGCGGGACGTGGGGTGGGGGATCGTGCTGGGGCTTGTGAACTACGGCTCCGCCACCTTCATGCTCGCCGCCCTCCGGGAGGTGCCGGGCACGGTGGCCTTCCCGGTGAACAATGTGGCGGTGGTCTTCCTGGCCCTGCTCTTGGGGATGGGGTTCTGGCGGGAGCCTACGAGTCGGCTCCAGCGGGGCGGGTTGGCACTGGCGGTGGTGGCGCTTGTGCTGTTCGGGGTGTAGAGGTGTCGGTCAGCGCTCCCGGATCGCCTCAGCCACCAGAGCCGCCACCTCTCCCTCCGGCACCCGGGCCAGCCGGTCCAGGGTCCATCCTTCCATGAGAAGCATCCCTGAGATCCGCCACGCTGCGTAGTCGAATTCGCCGTCGAGACCGGTTGCCCCGCCACCCTCCAGGAATCGAATGAGCCGACTGGGGTCACGTTCATCCAGGCTGGCCCGGACACCCTCCAGGATCGCGGCGTCCCTGCCCTCTGCGGCCAGGAGCCAGTCCTGGGAGCGGAGAAGGTATTCGTGACTCCAGCGGCCCGGTTCCGCTTCCTCGTGCACCCGAAGAGCCAGACCGCGGAGGAAGAGGTGCTGAGCCAGGGAGAGTTCGTCGTCAGCCGGACGGCCTGAGAGGCGAGCGTGGATCGCTCGGGTGTAGAGGTCCACGAGAATCGGCCTCATATTCGCCGGCAGTCGCTCGGCCGGCAGCAGAATGCTGTATTCGCCGCCCCGCCGTCGAAATGCCGGCTCGTCCTGGAAGGTTCCTACGTACACGATCAGGTCGAGTTGGAACTGCTGATCCAGTCGGAGTAGTTCGGCCACCTGGCGGAGTACTGCCTGCGGATCCGGGGAGATACCGTCGGCGGCGCGCCGGATTCGGTCCAGGCTCTGCCGATATCGATCCCACGCCTCGTCGAGCCCCTCGGGCTCCCAGGGGCGGTTCCCTTTCCGTGAGACGAGGTCCCCAAGCTCTCCCAGGTGCTCGTTCCAGAGTTCGTTGCGGGCCTCCTCGAAGCGGCTCCAGCGGAAGGATTCACCCTCGGCTTCGGCACTTTGCCGCATCGAGAGCTCCAGGCCCTCCGCCTGCTCGTGGAACGCCAGGAAGCGGGGCACAAGATTGGTGACCCTCAAGTCCGGGTTCACAGGGGCGGGCACCATGGCAGCCAGAACAAGGACCGTGAGTCCAGCAGCCAGGGCGGGGATGGGGGAAGGGTTTCTTGGCATACCAACCACTCCGGTGCTTGTGGAACGGTGGGGCGGCAGCGCTTGGCGGCGGGGCTGGGACGCAGAAAGGCGGTACGGAAAGGCTGCACAGTAGCGAGGGAGCGCCCCCCCGGGTAACCTTGGCAACGCATCCGATCCACCGCCACTCCCAACCCGAGGTCTTCCGTGTCCAGCGAGAACCAGAATCCCCCCTCGTCGACGTCGCCCTCCGTTCCCGCTCCCGATGCTGCCCGTCACGTCCGCTGGGACGACCTACCGTGGGAGCCGGTGACCGAGACGATCCGGCGCCGCATCGTCACCGGCGATGACATGATGATTGCCCACGTCTTTCTGGACAGAGGGGCCGTTGTACCCAAGCACAGCCACCACAACGAGCAGATCACCTACATCGTGAGCGGTGCACTCCACTTCCGCTTGGGCGAGAAGCTGGATCGGGAGGTGACGGTGCGGGCCGGGGAAGTGCTCCACATTCCGGCCCACCTTCCCCACGAGGCCCGTGCTCTGGAAGACACCCTGGATGTGGACATCTTCTCCCCACCGCGAGCCGACTGGCTGGACGGAAGCGACAGCTACTTCCAGGAAGCTGACGGCTGATCCCGCCAAGCGGGCCTGGGCTGATGCGGAGTCAGGGCTCGGGATGGATCGGGTCACTGTCGGGGGCCTTATGGGCTCGGGACTCCAGCTCCCAAGGGATGTCCTGAGCCCTCTTCCACCTGGCGGAGGGGCTGTAGCCATTGGGGTGCACCCCTCCCACTCCCCTCAATGCCGGAAGTGTACGAACCTCAGTGCCGGAAGTGCACGAACCTCAGTGCCGGAAGTGCACGAAGAGCCGGCCCCAATTCTTGGAGTCCTTCTCGACCCGGTGATAGAGCTGCTTGATCCGCTTCTGGTCCAGGAAGCGGATGACGCGTTTCTTGAGTTGACCGCTCCCCTTACCGGGGATGATCTCCACGGTCTTGATCCGCCGCTCCACCGCCTCCCGGATCACCCGCTCGAGCTCGTCGTCGATGCGGTGGCCCCGGTTGTAGATGTCGTGAAGGTCGAGCTTGAGTTTGGCCATGGTCCAGTCCAGGAGTTGTCAGGGGCCCGACAGCAGATTTCCCAGGCGGAGCCCGAGGAAGCCCAGAAGCCCCAGGCAGAAGGGGTAGCCGATGAGGAGCCAGAGGTAGTCTCGAATCCGGGTGGCTCCCAGAGCCGTAGCCCCCTCTTCCTGGAGTCGGGTCAGGAATTCATACCACCCCAAAAGACCTCCTCCCCGTGCCGTGATGTTCAGCCCGATGGCGCCGACCAGGATGATGACGCCCGCAAGGTAGATCTTGAGCATTGGGTTGCGTCTCCGCTGTTGGGAGGTGGACGGCAACCTGCCGGACAGTGACCTCAGGAAGGCTTCGCCGCCGGATCCCTTCCGGATCCTTCATCTGGCGAGCCGGGCCCGGCGGATCTAGCTTTGGAGGCTTCCTTTCTCCGAAAACCCGAACACTGGTTGCCATGCCCATGCGCACCCCTGTGGCCCCCGGCACGTTCCATTGGTTCGTTTCTTCCTTTTCAGGCTTGGTTCTGACCCGGCTCCCGCTCCTGGCAGGGACCGTTGCCCTGATTGCGGCAGGGCTCACGGCGCCTGTCGCCGTCTCGGCTGCCACACCTGAGGCCGTAGCTGGTCCTGGCCTGACGGCTGCGGCCTCCGACACGGTCCTGGTCACTCCTGCCGAGGCCCGGGGATTCGAGACCATCGCCACCCCCGACGAGGTGGCGGACTTCTACCGGATGCTGGCGGCACTCTCCGATGAGGTACGGGTTCGGGAATTCGGCAGAAGTGCCGAGGGGCGGACTCTGCAGGAGGTGGTGATCGCGCGTCCGGCTCTCTCCGACCCATGGGAGGCCCAGGCGTCTGGGCGACCCATCATTCTCCTGAACGCCATGGTCCATGGAGATGAGCCGGCGGGGCGTGACGCCCTCATGGCCTTCGCTCGGGATCTGGCGGTGGGATCCCTCACAGAGCTCCTGGATGACGTGATCTTCGTCCTCTCACCGGAGCTGAACCCCGACGGCACCGTGCGCGGCGAGTGGGGGGCCCGGAACAACACCTTCAACCGGAATGTGAATCGCGACTACCTCCGGCTTGTGAACCCGGAGACCCGGGCCTTCGTCCCCGAGGTGCTGGCCGCCTGGCGCCCCCACGTCATCGTGGACCTCCATGAACTCATTGGCCCCCCAAGGGTCTATGACTTCTACACCAGCTTCCCCTTCGACGTGGCCGGGCCCCACTACAACTGGCGCATGACGCGGGATGAGTTGGTCCCGGCCATCGTGGCGGCGCTGGAGGCCGATGGTCACACCCACTTCCCCTACCACCGGGTCCCGCCGGGTCTTGTGGAGAACCCGGGGCAGGGGGTGTCGGCCGGGAGCTACGGCGCCCGGGCCCTCTCGTCGTACGGCGGTGCAGTGGCGGCCCTCACCGTCCTCTACGAGACCCGGCGCCCCCGGGACGCCCGCCTTGAGCTGGATGACCGGGTCCGGCGCCAGGAGGTGGCCCTCCACGGCATGGCGCGGTGGGT
>SKJY01000203.1 GCA_007121775.1 Gemmatimonadota bacterium
GGGGGTCGAAGGGCTCGCGCCGCGCCTGTATCCGGAGGATTGCCCGCTCGCCCAGGGCAACCGAAACACCACCACCAACTCCGAAGGACGAAATGTCGTCGCCTAGTCCGTCGAGCCAGCTTCCTCCGCTGAGCCAGAATCGAGCCGGACCGGACGCCAGGTCGACTGAGCCGCCGGCCCACGTGTAGGCCTCACCGTCACCTCGCAGGTGCCGGAGGTCCGCACCCATCCGAAGCATCCGCCGGCCTGCCATCTCCACCGGATAGCTCAGCGACAGGGTGGATTGCTGGAGATTCCGGGACCATCTCTCGTCCCCGATCCGGCCCCGATACCGAGACACGCCACTCCGCACTTCGGTAATGAGGGCCCCTAGGGAGACGGACCCGAACCCCATGGCCTCTCCATGGAATCCGGAGCCCTGAAGGTCGGTGACCGGGTCCCGTTGAATGTGGGCCATGGCCGAAATGTCTACCCCTGCCTCAAGGCGTCCCCGGCCAAGGGACAGACGTTCCCTGCCGTGCGCGACGCCCCAGAAGAGATCCTCGGACCCGAGGGGAGCCGCCACTGCGGCGCCGAGGGTGCGGTGGCCCGATGAATACCGGAGACCCAAGCTGGCATTCGTGGAGGCTGCGGTGAGGGGCGGGGTCCCGAAGCTCGAGCGGGCGGCATCCAGATCCACCGACCACGTCTGGGCATGGCCCGAAGAAGCGATCACCGCCATTAGGACGACGACGGAAAGAGGGACCCGGGCGCGAACCAGGAAAAGGGTTGCCGCCCAACGTGCGAAGCGGATCAGGATTCTCGAGCCCCGTTCCCAAGGAGGAGGGCCAGCCGGCTGTTCTGCCCTCCGAATCCATCATCGACCATGGGCGCCGCAGGGTCCGGCTTCCAGTCGGTTCCGTCCACTACGAAGGCATAGTCGTGGATCCCGGGGTTCATGGGAATGAGGATGGACCATGATCCGTCGGGGGCGGGGTGGAGTTGATGCACGGGCTCCCAATCGGTGAAAGTGCCGGCAAGTCGAACGTCCGAAGCCGCGGGTGCGTGGAGTCGGAACTGAACGAAGACCGTGACACCCTCGGTTTCGGCGGTGACCCCGGCGGCTCCAGTGGAGGCGTCTCCCACGACCCCCATGGTCGTGCCTTCGCCCCGGGCGGCTGTGCCCTCAACGTATGACTGTCCGGGAACGGCTGCATGTGGAGGCGTTCCATCCATGGGGATGAGGATGAGTGCCGCCAGTGCAGCCGCAGCCAGCAGCCCCCAGATCGGACGGACCGAGACGGTCCTGGGGGTGAAGAGGGCTCGAGTCCACCCTCCTCCTTCCTCCTCCCTTCCTCCTCCCTCATCCCCATCGGCCACCGTTGCGGCGCGCCGATGGTGGATCTCCGTCAGGACCGAATCCCCGAGCCCGGGTGACTGGAGTCGACGGAGATGGGCCCCCGCCTCACCGACGGCGAACGCCGTGCGGGTCAACTCCCGCTCTTCGGTGGCGGAGAGTTCCCCCGCATCCAACTCACCGTCCAGAGCCTGATGGATCCGATCGCCGCCGGGGTCTGGCATGCTGTGCTCCGTGGGCCATGAGTCAGGTCAAGCTGGGGGCACCGCCCCCTTCCTCCAAGACGACTCAACCGGGCTAAAGGTCACCTTGGGTGCGACGTACCCCGGCGGCGCCGTCGACGCCAGATCCAACCGTAGATGAGGAGGTTCACCAGCACCACTCCCACCCCAATGGCGATCCACCCCGCGTCCCCGATCCCCTGCGGATAGATGATGGAGATCAGGTAGTGCTCGATGAACCCTCCGGTGTATCCGGCCTCCCCTCCGAGGCGGCGGAAATGGTTCTCGATGGGGGTAAGGGGGCAGGTCCATGTGAAGAAGGTGATGAGGGCGCCCCAGAGAGCAGTGGGAATGTGGATCCAAATGACCCACCACTTCCACGCCACCAGGAGGCCACCGAGGACCACAAACAGGATGAACCCGAGATGCACCACCAGGGTGATGTCGGCGAGGATGCGATAGATCATGGGACCAGACTCCAGAAACGCTGGGGCGCCTTCCGGGTCGGAGCTATGCGTGATAAGCAGCATGAAGCCAGCCCCATTCCCATCGCCGGGGCGCCGGCCGGCATGTGATGGGAATCAATAGCGTTTTTCTGCCCTGCTTCCGATTGGTCTACCGGCGGCAGAAACCACGGCATCTACCGGCGAAGCGTCCGCGGCCGGCATGGTTCCTGAGGTACTGGGTGTCTGCCTCTTCGATACCCGTGACGCCTGGAAGGTGTGTCGGAAGGTGGTGGGAATGCTGGATGCCCAGGGCTCCCGGGTGGGGGCGGGAGGGCCACCGGAAATTCCGGCGCCGGTCTGCTGCGGGATTTGAGAGGGGAATTGGAAGGGCCTGGAGATCCCGAACGGTCAGCGGGGCCGGCCGATCCGGCCATGGTCCTGGCGCGGGAAGTCCAATGAACTTGAACGTCCGGTCGGCGGTCCTCCCAACCCGGGCCATCCAAACCCGGTCCCTCAACCCAATGCCCACCCGCTACATGCCCACCCGCCCCATGCCCGCAGATTCTCCGGAAGCTCGGATTTCCGAGTTGGCCTCCCACCAACACGGCTTGGTCACTCGCAGCCAGCTCCTCGACGTCGGCATCTCATCGTCGTCCATCCAGCGGCGACAAGATAGGGGGCAACTGCGTGCGATCCACAAGGGGGTATACCGCGTCGGTCCACTGGAATCACCCCGGACGATGGAGATGGCAGCGGTACTGGCCGGAGGGCCTTCCGCCCTACTCAGTCACATGAGCGCTGCCTCCCTGTGGGACTTTGTCCGAATTCCCCCTCCAAGCCCTGTCCACATCACAGTTCCTGAGGTGGCCGGCCGGCGCCGAGAGGGCATCGTCTTTCACTGGACTCGGGGTCTGGCCGAAGATGAGGTCTCTGATTTGGGGGGACTTCCCGTCACCTCCCCTTCCCGGACCATCATTGACATAGCATCTGATCTCGGTCGCCGAGAGATGGAGCTGGTCCTGGCGCGTGCCGAAGACCAAGGTCGGATCGACAGGGCCAGCTTGGGGAAGATGGTGGACCGTTACCACAGGCAGCCTGGGGTTGGGCTGATCCGGGAGCTTTTTCAGAGCGGAGAGGACCTTGGCCTGACCCGTTCGGAAGCGGAGCGCAGGTGTCTCGAATTGATCCGAAGTGCAGGACTGCCCAAACCCCATACGAACGTCCTTGTTGGTCCGTATGAACTCGACCTCTTCTGGCCAGATCTGGGGATCGCCCTCGAGATCGACGGGTGGGCGTATCACTCATCTCGCCGTCGCTTTGAGGGTGATCGCCGCAAGGACAACTGGCTCCGGTCAAGGGGAATCGAGGTGATCCGCCTTACCTGGCGGCAGATCACTCATGACGCCACAACCAGCATTGTCCAAGTTGGACAGGCGCTGGCCCTGGCGCAGGCCCGCCGCAATGCCATCAACGACGCCGAGCGGGCAGCGCACTCAACGGGGTTGGGAACCTCCGCTCGATAAGCTGGTTCAAGATCCCCATTATGGCATGGTTTCCGCCGGGATCGTGGGGCACGAGGGGTAAACGAGCTCCTCAAGTCGCCGTTGGGCTTCCGATCCCTGGCCGATGGCTCCCGACCCCGTGCTCCTGGGTCGCGACCCCTCGCTCCCGGCCCCTGCTCCCGGACCCCTGCTCCCGGACCCCTCGCCCAAGGGTGGGCAAAATTCCAATCACGTGAACCCTCGGGAGGTTGCGATTGAAATCTTCGTCGATCAGCGGGCAAAA
>SKJY01000293.1 GCA_007121775.1 Gemmatimonadota bacterium
GCGCGGTGGGCTCCGCTGGACTGGATGGACTTCGACGCCAATATCTCCTTCGATCGGGCGGATCTGAACGGTCAGACCTTCCGGCCCAAGGGCTTCCACAACATCGCTGGCGTCCAGCAGGGCGGCAGCCTGAGCCGGACGGCTCAGCGGATCGAGGGGTTCAACGGCTCGATCACCGCTACCGCACGGCGCCAGTTCGGTGAACTGAACTCCGCCTTCACGGTCCGGTACCTGGCGGAGCAGGAAGAATCATTCGTCACTTCAACCTCCGGCTCTGAATTCACCGCCGAAGGGGTGTGGACTTTCTCCAACATCCCCAACGACAACATTTCTGCCACTTCGAGTTCAGTCACCACCCGTGCCGATGGGATCTTCCTGAACACGGCATTCGACTTCCGGGATCGCTACATCGTGGATGCGCTGATCCGGCAGGACGGCTCATCCCGTTTCGGTCCCGATGAGCGCCGCGCCATCTACTACCGCTTGGCCGGTGCCTATATCATGTCCGAGGAGCCCTGGTTCTCCCTTCCCGGGGTTGACCACCTCAAGCTGTCCTACTCTCTCGGTACCGCCGGAAACACGCCCAGCTTTGCCGCCCAGTACGAGACGTACTCTGTGAGCGAGGGTGCCATCACGCCCCAGACTCTCGGTAATCGGAACCTCAAGCCCGAGTTCGCGGTGGAGCAGGAGATCGGTATCGAAGCGTTGGTGTTCGATCGCTTTTCCGTGGATCTGACCTACGCCCACTCCAATGTGGAAGACCAGATCCTCCTGGTCCCGTCGCTGGCCTACACCGGGTTCGCCAGTCAGTGGCGGAATGCCGGCACCCTGCGGAGCAACACCTTCGAGGCCAGCCTCAACGCCGTTGTCCTGCAGCGGCCCAACTTCACCTGGACAAGCCGACTCCTCTTCGATCGGACCCGGCAGCGAATCACTGAGCTGAACGTTCCCGCCTACCAGAGCGGTGTCTCCGGGCAGGGGCTTGGATCCGTCTTCTTCGTCCGGGCCGGTGAGGCCATGGGCACCTTCTACGGCTTCCAGTTCGCCGAACGGTGTGAGCACCTCCCCGCCGGTGTGGACTGCAGCCAGTTCCAGGTCAATGACGACGGGTTCCTGGTCTGGGTCGGTGATGCCGGCTCCTGGGAGAACGGCTGGAATACCTATGTCGACGCAGATGGGAATGAGCGGCATTGGTGGGGCACCGTGGCTCCCTTCGATATCCGGGGTAGCCAGATCCGTTGGGGAACGCCCTTCCAGGCCGAAGGGATCGACCCGGTAACGGGTGAGACCACGACCTTCCTCCCCCTCGGCCGTACGCTGCCGGACTATTCCGTCTCCCTGGCCAATACCATCAACTG
Organism: Gemmatimonadota bacterium; assembly: GCA_007121775.1. Lineage (GTDB taxonomy): Bacteria > Gemmatimonadota > Gemmatimonadetes > Longimicrobiales > Gaopeijiaceae > PWLA01. Next base: position 1,359 of record SKJY01000293.1, read on the forward strand.
GCGGAACTTCACGGTTTATGGGTTGCTCCAGTCCCTGCAGGGCTTCTCGGTCTACAACCAGCCTCTGCAGTGGGCCACCTTCCAGAGCTACTCCGGAATTATCGACCAGCGTGGCAAGCCCGAGGACCTGAGGAAGCCGGTAGGCTACTACGAGGTCCTCTACGGTGCATCGGGACTTCAGCCCAGCTCCGCCTTCGTGGATGATGCGAGCTTCATCAAGCTCCGTGAGTTGTCGGTGCGCTACCGGATGAGCCGTAACATTCTGGACCGCACGCCCTTCACCCAGGGACTGGAAGGGGTCACTTTCTCCGTTACGGGTCGGAATCTCTTCACGTGGACCGATTACGACGGGTACGATCCGGACGTGGGTTCCACCGGGGGTGGCCCTGGTTCGGCCGCCCTGGCCCGGGTGGACGGCTTCAGCTATCCGAACTTCCGGACGGTGACGTTCGGGTTCGAGATCAACTTCTGACGGGGAGACGACCATGAATTTGCGCAAGTCGCTAGCGGTCTTCGCCCTGGCAGCTTTTTCACTGACGGGGTGTGTGGATCTGGAGGTGGTGAATCCGAACGCCGCCGACGCGGAACGTGCCCTGTCGACGCCTGGGGACATTGAAGCCCTCATCGGCGGTGGGTTCGGGACCTGGTGGCAGTCGAGTGCATTCAGCACCGGTCCAGCGCCCATCCTCATGACCATGTCGAATCAGCATTCGGCCACCGCGGCCAACTTCGGGATGGTGGAGTTTTCCGGTTGGCCAAGGGTACCGGCCCAGAACCAGCCGGCCCAGGTATTCTCATCTCAGAATTCCGCCAACGCGTGGATCTGGCTCTACCGGGCCGCTGCGTCGGTGGTGGACGGGCTGAACGCTCTGGATGGCGGTGTGACGCTCCCCCCGGATCAGCTCGCCCGGGCTCGGGCCTACGGCTATTTCGTTCTGGGGATGGCCCACGGGAGTGCTGCGCTACTCTATGATCGGGGCTACATCTATGATCCGAGTATCCCCGTGGACGAGGTGCAACTCGCACCCTATCCGGAGGTGATGGAGGCGGCCCTCGGCTACTTCGACATCGCAATCCAGGAAGCGCAGGGTCGAAACTTCACGATTCCCAGGACCTGGATGTCGGTGGAAGTGAGCGCCCAGGAACTCATTGAGTTGGCCTACTCCATGCGGGCGCGGTACCGGGCCAATGTGGCGCGGACTCCGGCTGAGCGGGACGCAGTGGATTGGAATGCAGTGATCTCCGATGTGGACAACGGAATCACCACCCCCTTCGCCATCGATGTCTCGTCCGGTTCCGGCTTCGTTTCGGGAACGCTATCCAACACTAGCCGGTTTGGTCCGTGGGGCCAGATGAGCTACCAGGTACTTGGGATGGCTGATACGTCGGGCTCCTATCAGCGCTGGCTCGCGCTGCCGCCGGAATCCCGGCACCCGAACCTGTCTCCCGATCAGCAGTCGGATCCGTTCCTTCTCATCACCCCGGATCAGCGCTTCCCCAGCGGAGAGACCATCGCCGAGCAGCAGGAAAACCCCGGAACGCTCTTTGAGATCACGACACGGGGTGGAGGCTTCGGAGCCCAGTGGGCCCGTCCGGACCGGGGAACCTTCCGCTGGTCCTACTACCGCTACTTGGCCAACGACCAGTGGCAGTCGGTAGCCACGCGCACGACCCACCCCGAGGTGACCCTGGCCGAGATGCGGCTCCTGAAGGCCGAGGGCCTGTATCGGACCAATCGGCAGGGTGAGGCGGCAGATCTCATCAACGTTACCCGGACGGCCGCAGGCCTCAGCCCCACGGACGCCAGCGGGGTGAACGAGAGCTGTGTGCCCAGGCTCCCCAACGGGGAGTGTGGCGACCTCTTCGAGATGCTCAAGTGGGAGCTTCGCCTGGAGACCATTACTCAGGGGCTCCATCTTGCCCCATGGTACTTCCATGGTCGAGGTTGGGGGGATCTGGTGGAGGGTAGTTTCCTCCACATTCCCATCCCAGGCCGCGAACTCGAACTTCTCGGGGAGCCCCTCTACACCTTCGGGGGCATTGGCGGGGACTTCGCTGCTCCGGTAGGGACGTACGGCTTCTGATGGGCTGGCCATGAGCCGGGACCATCGACAACGATGAACGGCAGCGGGCGGAGGTGTGGGGTGCCTCCGCCCGCTGCGTGTATCAGGGAGTCAAAATGAACCGATCGAATGCAGGACCTTGGCGAGGGAGGCGGGGACAGCCCTTGCTGCTAGGGCTCCTCTTGTTCGTCTTCCTGTTGAGTGTTTCCGGGTGCGCAGGATCCGGCGAGCGGAGCGGGGAGAGGACGAACCCCAATGCGCTTACCGCAGATGAGATCGCGGCCGCCTCAGGCGGAAACCTCTATGACGTGGTGGAGGAGCTTCGTCCCCGATGGTTCCAGATCCGGACCGTGGCGAGCCTCCA
>SKJY01000334.1 GCA_007121775.1 Gemmatimonadota bacterium
GGACGAAACCCTCTTGGAGCGGCTCCGGCGTCAGGGGTTCTGACGTTCCGCACGGCCGCACCCGCTGCGGATCCCTCCCCCCGGCAACGCACTCGGCGGAGGGCGGATCCCGCCGCCCTCCGCCGATGCGGGGTGGTCATCCCGTGCGCCGGATCTCCGGCCTACTCGAAGTGGGTCCGATTCTTCTCGATATAGGAGGTCCACTCCGGGGGCACGTCCGTGTCCGGGAAGATGGCCTGCACCGGGCACTCGGGCTCGCAGGCGCCGCAGTCGATGCACTCGTCCGGGTGGATGTAATACTGATCGTCCGCTTCGTAGATGCAGTCCACCGGGCAGACCTCCACGCAGGAGGCGTCCTTCGTTCCGATGCACGGTTCGGTGATGATGTAGGCCATGGGACTTCCGTTGATGTCTTGAGATGAACAGTGGGGCGCCGGCCCCTTCGGCCGCTCCCCGGGGGCGGCGATGGGCTCCCCAGCCGGGCTCCGGCACGAGAACTATGGACAAGCCCCCCCGCCCTCGCAAGGACTGATGGCGCGGCACCTGTCGGGGGGCGTTCCCGGGGCCCGGCCCAGGGCCGGCGGACAACCTTCCCGCCGAATGCCCGGCTCCCGGCGAACGGTCACTCGCTCGCCACCGAAGAACTCGCTCCGGAGGGCGTGACCGAGGCCGGTCACCCTTCCAGCGGACCCCTTCCCACCCGGCGGAGCCACCAATCGAATCGCCGGGCCAGCCCCTTCCGATCCGGATCGACCCGGTGGGCCAGGGGCCGGTACACGTCCCGCACCAGAACCGCTCCCCGCCGGAGCGCCGGGCGGCCGGGCTCCACGTGGAGGTGGCGGACCTGATCCAGCGCCTCGGCCACCGCCACCGTGAGGAGGGGTGTGTCCAGCGAGACCAACTCTTCCAGGAGTTCGGCGTCGGCATCTGCGAACTCTTCCCCCGCCCCTTCGCCAGGGTTCCACTCCCCTGCACCTTCCTCGGCGGAGTTCGACTCCGCCGCACCTTTCCCAGGGTTCGACTCCCCCGCCGCCGCGCCAGGGTTCCACTTCGGAGCGGGGAGGTGGAGAAGGGGCCCGTCCGCCAGTCCCAGTTCCACACGCCGGGCGGGGGGCAGGGCGAACCGGGGGAAGCGGGTCTCCAGGGCCGCTCCGGCCCTCAAGGAAGAGGGATCGACCACCCCAGCGTCGTCCATGAGGACGAGCACCGTTCGAGCCGGGTGGAGGAGGCGGTGGTCGTGATCATCGTCCACCAGGGCCGAGCGGTGCTCCAGCGCCGCATCCACCACCGCCAGGATCTCGCCGGCGACCTCCGGCGGGGTTCCCTGGCGGCGAAGTCGGCGCTGGACCCGCCCCACCATCTTCCGGGCCCGCTCCTTCGCATGGGCCTGGACGTCCAGGGGCTCGGAAGGGGTCACGGGCGGCCCAGCGCTTCCTTCAGATGCGCCCGGGTGAGGGAGAGGGCCCGGCTCAGGTCCTCGCCCTCCCCGACGAAGGGGTGGGCGGCGCCGAAGGTGTGCCCGGCGCCGGCGATGACCTGGAGGCGGGCGTCCGGGGCCGCGTGGGAGAGGCGCTCCGCCTCCGCCACGGGCACGGCCTGATCGTCGTCGCCGTGAACGATGAGCCACGGGATATCCAGCGCCCCGGCGGCGGCCTCGATGTTCAGGCGCTCGGCGTTTCGCTCCACATCCTCCAGGAGGGTCACGTCCAGGGGCATCTCCTGATTCGTCCGTGCGTTGGCCACATGGATCCGCCCTGCCTCCTTCCAGCGTTGGCAGGTGGCGTCGTCCCACCGCCGGAAGGTGGCCACCGAGGCCCAGGTCACCAGGGCGTCCACCCCCAGCTCCCGGGCGCCGAGGATTCCGATCCCCCCGCCGCGGGAGTGGCCCAGGAGCCCGATCCGAGTGGGGACGGGGCCGGGGAGGCTTCCCCCCCGGAGCGCTTCCACCACCTGGGCGAGTTCGGCCAGCTCCCGGGTGAAGGTGTTCCGGGCGAAGGCCTCCAGTTCGTCGAAGTCCAGGCCGCCCTCTCCCACCCCATTGAGGGAGAAGTCGAAGGAGACCACGGCGTGACCGTCTTCCACGAGGCGATCTGCCAGGTGGGGGAAGAAGCCCCAGCGCCGGAACCCCTTGAAGCCGTGGATGAGGACGACCGCCGAATCGCTTCCTCCCTCCGGAAGGCGGATCTCACCGCGGATCACGGCAGGGAAGTCGGTGGAGCCTGTGGAACCGGTGGCATCTGAGTCGGTCGTCCGGGTCTCGGCTGCCTCGGTGCCGGCCGCCTCGGTCTCGGCTGTCTCGGTGCCGGTCGCCTGGGTCTCGACTGTCCAGGTCCCGGCTGCCTGGGTCTCGGCCTCGGCTGCCTCGGCGCCAGGCGTCCCTTCCGGAAGGCGCTCCAAGCGGACGGAGAGGGCGAAGGGGAGGGTGATCATAGGGAGTCTTCTTCCTTCCTCCACTCCACATCCGGAGCCCCGGCACGGTGATTCTCCAGACGTGCCAGGGTGAAGAGGAGGTCGGAGAGGCGGTTCAGGTACTGGATGATGGCCTCGCACTCGGGCTCGTCGGGGCCGAGGCGCACCACCATGCGCTCGACCCGGCGGCAGACGGTGCGGCAGACGTGGAGCTCGGCCGCGCCCTCGGAGCCGCCCGGGAGGATGAAGGCGCGCAGCGGCGCCAGCTCTCCCTCGGCTTCGTCGATCCACACCTCCATCTGGGTCACCCGGTCCCGGGGGAGGGGAGGAAGGTGGGGCCGGGCGCGTCCCTCTCGGGCCGGTGGAGTGGCCAGATGGGACCCGAGGGTGAACAGGTCGTGCTGGATGGACGAGAGACGCTCCCGGATCTCCCCCGAGCCCACCCGGGTGATGGCGCGCCCCAGAAAGGAGTTCAGTTCGTCCACCGTTCCGTATGCCTGGACCCGGGGGTGTGTCTTGGGCACCCGGCCCCCTCCGAAGAGGGCCGTGTCGCCGCGATCGCCGGTGCGGGTGTAGATCTTCAAGCGCTTCCTCGTGTGTGGTTTCGGGGACCGGCGAAGGCGGGCCGGGGAATCGGACCGCGTCAGTCCGGAGCCGCCCCGAAGGGTTCGGCGCCGGCGCCGCGGGAGAAGTATTCCCTCACGGCCCGCTGGAGTTCCTCAAAGTGATCGTGGAAGAAGTGGTCCGAACCGGCCACCCGCACAAGGGTGATGGGTCCGTTCAGCTCTTCCACCATCCGGGCCACCCGCTCGCCGCTCCCGAACCGGTCCTCCTCGCCCTGCACCAGGAGGACGGGGCGACCCACCCCGTCCAGGAAGCCGTAATCGAAGAGGTCCGGCGCCAACCCGAGCCCCAACAGCGCCGCCGCGCCCTCGTCCTCCACCCCGATGCGGAGCGCGATCCGGGAGCCGAAGGAGAAGCCGCCCACCAGGAGGGGGAGGGAGGGGAAGCGCTCCCGGAGCCAGGTGATGGCGGCCCGGGCGTCATCCATCTCCCCCACCCCGTCGTCGTACGATCCGGTGCTGGTACCCACCCCGCGGAAGTTGAAGCGGAGCACATGGAAGCCCACCTCCGCCAGCGCCTGGGCCGTGCGGAATACCGCCTTCGTGTGCATGGTCCCGCCGTGGAGGGGGTGGGGGTGGCAGAGGACGGCGGCGCCCCGGACGGGTCCGGAGGCCTCGCGGAGGTTCGCTTCGAGTTGACCGTGGGGAGCGGAGATGTGCAAGTGGCGCAGAGGTTCGGGGGATGGGTGAAGATGGGCAGGGCGGGTGATGCCAAACCCCGCCTCCTCTCGTGGCA
>SKJY01000024.1 GCA_007121775.1 Gemmatimonadota bacterium
GCGGGGCGGTCCGGAGTGTGTCGATGGGTGAGTTGAAGGGTTTGCCCCGCTTCGATGTCATGTCGAAAGAGATCCTCGCCCACCATGAAGTGGATGAACGCCCCATCGGCTGTGAGCTCAGGGAATCGCACCGTAGCCGATCCGGCCCAGACCACGCGGGTCCGGGACAGGTCCGGGGTGCCCTGGGCGGCTCCGCGGGGGCGGGGTTGACCTTCATCCTCCCAGAGAAGAAGGGTACGGCCTGAACTCCAAGCAGCTCGGCTGCGGTCCGCGCTCCAGGAGGGGGTGGAAGGAGGGATGCGGTGGATGTCCTGATCGGCCACCAACATCACCTCTTCGCCCTCCCGATCCACCCGGAACCAGGGGTCCAAGTCGGGATCGTCGTCGATACCTGGATCCCGGTGCCACCGGAAGTAGACTCCACTTCCGTCCAGCGCCCAACGAACGGACCGGACCTCCTGCCCCAGCCACCGGTCGGGGCTAGCCACCTCCCGAAGGGTGAAAGTCCGCGCTCCGGGCCCCTCGGTTCGGGCCGGGGCCTGATGCACGGGGGTGCCCCAGCGGAGGGTGTCGGAAGGAAGGTCCCCACCCTGGGCCGTGAGGGTGGAAGCGGTAACCAGCAGGACCGCCAAGGAATGAAGAACGGGAGAGCGCGTCATCTGACGTACCAGGCCGGAGAGAGGAGACAGGAAACTCAGAACCCCAACATCCGGATGAACGTCATGTGCTCTTCCTCGGGGTCCCCGTGGAGGATGGCGGCGCTGACCCGGGCCACCCAGTTGTGGGGGGCGTCGAGACGCTCCATGATCTCCCGCCGTTCATCGTTGCTGAGCTGCGACCAGGCCACCAGGCTCCGGCGATTCAGCGCTGAGGTGACCAGGAGCGCGTGGTCCGTGTAGGCCTCGGCGAGCCGCGCTCGCTCCTGTTCGCTGAGCTCTTCAGGATCCACCTCCTCAGCCCGTATCCGGTCCAGTAGAGCGCGGGCTTCCTGGTACCGCTCCCGATTCTCATCGTGATCCCGGAGGAGGGCATCCGCCACGGACTGATCCCACGGCTCCACATTCCTCCCGGACCCCAGCCGGCTCACCCGGGCCAGTGCCAGAACCTGCCGGTATTCCGGGCCCATGGCTCCTTCCACCTCCTGGCGGTACGCCCGCCCCAGGTCGTTGGCCCGGAAGGCCACGCGGGTGATGTAGCGGAGACTCATGAGGGTCTGGAGGCTCATCTCCTCGGCGTCTTCCAGCGCCCGGACCCGCTCGTAGACCTCGTTGAACTCCCGCACCTCCCGGGAATCGTCCCAGCGGGCGAGGTTGTCCCGTACCCGCGACACATCAGCCCGGGTGAGGGTCGTCTCTTCCAGCTCATCGAAGAAGTCGTCGAAGGCGCGAGCGGCGTCCCGGGGCGCCTCCCCGGCGGTGGGGTCCCCCCCGGGGCTCTGCATTGCTCGCCCCGCACGGCCAGCCCGCTCCACCACCTGCACCACCTCGCCTACCTCCGACCACGATCCAGCCCCCATGGACCTCGGGATCTGGTACCAGGCAAACGCCCCGCCCACCACAAGGAGCACGACCAGCGCGGCACCGCCGAAGCAACCACACCCCAGAAGCCCCTTGGCGCAGCCATTTCCTCCGGATCCGCCCCTGTCGGATGGTCCCCTCCCGGCGGTGGGTGCGGTCCCTTGCGGCGGAGAGGAGCGCCCGCCGCTCGGTGCGTCCGGAGAGGAAGAAGGGGAGGAGGGGCTCTCTCCGGGGACGCTGTCGTGATCGGCCATGGGCCCTCTTCCTGGCTAGGGTCAGAGAAGTATGGCCCTCAGCATACGGGGATCCCGTCGTTCACGCGACATGCCACAACCGGACCGCCCATCTGGATCCATGGAAGGATTCCATGGGTGACGTTCCGGATGCGGGTGTACTCCATCTGTTCGGACAGGGCCGACGCCAGGAAGCTGGTCCGATTTCCCGTTCGGCAGATGAGGACCACCTCGTCATCGGGTTGAACCAGAGTGGTGAAGCGGGGGAGGAAGTCGGGCTGAAGACGGCCCTGGGCGTCGAAGGCGGTGATGAGGTGGCTCCCCTCGATGACACCGGTCTGCTCCCACTCCCACGGTTCCCGGATGTCCACCACGGTGACGCCCGACTCGACGAGGCTGGCGAACTCGCCGTAACCGATCTCCCGGACCGGGCCGTCTCCCAGGCTGGTGGAAAGCCAGAAGACGGCGACGACCAGGAGCCCGAAGAGAGCCGCAGCGCCGAGGAGCACGACCCGGGAACCTCCCGGCCTGGCTGTGTCCGGCACCGGAGGATGGGCCTGGTGGTCTCGACCGGCGGGGCGGCGTGCCGTTGGACGACTCATAACGGGTGGCGAGGGAGGGGAAGGGAGAGGGAGATGGTCAGAAGACCCATCCGCAACACGGGGTGGGTTCACAGCGAATGGCGAGCACCCCTCGGAGGGAAAGGGCTCCGGACCGGGATATCACGAAAAGATACTCGCAAGTCGCCGCACCGTTTCCTGCGGGGGTGCTTGTCAACCTGACAGGGGGCCCGTATCCTCCCCAGTAGCCTATCCTTCGCACCCCTTGGCCTTGGGGTTGCGACCCCGATCCGTCGTCCCCGATGAGAGGGGTCTTGGCCGATCGTCCCACCAGGAGTCTGAATCATGGCCGGCTTGCCAGGACCGACGCGCTTTCTCTCCCGTTATGGATGCATAGGCGTATGCAGTGTTCTTCTGGGTATGGCTCTTCCCCAGGGCGGGGTCGAGGCGCAGGAGGGGTCATTCTCCCTGGCCGACATCCTTTCGCCGGCTTTCGCGCACGGACTCGTGTCGGCAGCGGATGCGGATCGGATCGCCTGGCTCGAGAACGAAGAAGGGCGGCGCAACGTCTTTACCGCCGCCGCCCCGGACTTCCAGGCCGTTCGCCTTACCGAGCACCTCAACGATGATGGGGTGGATCTTTCGACGCTGCAGATTTCCGATGACGGGTCCACCGTCATCTTCATCCGGGGGCATGCTCCGAACCGGGACGGTTGGGTCGCCAATCCGGCAAGTGATCCCCGGGGAGGAGCCCGGGAGATCTGGGCGGCCAGCACCGCAGGAGGGGCTCCGTGGCGGGTGGTTTCGGCCCTCAACGCGGCGCTCTCCCCTGATGGGCGCTGGGTCCTTCACGTCCGGAATGGACAGATCTACCGGGCCGCCGTGGATCCGGGAACGGAACCTGATGTCCGGGCCGATGAGTCTCCGCCCTTCTTCCGGGTATTCGGTGCGAACCGGAATCCGGTCTGGTCCCCGGATGGGCGCCGGATCGCGTTCGTCAGTGACCGGGACAGTCACAGCTACATCGGGGTCTATGATACGGAACGCCGCTCCATCACCTACATGGCTCCGGGTGTGGACCGGGACTCGGCGCCGGTCTGGTCCCCGGACGGGCGCCACATCGCCTTCATCCGGCGTCCCGGCGCCTCCTACGCCGAGTTGGCCAGGCTTCCCGATCATGTAGATCGGGAAGCCCTTCCCCTGGGGCTTCGGGAGGCGCGCTTCGCCGGCGGCTATTCCCTTTCCATCTGGATCGCCGATGCCACGTCCGGAGAGGGGAGGGAAGTCTGGCACAACCCAGTGGGTGGCGACCGTTTCGGAGACATCACCAGCCTTCTCTGGGGAGAGGGTCATCTCGTGTTCCGGAGCGAACCGGAGAACTGGCGCCACTATTTCTCGGTTGCCGTTTCGAACCGGGATGGGTCCGGCTGGCTGGAGTCTCCGGCCGGTGAGCC
>SKJY01000179.1 GCA_007121775.1 Gemmatimonadota bacterium
CCCCCGGCGTTGTCCACGCGAACCCCGTCCACGTAGATCACCGGCTCGTTGGACTGGGAGAGGGAGGCCGAGCCCCGGATCCGGATCCGGGAGCCCTCCCCGGCCATCCCGCCGGAGGTGAGCCCCACCACGCCGGGCTCACGCCCGCCCAGGATCTCGGACATGCTCTGCACCGGAGCAGTCTCGAGCTCCGCCAGATCGATGGTGCCCACCGTATTGCCGAGGCGTCGCCGCTCGGTGGCCGCGCCTGCACCGGTCACCACGATCTGGTCGAGGGCCAGGGCCGTCTGAGCCAGGCGGAAATCCAGGGTAACGGTCCCGCCTTCGGTGATGGTGGCAGTGAGCTCCTGGGCCCGGAAGCCGATGAGTTCGGCCCGGATCGTCACCTCCCCGGTGGGGATGGCGCCGGTGATGGTGAACTCACCGCGGGTGTTGGTGAGGGTCCCCAGCGTCGTTCCGGGGATCGAGACCTGCGCGTTGACCAGGGGCCTCTGGGTTCCGCTTTCGGTGACAGTCCCGGTGACCGTGGACTGGGCCGCCACCTGGGCCGGAAGGAAAGCCGGGAGCACCAGGAGTGCCAGCGCCGCCAGGAGCGAGCGGGGCGGCCTGAGGCGCCATTGGGTTCGGACGTCGTTCATCATGCCTGGGTCCTCCTGAACCAAGGGTGAACAGAACCACCGCCCCCGGGACGGGCCCCGGAGCCAAGGATTGGCAGTGATTCTAACAGGTAGCTTTCATGTATCGGTTGGGTGTGCGCATGTCAAGCAGTCGTCAGGGATTCTGAATCGTGTTTAAGTGTGACTCCAGACAGTCCGAGCGGGTGTGAACCAGTGGCGGATGGAGTTGCACCCGGTCCAGGGAGGGAGGGGAGAGGCTTCAGACCAGGGAGCAGAAAAGAGCCCGGAAGGGCCCGGAAGGATTTCCCGAAGGAAGGGGCTCGCCTCAGCGGGAGGCAGGCAGGTGCTGTCAGCGGGAGGCCAGGAGATCCTGGATGGCCGAGTCCAGTTGGGCGGCTTCGAAGGGCTTTGGGAGGAAGAGGATTTCCTTCCGGTCCAACTTGAGGTCCGGCAACTCCCTGGGGTCATGGCCGGAGATGAAGAGGCCCCGGATGCCCATGAGTTGGTGGTTGATCCGCTGCCAAACCTCGGTCCCGTCCATGTCGGGAAGGCGGACGTCAATGAGCGCCAGGGTGAGATCCGGGCCGCACCGATGCGCTTCTCTGAGGGCGTCGGTCCCGTTGGCGGCAGTATGCACCCGATGCCCCATTCGCTCCAGATGTCGAGCGACTATTCGGAGGGTACGTGGGTCGTCTTCCACTAGAAGCACCGTAGTGGTTTCCCGTACAGGTGCAGTTCCCACGCTACAGTCTTCCGGTACCGTGGACCGGGATCCCGGAGACAGCCGGTCGGCCCGGACAGCGGGGCGGACTGGCTCTGAATCCAAAGATGGGGGGAGCATCAAGATCATTCTTCCCATGAGTCGGCAGAAATTTCCCGGTCCTGCCGTTGCCCGGTCCGGTGATGGTGCTCTGAGTAGGTTGGGGCACCCGAGGCGAGCCGGCTTCTCCATCGGATGGAGAACACATTCCATGCCAACGGTAAGCGAACCGTCCTGTGGCCCCTCCTCCCTGGCAGGATTCCCCGGTCCGTCCCACATTGGCCAGACCGGTTTGCTCGAATATCCCCACCAACCAGGCCCTATCCCTAGGGTGGGAGTGAAGCATACCTATCCTCTTCAATCTTCAAGGGGGTTCCATGACACCCAAGGTGCGTACGCAGGGTTGGACCGGACACATGCGGTGGCCAGCACACGCTCCGCGCAGGGTCCGTTACTCACTTCTTTCCCTCTTCCTGATCCTTCCTCTGGCGCTGCCCGTAGCGCCGGTTCAGGCCCAGGAGGCGGGCACGCGGGTCCTGGATCTGGAGATGTTCTGGGATCTGCAGTCCGTCTCCAACCCACAGATCTCACCGGATGGCCGACAGGTGGTCTACACCCGGGGATGGATCGATCGACGCAATGACCGCCGTCCCTCCGAGATCTGGATCATGGACGCCAGCGGCGAGCGCAAGCGCTTCCTGGCGGAGGGTTCTTCACCGGTCTGGTCTCCCGACGGGACCCGCATCGCTTATCTCGCTTCCGGGGATCCAGGAGGGAGTCAGATCCACATCCGCTGGATGGACGATGAGGGTGCCGTGAGCCAGATCACCCGGCTTGAACGGTCACCCTCGAACCTCCGGTGGTCGCCTGACGGACGGCACATCGCCTTCACCAGCCAGGTCCCTGCTCCCACCACCTGGCGGATCAACATGCCGTCCCCACCGTCCGGTGCCAACTGGACGCCAGGGCCCAAGATCGTGGAGCGAGGCGTGTACCGCCGGGACCGGGTGGGATATGTGGACGACCACTACACCCACCTCTTCGTCGTATCGGCCGAGGGGGGCGCGGTCCGGCAGCTCACGGACGGAGACTGGAACCACTCGGCGGGCGAGTGGACGGCCGATGGCGAAGAGCTGGTCTTCAGCTCCCTCCGGGTCGAGGACGCGGAGCGCCAGTGGCGGCACTCGGAGATTTACTCGGTCTCCGTGGGCACGGGGGAGATCCGGCAGCTCACCGATCGTCACGGACCCGATTCGGGGCCGGTACCGTCACCGGACGGCCGAACCATTGCCTACCTGGGTGACGACTGGCACCGGGACACCTACCGGAACCGGAAGATCTACCTGATGGACCGGGATGGCTCGAACCCCCGGGTCATCTCCGGTGATTTCGACCGGAGTGTGAGTTCCATGATGTGGGCGCCGGACGGGAGCGGGCTGTACTTCGTCGCCAACTCGGAAGGAAACCGAAACCTCCACTTCGTCTCGGCGGCAGGCGGGGTGCGCGACATCACCGAGGGCGTCCACCAGATCTCCCCCGGTTCCATGAGCGATGCGGGGCGCATCGCCGCCACCATCAGCTCCTTCCACGAGCCTGGCGACATCTACGTCATCGATCCCAACCGTCCGGCCCAGATGGCTCGTCTCACCGAGATCAACGGAGATCTCCTCCACGGGGTGACGCTGGGAGAAGTGGAAGAGCTCTGGTACCAGGCGCCGGACGGCCTGGACATCCACGGATGGGTGGTGAAGCCGCCCAACTTCGACCCGAACCAGAGCTACCCCATGATGCTCGTCATCCATGGAGGGCCCCACGCCATGTACGGGGTCGGCTTCAACTATGGGTGGCAGGAGCATGCGGCCAACGGGTATCTGGTGCTTTACACCAATCCCCGGGGAAGCACCGGATATGGGAGCGCATTCGCCAACGAGATCAACAACGCCTACCCCGGCAACGACTACTACGACCTCATCGCCGGGGTGGACTACCTCATTGATCGGGGCTGGGTCGACGAGGACCGGATGTACGTGTATGGCTGCTCCGGTGGCGGGGTCCTCACCGCCTGGGTGGTGGGACACACGGACCGGTTCGCGGCGGCGTCGTCCAACTGTCCGGTGGTGAACTGGCTCTCCTTCGTGGGCACGACGGACGGGCTGAGCTGGTACTACAACTTCGAGAACTATCCCTGGGAAGATCCCTCGGAGCACCTGCGGCGGTCCCCCCTCATGTACGTGGGGAACGTGACCACGCCCACCATGCTCATGACCGGCGAGTATGACCTTCGGACACCCATGGCCCAGACCGAGGAGTACTACCAGGCTCTGAAGGTGCTGGGAGTCCCCACAGCCATGCTCCGCTTCCAGGATGAGTGGCA
>SKJY01000080.1 GCA_007121775.1 Gemmatimonadota bacterium
CCGTCAGCCGCTCCCGGCGGCCCTCCCGGCCGCACAAAATCTGCGGGAACGCCCGGTCCTCCTCTGGCTCCCTCAGCCAGCCCTTCAGTCTTCCGCCTGCACTGAGTTTGGAGAAGACCCCAAAGTAGAATCTGGATTCTATTTTTGCGCGGCATGCAATATTGTGAGCCGTCCTCACCCAGCTTTTCCGTGTCCAAACCCGTTCGGCTCGAAGGCCACTCGGCTCGAAGGGCGCTCGGGTCCCAAACCGCTCGGGTCCCAAACGCTCTCCGGTCGGAGGCCGCCCGAGCCGGTCACCCCCCGTGGATGCCTCCACCTCCATTATTGCTCGATTCGCTGGGCGGGCCTAGCATGGGGGATCCCCCTGCCCCGTAGCGGGGGGCCTACGGAAAACCCTTCCCGAGCCGGAGGCGGATGCCGAGGCGCGCCTCCAGAGGTTGAACCAAATGCGACGACTTCTCTCAGGTCTGATCCTGGTCGTCCTGGCCCCGTTGGCGGTGGGGGCCCAGGAGACCCGGCCCATCGAGCCGGAGGACTACTACCGGGTGGAACGGCTCACCAGCCCAGCCCTCTCCCCCGACGGCAACCACCTCCTCTATCAGGTGGAGACGGTTCGCAGGGAGTACAATGACCGCATCAACCACATCTGGTGGGTAGACCTCCAGACGGGCCAGAATCAGCGGATCAGCACCCAGGGCATCAACTCCACCAATCCGAACTGGACCCCCGACGGTCGCCGCATCTTCTTCCAGACTGAACGGGGCGGTGAGCGGGGAACCCACTTCCTGAATTTCACGGAGCCCGGCGGGGAGGCATATCGGATCCGGGGGCTTGAGGCGGCACCCCGTTTCCACCCCGATGGGACCTGGGCCCTGGTGACCCGGAACGTTCCCGTGGAGAGCGAGGCCCGGTCGGATGAGGACGAAGAGGAACGGACCCTCCCCCCCACCGAGCGCCGCCCCTCCTACTGGCCGTCGGGAACCCCTGCCCTCACCGGACCCATGGACCGGGCCGCCGCCGGTCAGACCGAGGATGACCGGAACCGGGACGTCTACGTCATCACCCACGATGTCTACAAGCGGGATGGCCAACTCGCCTTCATCCCCCCGCCCCGCCCCGGCCGGGAGACCATCACTCAGTTCTACCGGGTCCCGGCCGATGGCCTCCCGGAGGGTGAGGAACGAGGTGAGCGTCTCACCACCGGGGAGATGAACAAGACCTTCCGGGAATTCTCCCGGGATGGTGCGTGGATCCTCTTCACCTCCCAGGTGCCGGCGCTGGATCGTCCCGACCGGGAACCCGACGAGGATGAGGATCCGGACGAGGAGCGTCAGGAGACGGGGATCTTCCTCATGCCGGCGAGCGGCGGTGAGGCCACCTTGGTCTATCAGAGCCCCTCCGGCGTCCGGGCGGTAAGCCTGTCCCCCGACAACCGGGAGGTGGCCTACGTCACCGCCGAGGATCGCTTCACTGATGATCCCCATATCCGCATCGTCTCGGTGGAGTCGGGCGATGTGGCGCGGGAACTGGCCGATGAGGACTGGATCTACTCCATCTCGTCGCCCACCTGGTCCCTGGATGGGAGCCACATCTATTGGGTGTCGGCCGTCGGCGGTCAGGACCAACTGGTGCGGGTGCCCTCCCAGGGTGGGCCGGTGGAGCGGGTCACCGACGGGCGTCACACCTTCTCCGGGTTCGACGCGAATCTGGAGCAGGGGCGCATCGCCTACGTGAAGAGCACGGCGGAACGGCCCTGGGAGGCATTTGTCGCCAATCTGGATGGGACCGGCGAAGAGCAGGTCACGATGGTGAACGCCGACTGGCTCGCCCAGGTGCGGCTCTCGCCGGTGGAGCACTTCACCTTCGAAGGTCCGCCCCACAACCGGGAGTGGCTGGACCAGCTACCGGAGCGGGGAGTCGAGTACATGCTGGCCAACGACGCCCCGGACGGGGAGCGGTTCGAGATCGATGGCTGGCTCATGTATCCGCTGGACTACGAGGAGGGCCGCCAGTATCCCCTGGTGGTCTCCATCCACGGAGGCCCCCACTCCCGCTACGCCGAGACCTGGTTCCCCGAGTTCCAGATGCTGGCGGCCCAGGGGATGTTCGTCTATTACCCCAACCCCCGGGGCTCTTCCGGCTACGGGATGAACTTCCAGTACTCGACCCTACGGGCCTGGGGGATCGACGACATGAAGGACATCCTCCGGGGCGTGGATGAGATCGTGGCCCGGGGGATCGTGGATCCGGACCGGATGGGGGTCACTGGCGGGTCGTACGGCGGGTTCATGACCAGTTGGATCACGGCCCATGACCACCGGTTCCGCACGGCGCTCACTGCTCGCGGGATCGTGAACTGGCTCTCCTTCTACGGCGTGTCCGACGCCTCCGGCCTCATCGAGACGGAGTTCGGGGGGATGCCCTGGCCCTTCCAGAGCCCGGACGAGGGGAGTTACAACCTGGTCATGAAGCTCTCGCCCATCGTCTGGGCCGACCGGGTTCAGACTCCCACCCTCATCGTCCACTCCATCAATGACTACCGCACGCCGCTGGAGGGCGGGGAGCAGTGGTATCGGGCGCTCCGGAAGCATGATGTCCCGGTGAAGATGGTCCTCTTCCCCGACTCGTCCCATGGTCTCTCCCGCACCGGGGAGCCCTGGCTCCTGGTGCGGCGCCTCCATGAGTACATGGATTGGTTCCGGTACTACTTGGTGGAGGAAGGTCCCATCGTGGTAGAGGACGACAGCCAGTAGCGCCGCCCTCAACACCGGGCACGGCACGTCGGACCATGAGGCCCCCGGCGGGATCTTCGGATTCCCGTCGGGGGTCTGTACTTTTATTGCGGAATCAGTTTGCTGGGCGGGGCCCGCCGCCGTCAGGCCATGAGCCGGGAACTCGCCACCTGCGGTGACTATCGCCCCGATCGCCGCTTCCCGGATCGAGGAACCGCCCCACGGCTGGAGCACGGTACCCATGTCCCTTCGAGCCCTTCGCCAACGTCGCGCCCAGCGGCTTGCCACCTCTTCTGGGGGCGGGATGAGCCGGAGGCGGAGACGCTGGCCCTGGGTGTTCGCCGGGGTGGCGGGGCTCGCCGTGGCGTCGACGGGTGGCCTCCTGGTCTGGGAAATGCGGACATCCCACTTCCAGGCTCGCTTCTTCACTCCCCTGGCGGTGGAGGCGGACTGGTGGTTGGAAGAGGGACAGGCGTCCCAGCTCCTGATGGCTCCCACCGGGCCCTACGATCTGCGTCTGGGCTACACCCACCTGCCTGACCGCGTGAAGCGTGCCGTGACCCGGGGCTTCCAGGTCGAGGAACAGGCACGGGTCTCCGGCGGACTGGTGGGCTTGGTGGAAGACCACGGCCTCTTCCCCATCTACCACGCCAAGTCTCGGGCCGGCCTCCGAATCGTGGACCGGGAGGGTGACGTCCTCTTCGACCACCATCGCCCCGAGTGGTTCTACCCGTCGTTCGAGGCCATTCCCCCGGTGGTGTGGCAGTCCCTCCTATTCATCGAGAATCGCTCGGCATTGGATCCGGATCGGCCTCTCCGGAATCCGGCGGTGGAGTGGGGCAGGCTTCTCCGGAGCGCTACCGATCTGGGTCTTCGCTACCTGGGGAGGGATGGGCGCGTAGCGGGAGCCAGCACCCTGGCGACCCAGATGGAGAAGTTCCGACACGCGCCGGAAGGGATCACCGAGTCTCCCGCCGATAAGCTCCGGCAGATGGCGTCCGCCACCCTGCGGGCCTACCAGGATGGTGAGGAGACCCTCCCGGCTCGTCGCAGGATCGTGCTGGACTATCTCAATTCAGTTCCCCTGGCGGCGATTCGCGGGGAAGGGGAGATCCTCGGCCTCATGGAGGGCCTCAGGAGTTGGTACGGCGCCGATGTGGTCCGATTGAACTGGCTCCTTGCCCGGGTGGAGGTGGACCGGCTCGGTTCCATCCCCCGCCCGGACGAGATCCTTCCTCCGGGTTTCCGCAGCGCCTCATCGTTCTGGGAAGAGGGCAGGGCCCGCGAGACGGCTCTCACTGATGGAAGTGTGTCTCCCTTGGCCTTGGTCGGTGCCAACGTGTCGCCCGCGGCCTTGACCGATGGAGGGGCGTCTGCGGCGAACGGGACCGATGCCAGGCGTTTCGGTGTGGGGTTCATTGCGGATGAGCCCGGCCGCGGACCCCTGGGTGAAGAATGGTATGGGCGCACAGTGGGAGGAGCGTCTGGTGCCGACCCACTTAGTGACGAAGAGTGGCAAGAGGCCGGGGAGGGGTACCGGAAGGTCCTGGCCCTCCTCCTGGCGCAGCGACGACCTTCGTACCACCTCACCCGACCCGACGGCCGCGAGGCCCTGGACCGGCTCATCGATCGTCATCTGAACCTTTTGGAGTCCCAGGGGCTGATCCCTCCCCGTCTGGCCAGGGAGGCGCGCGAGGCACGCCCACAACTCCGAGCACTGGCTCCACCCCGACCGCCGGTACCCTTCGTGGAACGGAAGGCCGCCAATGCCGTGCGGACCCAACTGCTGGGGCTGCTGGGGATCGAGCGCCTGTACGAACTGGACCGCACTGATCTCACGGTGCGCACGACCATCGACTCGGAGGCACAGGAGGCAGTCACCCGATTCCTGACGCGTCTCCAAGATCCGGCCTTCGTCCGGGAGCGCGGTCTGGACGAGTTCCGACTCCTGGACCGAGGAGATCCGGCAAAGGTCGTCTACTCGGTTATCCTGAATGAACGCACCCCGGACGGGAATGTGGTGCGGATCCAGGTGGACAACCTGGACGCTCCCTTCAACCTGAACGAATCCGCCCGACTGGAGCTCGGGTCCACAGCCAAGCTTCGGACCCTGGTGAGCTACCTGGAGATCCTGGCGGAAGTCCATGGTCGGATGGCGGCCCTGGAGCCCGCCGAACTGCGACGCTCGCCGGTGGCGGCCCAGGACCGCCTCTCCCTGTGGGTTCGGGACCAACTCCTGGCACAACCTGGACTGGAGCTACGGACCCTGCTTGAGCGGGGGATGGAGCGGCGCTACTCCGCCAACCCTGCCCAGAGGTTCCAGACCGGCGGAGGGGTCCAGACCTTCTCCAACTTCGACCGTACCTACGACCAGCAAGTGGTGAGCGTTTCGCTGGCCTTCCAGCAATCCGTCAACTTGGTGTTCGTCAGGATGATGCGGGACATCGTGGACCACTACATGTACCGGGTCCCCGGGTCCACAGCCCACGTCCTGGACGAGCGCGACACACCGCTGCGTCAGGAGTATCTGGCGCGCTTCGCCGATCGGGAGGGGACCGAATTCCTGAACCGGTTCATCCCCCGGTACCAGGGCGCGAACCCCGACCAGATCCTCCACCGGCTCCTGGAAGAGCGCCGCCTCTCTCCCCAGCGGATTGCGTGGGTGGTGCGCACAGTGGCCCCGGAGCTCGAGGTGTCGGGGTTCGAATACTATCTTCGGACCCACCACCCCGACGCCGAGTTCTCAGACGCGGCGGTGGCCGACCTCTTTCGGAGGGCCGATCCTGAGCCCCACTCACTGGCGGACCTGGGGTACCTGGCCAGCGTCCACCCACTGGAGCTCTGGGTGGCCAGGGCTCTCCGAGAGGATCCCGAAGCCACCTGGAGCGAGCTCCTGGACCGGAGCCGGGATGCTCGGCAGGATGTCTACCGATGGCTCTTTCGGACCAGGCACACCAATGCCCAGGATCGCCGCATCCGCTCGCTCCTGGAGGTGGAGGCCTTCACGGAGGTCTTGGAGGGTTGGCAGCGGCTGGGGTACCCGTTCCGGAATATCGTTCCCTCCCTGGGCACCTCCATCGGTAGCTCCGGTGATCGCCCCGCCGCCCTCAGCGATCTGGTGGGGATCATTCTGAATGACGGTGTCCTCTACCCTACCCATCGGGTGGAGGAACTCCACTTCGCCGAAGGAACGCCCTTCGAGACCCGGCTGGCGCGAGGAGCTGGGGAGGGCGAGCGGGTCATGGCTCCGGAGGTGGCGCAGGTTCTCCGGCAGGCTCTGGCGGAAGTGGTGGATGTGGGGACGGGCCGGCGTGCCAGGAACACGATCCGCACCGTGGAGGGAACCCCCGTACAGGTGGGGGCAAAGACGGGAACCGGTGACAACCGCTACCGGGTCTTCGCTCCGGGCGGACGCCTGGTGGAGTCCCGGAGCGTGAATCGCACCTCCTCCCTTGTCTTCTTCGTGGATGACCGCTTCTACGGCGTCATCACGGCCTATGTGGCTGGGGAAGAAGCGGACCAGTTCCGGTTCACCTCGGCCCTACCGGCCCAGATCTTCCGCGAGTTGGCGCCGGTCTTCGAGGGGTTGCTCCACAGGGCATCCCAGGGGGAGCTGGCCGGTGGTCCCATCAACGGATCGTCGCGAACAGGCACTTGAGGTACTCGGACTCAGGTGGCCCCACCGGGTGATCCAGAGGGTGGCCCCAGCGGCGTTCGCTGTCCATCTGTCGCCCCGACCGACGCACTTCCCCGCGAATCACCCGGTAGAACGAATCCGGAGATACCCTAGATGAGCAGGAAGCCTGTACCAGGGTGCCCCCCGATTCCAGGAGGGGGAGGGCGGCCCGGGTCAGTCGGCTATAGGCGGCTATGGCCCCCGCCTCCTGATCCTGACGGGTAGCGAAGGAGGGTGGGTCCACCACCACCAAGTGGAACCGGTCTCCTGATCGGTCCAAGTCGCCCAGGAGCCGGAAGGCGTCGCCTTCCAGGGTCCGGTGTCGGGCCCGACCAACCTGTTCCCCATTCATTTCGAAGTGCCGCTCTGCCTGCCGGAGGGCCGGCCCGGCCACATCCACGCTAGTCACCTCAACAGGGGCGTGCCGGTTTTCGCCGGCTCCCCTGAGTGCTCCTCGCGCCCCGTAGAGGGAGAACCCACCGGAGTAGCTAAAGACGTTCAGGATGCGCAGACCGTCGTGGTCCCATGCAAGTTTCCGTGCCTCCTCCTCCACCCTCTGGCGATTCTCGCGCTGGTCCAGATAGAACCCTGTCTTGTGGCCTTCAAGCGGGTGGGCCTCCAGGTGAAAGCCGTTCTCCAGAAACGGAAGCGCCGATCCAGGGTCCGACCCGTGGAGGAGCGCCCCCGCGCGCATCTCGGCCGGGCACCTGGCATCCGCCGCCAGCCGTCGGGAGACGAGGCCCAGGAGGGAGCGGGGCGCCATGATCTGAACCAGCGCATCCACGAGTTCGGGAAGCCGGGCGAGCCAGCTCCGGGCGTATAGCTTAAGGACGAAGCTCTCGCCGTAGCGGTCCAGGACCACCCCCGGGAGGCCGTCCCCCTCGCCATTCACCACCCGGAACCCATTGGTCTCCGAGTACCCCCGTTCCCGGGAGCCATTTCGGAGGAGCGGTGCACGACGCTCCATCGCACTCCGCAGCCTCTGGGCGAAGAACTCGGCCCCCACCTTCCGAGGGCTTCCGGCATGGAGAATGCGGAGCCGGATGGGGTCGTCCGGGTCGTAGAGGCCGACGGCGAGGAAGCGCCCTTTTCGATCGAACACGACTCCCACATCGCCGGCCTGCGGCGGCGGGCCGGAGGCGTCTACCGACCGAATGCTGCCGTCGAAAACCCAGGGGTGACCCTCCCGAATCGCCCGCTCACCCGGAGGGTGCAGGCGAATGGCCAGGGCCCTTGAGGGGAGAAGGGAGCCCCGATCAGGGCTGAAGGGGCGAGCCTTGGCCATCCTGTTGCTCGTTGATGTCCTGGACGGCGCGCGGCAGGGGGGCACGCTGCCCCAGATCGAAGACGGCGCCGCTCCGAAGGCTCCGGGCTCGCCGGATGGGACCATTGGGGTCATAGAAAAGCGCCTGGCTGGAGCCGACCACCTCCGCCCGATCGCCCTGTATCACCAGTGCCGTTCCCTCATCGATCCCGATCCCCAGCAGGTCGGGGCGAAGGGCCAGCAGTTCCCAAAGGTCATCTTCCCGCCCCCGTGCCAGGAGGTGCTGATCCACCGCGGTACCGGAAAGGAGACCGAACCCCTCCTCGTACTCCGGTGAGAGGAGGATCTGATTCGTCTCTGGATCCCCTCGGACCAGGAAGGAGGCCTGGATGGACGCACCGGCGGAGGTACCCCCCACCACACCGCCCCGCTCCAGGATCCGGAAGAGTTCGTCATGGACCCGGGTGCCCAGGTAGGCGTCCACAAGCCGCCACTGGCGCCCACCGGGGAACCAAACGCCACCGGCCTCCTCCAGTGGAGCCGTGAAAGTCGGATCGTTGGCTTCCGCCGGATCCCGGGTGTGGAGCACCAGAAGGTTCAACGCCCCAGCCCGCCTCAGGGGCTCGAGGCCGGACCACCCGTTGTCGAAATGATCGTCGGCCCCGGCGGTGGGGATGACCACGATGAGTGCCTCGGGTCCGCCTGCCAGCTCTAAAAAGCGTTCCCAGATCTCCGGCCCCAGCGTCCCCCCTCCCGCCACCACCAGGGCGCCGGAAGAAGGTCCGATCCTCGGTGCCTCGGTGACGACGGGCGCGTCGGCTTCGGGGGGCGGCCCACCGAAACACCCCCACGCCAGGAGGAGGGGGAGGAGGACCACCCCCATCACCACTCCATACCGGGCCCGGCGTTCTGGGCGCCGTTTGACGTGGGAGCCGGTGGGCATCTCAGGCCGAGAAGTACGGGTTCTGGCCTGCGGCGTGGTTCGTCACGTCGTGGATCTCAGTGATCTCGGGGATGGCCTTCCTGAGCATCTTCTCCACGCCCTGGCGAAGGGTGGCCCTGGACATGGCGCACCCCTGACACCCCCCCGACATCTCGATGTAGATGTCCGTCTCGTCCACCTCCACCAGGTCGATCCGTCCGCCGTGGGAGGCGATGGAGGGATTCACCTGCTGGTCAAGGATTTCCTGGACACGGTCGGCCAACGCCCCCATGGGCGCCTCCACACCATTCGTGGGAGCGGCGGGGGTGATCTCGAAGCCCGACTCGTTCACCCGCTGGACGAAGTCCACCACCGCCCCCTCCAGGCGCTGGGCACTCTTGGGGTCCAGCAGCACCCGGAATCCCCCGGCCTCCACCGAGACGTCGTCGGGATCCAGGTCGTCGTCGGTAACCAGGGAGAGATCAAATGCCGGTGCCAGAGGGCTTCCTCCGTTCACCTGGATGCGGAGGGCCTGGAGTTCTCCCTCACTCTGGTCGAGAAACGTTCGGACCATCTCCTGGGCCCGATCCGTGAAGGTCAAGCTGGTCATGTGGACTCCTCAATTGCCCCCTCGGGGGACTGGGTTCGATCTGACTATGGGTAAGCCTACCGACGACGTGGGAGCACCATGGTTAACCTAGCCTCTTCCGGTCGCTTTCGGGCTCAGGGTCCACTACCCATCGCACCGGCGGGGGTTCAAGTAACGGGTAGGTACCCGAATGTGCAACACCCCCGCGTGCCGGCGGGGTCCGTCCGGTTGCTGGTGCCGAGGGTGCATCCTATGATTCGGGGCTGAAGACCGAAACCTCCGGAGCCACTGGGGGTTCGCCCCCGTCGAGTTGGCCACGGCGTCGGTCGGCCCGACCCTATTCCACGAAGCAGCACCTGAACACGGGATGTCCATGTCGTCGAGCGACACGATGGAGAAGCTTGTTTCCCTGGCAAAGCGCCGGGGGTACGTCTTCCAATCTTCCGAGATCTATGGGGGGACGGGTTCCGTATGGGACTACGGCCCCCTGGGAATCGAACTCAAGCGCAACGTGAAGGAGCTCTGGTGGAGCCGGATGGTCCACCAGAGGGACGATGTGGAGGGTCTGGATGCCGCCATCCTCATGCACCCTCGGGTATGGGAGGCCTCCGGTCACGTGGAGGGCTTCACCGATCCGCTGGTGGAGTGCAAGGCCTGCAAGAAGCGGTTTCGGCAGGACACGCTGGCCGATCAGGCTTGCGGTCGGAAGCCCTCGGTGACCCCAGGAGAAGACGCGGCGTGTGAATTGGGAGAGCCGCGCCTGTTCAACCTCATGTTCCGGACCTTCATGGGTCCCGTGGAAGATGCGGCCCACACCATCTACCTTCGGCCGGAGACGGCTCAGGGTTCCTACGTGAACTTCCTGAACGTACAGACCGCTGCTCGGCAGAAGGTGCCCTTCGGTATCGCCCAGATCGGGAAAGCGTTCCGCAATGAGATCACGCCGGGGAACTTCATCTTCCGCACCCGGGAGTTCGAACAGGCCGAGATGCAGTTCTTCGTGGAACCGGGGACCGACGACGAATGGTTCGACCGGTGGCTCGAAGAGCGCATGGCGTGGCACCTCTCCCTGGGCATCCGGGAAGACCGACTGCGGATCCACGAGCACGGACCCGGTGAGCTTGCCCACTACGCCAAGAAGGCGGTGGACATCGAATACCTCTTCCCCTTCGGCTGGAAGGAGCTGGAGGGGGTCCACAACCGGACGGATTTCGATCTCCGCCGCCATGAGGAATTTTCGGGGAAGCGGCTCCAGTACATCGACTCCGGGGGGGGCAAGCGCTTCCTCCCCTATGTGGTGGAGACGGCGGTAGGGGTGGACCGGACCGTACTGGTGCTCCTTACCGATGCGTACCGGGAGGAGGAGGTGGAGGGAGAGGAGCGAGTCGTCCTGGGGCTCCACCCCCGGGTTGCGCCCATCAAAGCGGCCATCTTCCCCCTGGTCAAGAAGGATGGGCTACCGGAGATCGCCGCACGCCTCGCCCGGGAACTGCGGGAGGCGGCCATCCCCAGCTTCTACGACGAATCGGGTTCCATCGGGCGCCGGTACCGCCGGCAGGATGAGGCTGGAACGCCCTGGTGCGTCACCGTGGATGGGCAGACCGCCGAGGACGGCACTGTCACCATTCGGGACCGGGACTCGCTGGAGCAGGTGCGGATCGACGCCTCCCACCTGGAGGGCTGGATCCGGGAGCGTCTCCGCTGATGGGTTGATCGTTCCTTCCCCTCCGGTGGACTTCCGGTTCCGGGGGGACGGACAACGAAGGAACCGGAAGGGATTGAGGAGCTGGGATCATGTGGAGCCGCAACCGTTCGAAATCCCGCTTTCGTCGGGAGCGCCTGCTCCTGGCAGGCGGTCTGGCCCTTCTGGGGCTCGTGGGGTGCGACCTCATCACCGGTACCGATCCTCCCGAGGAGGCTCGGGTGGAGCTCACCGGATCGGGGGTCGAATCCCCCATCATGATGATCACCTCCAACTCCTTCCTGGTGGGCGCCGGAGGACCGGAAGACATCTTCCTCCGGCAGGCCGATACCGCTTTCGTGAACGTCCCCTTCGAGCAAACGTTCAGCATGCGGGAGACCCAGCAGTTCCTTGTGCGGGTGCCGTCACCGGAAGATCATGATCCCCGGCTTGCCATCCGGGTGTTCATCGACGGGGATCTGTCCCACACCCAGGAGCAGGTGATGGACGGCGGACTTCTCCAGTACCACTTCACCCGCTTCTGATCGGAGGTCGAACGTGGAAACCCGCTCCGTGGTCTTCACATCCCGCTGGGGAATGCTGCTGGCCATGGTGGGGATGGCGGTGGGAACCGGGAATATCTGGCGCTTTCCCCGGATCGCCGCCACCAACGGGGGCGGTTCGTTCCTGGTGGCTTGGGTGGTCTTTCTCTTCCTCTGGTCCATCCCCCTTCTCCTGCTGGAATTCGGCATGGGCAAGGGAACCAGGTCCGGGCCCATCGGGGCCTTCGCCAAGACCATGGGCCCCAGATTCGGATGGATGGGGGCGTGGGTTGCGTGGACCGCCACCGCCATCATGTTCTACTACTCGGTGGTCATGGGATGGACCATCCAGTTCTTGGGCGCGTCGGTAGTGGGGCAGGTCCCCAGCGATCCACCCGGGGCGTTCTGGGAGGGATACGCGGCGTCACCCGGCGCTCTCATCACCCACCTCATTGCCATGGGACTCGCCGTTTTCGTGGTATCCAAGGGGGTGAAGGGAATCGAAACGGCGGCCCGCATCCTCATCCCCTCCCTGGTGGTGCTGGTGATCATCCTGGCCATCCGGGCCGTGACGCTCCCCGGTGCCTCAGAGGGGCTCGCCTTCCTCTTCACCCCGGACTGGGCAGCGCTGGCTTCGTACGAGATCTGGCTCCAGGCCCTTACCCAGAATGCCTGGGACACCGGGGCCGGGTGGGGGCTCGTACTCTGCTACGCCATCTACATGCGAGCCCGGGCCGACACGGCCCTCAACGCCTTCGTCATCGGCTTCGGCAACAACAGTATGTCGCTGCTGGCGGGGATCATGGTGCTCTGCACCGTCTTTGCTGTCATGCCCGGCGCCGCCACGGAGATCGTGGGGGCCGACAACGAAGGAATCACCTTCATCTGGGTCCCCCAGCTCTTCGATACCCTCCCATTCGGCCAGTTCTTCCTGGTCATCTTCTTCCTGGCACTGGTCTTTGCGGCGTGGAGCTCCCTCATCGCCATGGTGGAGCTCGCCAGTCGGGTTGTCATGGATCTGGGGCTTCCCCGGGGGCAGGCCATCGGGGTGGTGGGGGTGGCGGGGCTTCTCATGGGTGTGCCCTCGGCCCTGAACATGGCCTTCT
The DNA here is from genome assembly GCA_007121775.1 of Gemmatimonadota bacterium. Taxonomy (GTDB): domain Bacteria; phylum Gemmatimonadota; class Gemmatimonadetes; order Longimicrobiales; family Gaopeijiaceae; genus PWLA01. The sequence continues at coordinate 12,513 of SKJY01000080.1, forward strand.
TCCAGAATCAGGACTTCGTTTGGGGAGTGGGGCTCATGCTCTCCGGGTTCTTCTTCGCCCTGGCCGTCCTGAAGTACGGAGTCACCCGCTGGCGGAATGAATTCCTGAACACCCCCTATTCGGACATCCGCATCGGCGCCTGGTGGGACTGGGCTATCCGCCTGGTGGTTGTTCAGGCCCTGGTCCTCATCGGCTGGTGGCTCTGGCAGGTCCGGGGGGAAGGGTTCGCCGCCAACTGGAGCCCCATCGCCACCTTCAACATCGGGACGGTCCTCTTCCAGTGGGCCGTGGTGCTGGTGGTCTTCATCGCGGCGAACCGGTTCCTTGTAGAGCGCTCCACCCGACGCTCCGGCTCGGCGTTCGAGCCTCCGGGCGGGTAAAGGGTCCATGCGCTTCGAGGAGTTCGAAGAGGCGGCGCACCGGATGTGGGGTGAGATCCCTCCGGTCTACAAGGAGGGGATAGACGGAATCGTGGTGAAGCGGGAGGCCGAGAGCCACCCGGACCATGACGACTACTTCACCCTGGGGATGTGTCTCACCGAGCCCTACCCGTCGGGCTATATGGGGCCCGACACCACCCGATCCTTCCTGGCGCTCTACTGGGGTTCCTTCCGGGAATTGGCCGAGCGGAACCCCCAGTTCCACTGGGAAGAGGAGCTCTGGGAGACCATCACCCACGAACTCCGCCACCATCTGGAGTTCCTGGCTGAAGACGACGCCCTGGAAGCGCTGGACTACGCCCTGGAGCAGACCTATTACCGAGGTCAGGGCGAG
>SKJY01000094.1 GCA_007121775.1 Gemmatimonadota bacterium
CCTTGAGGAGAACCCGGGCAATGGCCATGCGCTGTCGCTGGCCGGCGCTCAGGGTCACCCCCCGCTCGCCCACAAGGGCGCCGTACCCATCCGGCAAGGCCGCGATGAAATCATGGGCGCGGGCCTCCCTGGCCGCCGCCTCCATCTCGGCGTCGGTGGCATCCGGGTTCCCATAGCGGAGGTTTTCCCGGATGGTCCCGGCGAAAAGGAGAGGCTCCTGGGGCACCAGCCCGATAGCACCCCGAAGCTCTGTGAGGGGCACCTCCCGAACATCCACCCCATCAATGCGCACGGCCCCACCGGTCACATCGTAGAAGCGAGGGAGGAGAGAGGCCAGGGTACTCTTCCCTGCTCCGGAGGCCCCCACCAGGGCTACGGTTTCGCCGGGCTCCAACTCCAGATCGATGCCGTGGAGCACCTCCGGCAGATCCGGACCGTAGCGGAAGCGGACTCCGTCGTAGGTAACCCTCCCCTCCACAGGTCGAGGGAGGGAGCGGGGCCGCTCAGGCTCCTTCAATTCCCTGGGGTGATCCAGGAGTTCGAAGATCCGCCTCGCCGCCCCAGACGCCTCCTGCAGGTTGCTCCAGAACCCTGCCAATGAGCTCACGGCGCCGGCGATGGTGACAGCGTAGAGGAGGAAGGCCACCAGGGTCCCCGGTGTCAGGGCCCCATCCAGGACGAGACGCCCCCCCTCCCACAGAACCAGGACGATGGCGCCAAAGGCGGTGAAGGTGACGGTACCGGTGAGGAGGGCCCGGGCCACGGCCCGCTTCAATCCCCGGTCCCGGGTATCTTCCACCGCCTCCTGGAAGAGCCCTTCTTCCCACTCCTCGCGGTTGAAGCTCTGCACGGTGCGAACCTGCGAGAATACCTGCTCGGCACGGGAGACGGCATCGGCCAGCCGGTCCTGGATTCCGGTGGAGATGCGCCGGACCCGACGGCCCAAAAGCCATCCCGCCAGTACCGTGGGAGGAATGGCCACAAAGGTGATGAGGGTGAGGCGGGGGTGGGTGATGGTCACCAGGATCACGGCACCGCCCAGGAAGGTGATCTGCCGCACCAGTTCAGGGATGCCGAAGCGGAGGATCCCCTGGATGAGACCGGCGTCGGAGGCCAACCGGGACGAGAGTTCACCCACTCTGCGCCGGGAGAAGAAGCCAGGGGGCTGCCGAACGAGTCCCCTGAACAGATCCCTCCTGAGATCGGCCACCACCCGCTCGGAAACGGAGGCCGTAAGGTAGCTCTGGGCGAAGTTGACCACCGCCTGGAAGAAGAAGAGCACCATCAGGAAGACGGCCACCCGGTTCAGGAGCCCCCGGTCATCGGCCAGGAACGCAGCGTCCAGAAGCTCCCTGACCACCAGCGGGAATGCCAACCCGATGGCGGAACCCAGGAGGATCAGAACGGCGGCCCAGAAGAGGCGCCCCCGATAGGGAGCCACCCGGGGCTTCAGCCGCCTCAGGAATGCGTATGGTCGCGGTTTGCTCATCTCGTCCTCTGTTGCCCCTTCGCCCATTCCGGGCTTCCAGGTAGCTTGTGCGGATGCATCGCCTCACGCCCTCGGGCCAGGTGGCCCTGGCCTACGCCCAGGTCGTCCTGGCCGGAACGCTCTGGGCCACTTCCGGGCCCATCTCAGTCGCCCTCTTCCGGCTCGGGATCCCGCCCACCAGCGTGGCGATCCTGCGACCGGCGGCAGGGGTCCTCTTCCTTGCGGCTATCGTCGTCGTCCTCCGCTTCCGGCGACAGGGGCGACAGAAGGAAACCCTCACCGGCGACCAGACACAGGCTGCCGAGGACGGGGGCCAGGGCACCCGCCGAGGGTTCGCGGCCTTCTCGGGAATCAGCTCCCGTGACCTGGCCGGGATGATCATCCTGGGCGGAGTCATCGTAGGCATCTTCCAGGTAGCATACCAGATGTCCACCGAAGCGGTGGGAGTACCGGCCACCGTGGCCCTCCTCTATCTGGCTCCGGCGATGGTGGTGGGCTTCTCGGCCCCCCTCTTCGGAGAACGGGTGACGCCGGCGAAGGCGGGGCTGGCGGGACTTTCCATCGTCGGGGTATGGCTGACGGTGCTGGGGACGCGCGGCGTCGACCTGGAGCTGACCCTGGGTGGGGTGCTCTGGGGCTGCCTCTGCGGTCTGGCGTACGCCGGCTATACCCTGTTCGGGAAGTGGTACGGCCGGAACCACGGTCCCGTCACCCCTCTCTTCTGGAGCACTCTGGCCGGAACCGTTTTCCTGGGCGCGGTCTGGCTTCTCAGGGGAGAGGAGGTGGTTTTGCCCACCACCCTCATGGAGATCTTCCTGGTTCTCCTCCTGGGGCTCGTGACCATCGCCCTGGCTGCCCTCCTTCTCTTCAACGCCATGCGCACACTGGAGGCCGGGCGAGCCTCCATCGGGACCACAGTGGAGCCCCTCATGGCCGCCCTGCTGGCCTGGCTCCTCCTGGGTCAGGTACTGACACCGTGGGGCCTGGTGGGGTTGGTGCTGTTGGTGGTGGGGGTGGCAGGGGCCTACGCCGTGCGGACGCCGGCCGGCGTCCGTCCGCCCTGATCCCACCTCCGGTGAGGAGACCGAACCTGCAAGGCAGAAGTCCCGCTTGCCGATTCATTCTCCACCATCTATGGTGGCCGGGAGGTCAACGATGCGTTTGTCCGGGGGACGGTCCCCCGGGTGGGCGCCTTCACCACTGAGCGTCCCACCCATGTCGGACCCCCTTGCCCCCATCGCCGCCCTCCTGGCTGCGAGCGTGGATCGTGCCAATCCGGACCCGGAAACCCTTCGTGAGCTGCTGGAGGCGGCTCGAGTGGTGGCGGTTGTGGGGATGTCCCGCAACCCTGCGAAGGCGGCCCGGCGAGTTCCCTCCTACCTGGCTGCCAAGGGCATGGATGTCATCCCGGTGAACCCTCATGCCGAGAGGATCCTGGGACGCACAGCGAGACCCACGCTGGATCAGGTGGATGAACCTGTGGATCTGGTCCTCATCTTCCGTCCCTCCCAGGAGGCCGGTCCCTTCGTGGAGCACGCGACCCGACGACCGGAAGAACCGGCCATCTGGCTCCAGACGGGCATCGTCGCGCCGGAGGAGGTGGCCCGGGCCCGGGAGGCCGGACGGACCGTGGTCCAGGACCTGTGCATCTTCCAGGTGCATCGGTCCCTGCCCCAGGGGGCGCTCCCTCCTTCCTGAGCGCCCCCGGCCCGGCCCCGGCCTCACCGGTCGGTCGTTACCGGCCCGCCTCTCAGGGGGTCAGAGGGCGTCCGCCACCTTGCCGGCGTGTCCCTTGGGGCGGACCCGGCGCCAGGCGCTCTTGATCTTCCCTTCCTCGTCGATGAGGAAGGTGCTGCGCTCAACTCCCCAATACTTGTTCCCGAACATGGACTTCTCCTTCCAGACCCCGTAGGCCTCGGCCACCTCGTGATCTTCATCGGCCAGGAGCGGGAAATTGAGGTCGTACTTCTCCTTGAACTTGGTGTGGGAGTCCACCGAGTCGGGAGAGACCCCCAGCACCACCGCCCCGTCCTCTTTGAACCGGGGGAGGGCATCCCGGAACTCACACGCCTCGGTGGTGCACCCGGACGTGTCATCCTTGGGGTAGAAATACAGGATCACCTTCTTCCCCTTCAGCCCGGATAGGGAGATGGTGGAACCATCATCGGCGGGGAGTTCAAACTCCGGTGCGACGTCGCCTTCGTTGACCATTGGCAGTGAACCTCATGTGGA
>SKJY01000073.1 GCA_007121775.1 Gemmatimonadota bacterium
CGCACCTGCCGGACGGAGTGGAGATGGTGATGCCGGGAGACAACGTGCAGATGGAGGTGGAGCTGATCAGCCCCATCGCCATGGACAAGGAGCTGCGGTTCGCCATCCGTGAGGGTGGCCGCACCGTGGGCGCCGGCGTCGTCACCGAGATCATCGAGTAACGAGGGCGAGGCCGGGTCGTCCGGGGGCCGCCGGCTGGCCGCCCCCGGACGACCTCGCCTTTTTCCCACTGTCTTCTGTCCCGTAACCCCCAACAGGTCATCATGGTCACCCAGATCAAGCGGGCCAACGAGTTCGTCCAGGAGTGCTGGACCGAACTCCAGCGTGTCACATGGCCCGACTGGCCTCAGCTGAAGAATGCGACCCTGGTGGTCATCGTCTTCTGTCTGATCGTCGCCGTGATCATCTGGCTCATGGATGTGGCCTCCCGCTTCTTCATCGATATCATCATGGGAATCTTCGGAGCTTGAGGCCCGATCATGGCGGAGGCTAAGTGGTACGCGGTTCAGAGCTATTCGGGCCACGAGAACAAGGTCCAGCGCCTGATCCAGCGTAAGATCGATGAGGAGCCGGGCGAGACCCCTGAAGACAAGGAGCTTCAGGAGGTTCTGGTCCCCACCCAGGAAGTGGTGGAGATCAAGAACGGAAAGCGGGTGGAGGTGACCCGCCGTCTCTATCCGGGTTACATCCTGGTGAAGATGGTCCTCAACGATCGCACCCGTCACCTGGTCAACAGCACCCAGGGAGTCATCAAATTCGTGGGGAGCGGACGCGACCCCCAGCCACTCCGCGAGGATGAGATCAACAAGATCCTCGGCGTCGAGGTGGAGGGGGACGCGCCGGAAGAGGAAGAAGTGCCATTCCGTGCCGGTCAGGTGGTGGAGGTCATCTCTGGTCCCTTCACCGACTTCTCCGGTACGATCCAGGAGGTCCACGCCGACAAGGGCAAGGTGAAGGTGGAGGTTTCCCTTTTCGGCCGACCCACTTCGGTGGAGTTGGACTTCTCCCAGCTCAAGGGGTTCTGACCCGCTCTGCGTCTGCCGACCCCGTTGGGGCCTTCGGCGGAACCCGGGTTCACCAGATAGAAACCATGTCGCGCCCCAGGGCGCACGAGGATGTGAACGATGGCGAAGAAGGTAACGGGGTTCATCAAACTCCATGTGACCGGCGGGCAGGCCAACCCTGCACCCCCGGTGGGCCCGGCGCTCGGCGCCCACGGCGTGAACATCATGGAGTTCTGTAAGCAGTTCAACGCCAGGACCCAGCAGCAGGCGGGTACCACGATCCCCGTGGAGATCACGGTCTTCGCCGATCGCTCCTTCACGTTCATCACCAAGACGCCCCCGGCCCCCGTTCTCCTGAAGAAGGCGGCTGGCCTCGACAAGGGCTCTGCGATTCCGAATCGGACCAAGGTGGCCACCGTCACCCGGGACCAACTCAAGGAGATCGCGGAGCTGAAGATGAACGACCTGAACGCCCGGGATGTGGATGCGGCCATCCGGATGATTGCCGGTACTGCCCGGAGCATGGGGATCCAGGTCGCCGACTGAGGTCCCATCCCCATCTGCGCCTGACCGCTCCCTGGGGGAGCAGGCGGCGCTCTTGTCCGGCCCACCGCGGGTCGGCGTCCGTTGAACCACCTGCTGTGGACCGCCACGGGTGGGAGGACGACACACGACGGTTCATTGATGATGCCCAGACAGGGAAAGAAATATCGTGACGCCCGGGAGAAGGTCCCGGTCGGCGTCCGATTCCAGCCCGGTGAGGCGCTGGAACTGGTGAAGGAGCTCTCCTTCGCCCGGTTCGACGAGTCCGTGGAGGTGGCTACCCGCCTCTCCGTCGATCCGCGGAAGGCCGACCAGATCGTCCGGGGCACCGTGGTCCTGCCCCACGGCACCGGTAAGACCCAGAGGGTCTTGGTGATCGCCGAGGGAGATAAGGCCCGGGAGGCCGAGGAGGCCGGAGCCGATTTCGTCGGTACCGAGTACGTGCAGCAGATCCAGCAGGGCTGGTTGGACTTCGACGTGGTAGTGGCCAGCCCCGACCAGATGGGGAAGGTCGGGCCGCTGGGCCGGATCCTCGGACCCCGAGGCCTGATGCCCACACCCAAGGCCGGCACTGTGACCATGGACGTGGGCCGAGCCGTGTCGGAGATCAAGGCCGGTAAGATCGAGTTCCGCGTCGACAAGACCGGAAACGTCCACGCTCCCATTGGTAAGGTCTCCTTCGACATCGCAAAGCTCGAGGAGAACCTCTCCGCCTTCATGGATTCCATCATCCGGGCCCGCCCGGCGGCAGCCAAGGGCGGGTATGTGCAGAGCGTGACCGTGTCGAGCACCATGGGACCGGGTGTGGCCGTGGAGCCCACCCTCTACCGACGGAGGCTGTGATGAAGCGCAGCGACAAGGAGACATTCGTCGCCGACTTCCAGTCCCGCCTGCAGGAGGCGCCGGTCCTCTACCTGACGGACTTCAGTGGGTTGGATGTGAAGTCCATCACCGTACTCCGGGACCGGCTCCACGAGTCCGGCGCCGAGTACCTGGTGGTCAAGAATCGGCTCCTCAAGAGGGCCCTCGAGACCGCCGACATGGAGCTGCCGGATCTTTCGGAGCACCTGAAGGGACCCACGGCTGTGATTCTGGCCGGGGAGGGGCCGGTTGGTCCGGCCAAGGCGCTGACCGATTTCGCCAAGGAGCACGGCGATCGCCCCACCTTCAAGGTGGGGATCATGGATCAGCAGTTGCTGGTGGAGGGGCAGTTCAAGCGCCTCGCCACCCTGCCCTCCCGCGAGGAACTCCTGGCTCAGCTTGCCGGTGCGCTGCAGGCGCCCATGGCGAGCCTGGCCGGAGTGCTGCAGGCGAAGCTGCAGGAGACCGCGGGACTTCTGGACGCCCTTCGCGAGAAGAAGGCGGAAGAGGGGTAATCCGAAACGGATACCCCAGTCGTTCCTTCCGCGAGTCCGGGGGCCGGTCGTCGGTCGGACGCAGGTTCGCGGGAAGGTTAGCAAGCCCAACTCCCCGGTTTGAGCCCGGGATCATCAAGGAGACACTGGTAATGGCTACCAAGCAGGAAGAACTGCTCGAGACCATCGGGAACATGACGGTTCTCGAGCTCGCCGAGTTCGTCGATGCCTTCAAGGAGAAGTTCAACGTCACCGCCGTGGCCGCCGCTGCGCCGGCCGCCGCAGGCCCCGCAGCCGAAGCCGCTGCCGAGGAAAAGGACGAGTTCGACGTGGTCCTGACCGCGGTTGGCGGGAAGAAGATCCAGGTCATCAAGGTGATCCGCGAGGTCACCAGCCTGGGCCTGAAGGAGGCCAAGGAGCTGGTGGACAGCGCGCCCTCCACCGTGAAGGAAGCGGCGACGAAGGACGAGGCCGAGCAGATCAAGGCGAAGCTCGAGGAGCAGGGCGCTTCCGTCGAGTTGAAGTAATTCGGGAACGTCATCTCCTCCCTGGGGTCCAACCACCTCGGGGAAGAGAGGGCTGGTCGGTCGCGGTGTCGCACCGCGGCCGGCCCGGCCATCCCGGATCGATGAACTGGGCCTGTGCGGATCCCCGGCGCCGTTGTGCGTGCCGGGGATCTCAGCGCTTGCCCGCTTTTGTGTTTCACCTCTCCGGATCTTCCTGGATCCGGGCCTTCAAGGGGGTCCCAGTTGGAACTTCGGAATACGTCTCGGCCGGTGATGGACTTCGCCAAGCTCCACCCGGTGATGCCGATGCCCAACCTGCTCGATGTGCAGCTCCGCTCCTTCGAAAAGCTCATTGAGCAGCAGGAAGACCCAGAAAAGCAGTGGGATTTCAGTCTGGATCGGGTCTTCGGCGAGATCTTTCCTATCTCGGACGTCAACGACAACTTCACCCTGGAGTACGTGTCCGCCGAACTGGGCGACCCCAAGTACTCGGTGGAGGAGTGCATTGAGCGGGACATGACCTTCGCGTCGCCCCTCAAGGCGACGCTCCGGCTCATCGTCTGGGAAGAGTTGGAAGAGGGGGAGCGGCGTCCCAAGGACATCATCGAGAAGGAGGTCTATCTGGGCGACCTCCCGCTCCTCACCGAACTGGGCACCTTTCATCAACGGTGCTGAGCGCGTGGTGGTGAGCCAGCTGCACCGTTCCCCGGGTGTGGTGTTCGAGGAGAACACGCACCCCAACGGGTCCAAGTTGAACAGCGCCCGGATCATCCCCTTCCGCGGGTCGTGGGTCGAGTTCACCATCGACATCAACGACATCTGCTACGTCCACATCGACAAGAAGAAGAAGTTCCCGGCCACGGCGCTACTGCGGGCCTTCGGCTTCGGGACCGATGAAGACGTCTACACTCTCTTCTTCCAGCCGGAAGAGGTGACGCTGAAGGAGTCCCACCAGCAGGTGGGGAGCGAACTTGAGGGGCTGGTTCTGGCCCGGGAGGTTGTGGACAGCGAGACGGGCGAGATCCTGGTGGATCACGGCACCGAGCTGAATACGGATGTGGTGAAGCGCTTGGACCGGGCTGGAGTCTCCACCATCTCCGTCTACCGTTCCACTTCTCCGTCTGAGCGGGGCCAGAGCCCCATTGTCAAGCGGACGCTGGCCAAAGACCCCACCTCCTCGGAGGAAGAGGCGCTCTACGCCATCTACTCGCTCCTGCGTCCCGGGGAGGCGCCCAATGTGGAGACGGCCCGGGAGGCGCTGGAGCGGGTCTTCTTCAACCCCAAGCGGTACGATCTGGGGCGGGTGGGCCGATACAAGATCAACCAGCGCCTGGGTCTCGATGTATCCCGGGGCACCACGGTACTCACCCGGGATGATTTCGTCGCCATCCTCCGCTACCTCATCGAGTTGAGCGAGGGGCGGGGTTTCACCGACGACATCGACCACTTGGGGAATCGCCGGGTCCGGACGGTGGGCGAGCTCATCGCCAACCAGCTCTCGGTGGGCCTCTCGCGCATGGCGCGTCTGGTCCGGGAGCGTATGTCCATCAACACGGATCCGGAGAAGATCTCCATCGACGATCTGGTGAACGCCCGGACCGTTTCGGCGGTGATCCAGGCCTTCTTCGGCTCGTCCCAGCTCTCCCAGTTCATGGACCAGACCAACCCGCTGGGCGAGATGACCCACAAGCGGCGGGTCTCGGCGCTGGGACCCGGGGGCCTCTCCCGGGAGCGGGCGGGCTTCGAGGTTCGGGACGTCCACTATTCCCACTACGGCCGCCTCTGCCCGGTGGAGACGCCGGAAGGTCCCAACATCGGCCTCATCTCGTCGCTTACCACCAACTCCAGGGTGAACGAACTCGGCTTCATCGAGACGCCCTACCGGAAGGTGGTGGACGGAAAGGTCACCGACGAGATCGAGTGGCTGTCGGCCAACGAGGAGGAAGAGGCCCGGATCGCCCAGGCGAATGCGCCCCTCAATGAGGACGGGAGCTTCGTCAACGAGTTCATCCTCTGCCGGGAGCGGGGTGACTTCCCCCTCCTCCCCCCGGCGCAGATCGAGTACATGGACGTAGCCACGGACCAGTTGGTGTCGGTGGCGGCGGCCCTGATTCCGTTCCTCGAGCACGACGACGCCAACCGGGCCCTCATGGGCTCAAACATGCAGCGGCAGGCCGTCCCCCTCCTCTTCACCGACGCCCCCCAGGTGGGTACGGGCTTGGAGGCGAAGGTGGCCCGGGACTCGGGGGCGGTGATCACCGCCCGGCGCGGCGGCGAAGTGATCCGAGTGACCGCCGACGAGATCGTGGTGGATACCGGAGCGGTGCAGGCGAAGGAGACGGACCGGCCGCTGGCCAAGCTGGCCCAGTTCGATCGCTACCGCCTGAAGAAGTTCTGGCGGACCAACCAGGATACGGCCATCAACCAGCGGCCCCTGGTGACCAAGGGACAGAACGTGGATGCCGGCGAGATCCTCGCCGACGGCCCCTCCACCGACCATGGGGAGTTGGCGCTGGGCCGGAACCTTGTCGTGGCCTTCATGCCCTGGTTCGGGTACAACTTCGAGGACGCCATCGTCCTGTCGGAGCGGTTGGTGAAGGACGACGTTCTCACCTCCATCCACATCCAGGAGCTGGAGCTCCACGTCCGGGACACGAAGCGGGGGATGGAGGAGATCACCAGGGAGATCCCCAATGTGGCCGAGGATGCCCTGACGGACCTGGATGAGCGGGGGATCGTGCGGATCGGTGCCCGGGTGAAGGCCGGCGACATTCTGGCCGGAAAGATCACGCCCAAGGGCGAGACCGAACTCTCCCCCGAGGAGAAGCTCCTCACGGCCATCTTCGGTGAGAAGGCCAAGGATGTGAAGGATTCCTCCCTCCGCGTGCCCCCGGGGATGAGCGGTGACGTCATCGATGTGAAGGTGTTCAGCCGCCGTATCGATGACCCCCTCCTGGAGAAGGAGCATGGGGCCCGGATCGGCGAGCTGCGAACCCTGGAGCGTGACGAGATCCAGCGCATCAGCGAGGCCCGGGACGAGGAACTTCTCGAACTCCTCCACCTCCAGACCATCGCCCTCTGTCTGAAGCGGGGCACCGTGGAGCCCCTCATCCCCGAGGGCACCAAGCTTACCAAGGCCGATCTGGCGAAGCTGAACCCCCGGGACGCGGACCTGAGCACCCTGAAGGTGGAGAACAAGGAGATTTCGGAGCGGATCCGCCGGTTGGTGGACGAGGCCCAGACCCGCATTGAGCGAGTCCGCACCCGGACGGAAGATCAGATCGACAAGGTCTTCCAGCCCGATGAGCTTCCTCCCGGAGTGGTCCAGCTGGTGAAGGTCTACATCGCCGAAAAGCGGAAGATCGCTGTGGGCGACAAGATGGCCGGTCGCCACGGGAACAAGGGAATCATCGCCCGGATCGCCCCTGAGGAGGATATGCCCTTCCTCCCCGACGGCTCTTCCGTGGACATCGTCCTGAACCCCCTGGGTGTGCCCTCGCGGATGAATGTGGGACAGGTGTTGGAGACCCATCTGGGGTGGGCCGCGCATGTCCTGGGCTTCGAAGCCAAGACGCCCGTCTTCCAGGGCGCCTCGGAAAACGAAATCGGCCTGCTCATCAAGCTCGCCGGGCTTTCATGGCTGGTGGACGCTCAGGGCCTGACGGTGGATGTTCCCTTCCGGGACATGAAAGTCCTCCGGACTCTCATCGCGGCGTCCAGCAAGGTAGAGGCCGGCCCGGCAGGCGCCCCCCTCACCAATGGAGAGGGGGAGGACCCGCTGGCCGCCCAAGGCCTTGGCGCTGATCTTGACCGCTACCTGGCCGCCGACCTGACGGACGAGGAAGGGGCAGCGGTCCAGGCGCTGGCAAGCTTCATCCGAGCTGCCGCAGCCGAGTGGGCCGCCCGAGACGGGCGCTCCGTGGAAGACGTATTCCCCACGGTGGCCGCCATGGAGGGCAAGACGAAGGTCACCGGCGGAGTCGATGCCGCGGCGGTGGAGATCATGCTCCGCTCCGGAGTGCGTCCCGACGGAAAGATCTGGCTTCGGGATGGTCGAAGCGGCCAGCAGCTCGACTTCCCCGTGTCGGTGGGGACCATGTACATGCTCAAGCTGGCGCACCTGGTGGACGACAAGATCCACGCCCGGAGCATCGGGCCCTACTCGCTGGTCACGCAGCAGCCGCTGGCCGGTAAGGCCCAGTTCGGTGGGCAGCGCTTCGGAGAGATGGAGGTGTGGGCGCTGGAGGCCTACGGCGCCGCCCACACACTACAGGAGATCCTCACCGTCAAGTCCGACGATGTGAGCGGTCGCTCCAAGGTGTACGAGGCCATCGTCAAGGGAGAGAACCTCCCGGACCCCGGCGTGCCGGAATCATTCAACGTGTTGGTGAAGGAACTCCAGGCCCTCGGCCTTTCGGTCAAGATGGAGCCGGAGGACTAGGCATGGGGATCGCCCTTCCGCCGGCCCCTGAGGGGTCGGCGGTCGCCCCATCGCCTTCGCAGAACGTCACTTCTATTCGGGAATCGAACGCATGATCGACTTTCCCCGGTCCAGGGAATCCCGCGGCTCGGACTTCGACTTCATCCAGCTTCGGATCGCCTCGGCGGAGGAGATCCGCCGCTGGTCGTACGGCGAGGTCACCAAGCCCGAGACCATCAATTACCGGTCGTTCAAGCCGGAGAAGGATGGGCTCTTCTGTGAGCGCATCTTCGGTCCGGTGAAGGACTGGGAGTGCCATTGCGGAAAGTTCAAGAGGATCCGCTTCCGCGGTCACGTCTGTGATCGGTGTGGGGTTGAGGTCACCCTCTCCAAGGTGCGCCGCGAGCGGATGGGTCACATCGAACTGGCTGTTCCGGTGTGCCACATCTGGTTCTTCAAGACGCTCCCTTCTCAGTTGGGCTATCTGGTGGGGATGTCTCTGAGGGATCTGGAGAAGGTCATCTACTACGCCAATTATGTTGTGACCCATCCGGGGAAGCAGGATCTGGAGTTCCTGGACCTACTGGATGAGGACGAGTACTACGACCTGCGTGTGAAGGCCCGCGAGGAGGGCGACGAGGACTTCCAGGCGCAGATCGGAGCCGAGGCGGTGCGTTCCCTGCTAAAGATGCTGGATTCGCCTGAGCGGGGGATGAGCTACAAGAACTCGGATGGGAAGGGACTCGACCGGCTGGCTGACTGGCTCCGCAACGAGATCCGCACCGAGACGTCCCAGCACCGGAAGAAGAAGAAGCTGAAGCGCCTCAAGGTGGTGGACGCCCTCCGGAACTCCGGCGCCACTCCGGAGGGGCGGAACCGCCCTGAGTGGATGGTGATGGATGTGGTTCCGGTCATCCCGCCGGATCTGCGGCCGCTGGTGCCCCTGGATGGCGGCCGGTTCGCCACCTCGGACCTGAATGACCTCTATCGGCGGGTGATCAACCGGAACAACCGGTTGAAGAAGCTCATCGACATGCGGGCGCCGGAGGTCATCCTCCGGAACGAGAAGCGGATGCTTCAGGAGGCGGTGGACGCCCTCTTCGACAACGGCCGGCGGTCCAAGGCGATCCGGGGCCGTGGCAAGCGTCCCCTCAAGTCCCTCTCGGATATGCTGAAGGGGAAGCAGGGTCGCTTCCGGCAGAACCTCCTGGGGAAGCGAGTCGACTACTCGGGGCGTTCCGTCATCGTGGTGGGACCGGAGCTCAAGCTCCACCAGTGTGGTCTGCCCAAGGCCATGGCGGTGGAGTTGTTCAAGCCCTTCATCATCCATGAGCTCGAGCGTCGCGGCGAGGCCGAGACGGTGAAGCGCGCGAAGAAGATCGTGGAGAAGGAGGAGCCGGCGGTCTACGAGGTTCTGGAGGACATCATCCGGGACCACCCGGTGCTCCTGAATCGGGCGCCTACCCTCCACAGACTGGGAATCCAGGCCTTTGAGCCGGTCCTGGTGGAAGGGAAGGCCATCCGGGTGCACCCTCTGGTCTGCGCCGCCTTCAACGCAGACTTCGACGGCGACCAGATGGCCGTCCACCTGCCCCTCTCCTTCGAGGCGCAGTTGGAGGCCCGTGTGCTCATGCTGTCGTCCAACAACATCCTGCTTCCCTCCAACGGCCGTCCGGTGGCGTCGCCGACCCAGGACATGGTCATCGGGTCCTTCTACCTCACGAAGGCGCCCCCCAGCATCCAGCAGGCCGAGCGTGTGGCGGCCGACCCCAACGCCGGAAGGGCGGGTCGGACCAAGGCGGAGGAGGTCCTGGAGGAAGCGTTCCAGGGGGCGCCCCGCTTCGGGAACTACGCCGATGTGGAGATGGCGCTGGTGCAGGAGCGGGTCGACTTCCATTCCCTGTGCTGGTACTGGTTCCCACGGCAGCACTTCGACGAGGCCATGCTTGAAGAGGGGGAGGCGGATCCCCGCGCCGGGAAGTGGCTTCGCACCACTGTGGGCCGAGTGCTCTTCAACTCCATCATCCCCGACACCATCGGGTATCGGAACTACACCTTCGGCAAGCGTGAACTCGGAGACCTGGTCTTCGAGTGCTTCACCGGTGTGGGCCTGAAAGCGACCACCGAGTTCCTGGACAACCTGAAGGACTTCGGGTTCCGCTACGCCACCCTCGGTGGGCTGAGCGTGGGGATCGAGGACATGCAGATTCCGCCGGAGAAGGCGGAGATCCTCCGGGACGCCGAGGAGCAGGTGGCCCGGTTCCAGCGCGCCTACGCCTCAGGATTCATCTCCAACGGTGAGCGCTACAACAAGGTCATCGACACCTGGACCCACGCCAACAACGATGTGGCCGACGCCATGGTGCGGCGCCTCGAGCGCTCCAAGGGCGGGTTCAACCCCGTCTACATGATGATGATCTCCGGCGCCCGAGGGAATCGGGACCAGATGCGACAGCTCGCCGGGATGCGTGGCCTCATGGCCAAGCCCCAGAAGAAGCTCACCGGTGGCATCGGCGAGATCATCGAGAGCCCCATCAAGTCCAACTTCCGGGAGGGCCTCAGCGTGGTGGAGTACTTCATCTCCACCCACGGCGCCCGGAAGGGGCTGGCGGATACGGCTCTGAAGACCGCCGACGCCGGTTACCTGACCCGACGGCTGGTGGATGTGGCGCAGGACGTTACCGTGACCGAAGAGGACTGCGGCACCATCCTCGGCTTGGAGATGACTGCCCTCAAGGAGGGTGAAGACATCATCGAGCCGCTCCGCGACCGGATCGTGGGGAATGTGGCGCTGGAAGAGGTGGTGGATCCGCTGGACGGCGAGCTCCTCATCGAGGCCGGCCAGATGATCGACGAGGGCGCTGCGGACGCGGTGGAGGCGGCCGGCATCCAGTCCGTCAAGATCCGCTCGGTACTGACCTGTGAGTCGCGGCGCGGCGTATGCCAGATGTGCTACGGGCGCAACCTGGCCACCATGGCTCGGGTGGACATCGGTGAGGCTGTGGGAATCCTGGCGGCCCAGTCCATCGGGGAGCCGGGGACACAGCTGACGCTCCGAACCTTCCACATCGGTGGAACGGCTTCACGCATCGCCGCCCAGACCCAGCGGAAGTCCAAGATGGATGGGACCATCGCGCTGGAACGGGTGAGTACGGTGGAGACCGCCAACGAGGACCGGATCGTCACGTCCCGGGAAGGGAAGATCCTCCTGAAGACGGCCAGCGGGCAGGTTCGGAGTCGACTCTCGGTACCCTACGGCGCCACCCTCATGGTGAGCGAGGGCGACGATATCGAGGTGGGCGACCTCCTCTTCAGCTGGGATCCCTATTCTGAGCCCATCGTGGCCGACGCCTCCGGGGTGGTCCGCTTCGTGGACATCGTGGAAGACCAGACCATGCGGGAGGAGCTGGACGAGTCCACCGGACGTCGTCAGATGGTCATCACCGAGGACCGGAACAAGAAGCTCCACCCCACCATCCAGCTCTGGGACAAGGCGAAGGATGGGGAGAAGGTCCGGGAGTACATCGTCCCGGTGGGCGCACAGATCATGGTGCGCGACGGGCAGGCTGTGGAGCCAGGGCAGTCGCTGGCCAAGATCAGCCGGGAGGTCTACAAGACCCGGGACATCACCGGTGGTCTGCCCCGGGTGGCCGAACTCTTCGAGGCCCGCCGGCCGAAGGATCCGGCCGTCATCACCGAGATCGACGGCTACGTCCGCTTCGGCGACATCAAGCGCGGTAAGCGTGAGGTCATCATTGCGCCGGATGCCGGTCCTGAGCGAACCTACGAGGTTCCTGTCGGTAAGCACATGCGGGTCCACGAGGGCGACGTAGTGCGGGCCGGTGACCGTCTGTCCGAAGGTCCCATCAACCCCCACGACATCCTGCGGATCAAGGGGCCCCGGGCCGTCCAGGAGTACCTCCTGAACGAGATTCAGGAGGTGTACCGTCTGCAGGGGGTGAAGATCAACGACAAGCACATCGGGGTCATCGTGCGCCAGATGCTCCAGAAGGTGCGGATCACCGACCCCGGCGACACCGACCTCCTTGAGGGCGAGCATGTGGATCGTGTGGAGTTCCGGGAGGTGAACCAGACTGCGCTCCGCGCCGGTGGCAAGCCCGCCCGGTCCGAGCCCCTGCTCCTGGGGATCACCAAGGCCAGCCTGACCACCGAGAGCTTCATCTCGGCGGCGTCCTTCCAGGAGACGACCCGGGTGCTCACCGACGCCGCGGTTCGCGGTGCCCGGGACGATCTGAAGGGGCTGAAGGAGAACATCATCATCGGCCACCTGATCCCGGCTGGCACCGGTGTGCACCGGTACTCGGACATCGAGTTCATGGTGGACGAGACGTACTACGACGAGGAGATCCTTCCCCTCACCGAGCCGGGCGGCCTGATTCCGGGTCTGGAGGAGGCGGCGGGGATCGACTGAGCCGCTGGTGGCGATACGCAGGCGAGGGGCTCGGGGGACAGGATGTCCTCCGGGCCCCTCGGTGTTTCGGCCTCCTCAGGCTCGGAACCGGTTCAGGCCTGGCCGGAAGCGGTTTACGCCATGGGGATGTACAGGTGGAACACGCTCCCCCGACCCGGTTCGGATTCCACCGCGATGCCGCCGCCTGCCTGTTGAACCATCCCATACGTGGTGGCCAACCCCAGACCTCTCCCCTCATCCTGCGTCCGGGTGGTGAAGAAGGGTTCAAAGATTCGACCAAGTATGTGGGGTTCGATTCCGTGTCCGTCGTCTTCCACGCTCACCACCGCGTAGTCGCCGGCGTTCAGCGAATGCCCAGGAGACAGGAGCTGGGGGGCACCAAGGTGCATGCGCCGGCTCCGGATCCGGATGGTCCCCGCTGTCCCCTCCATGGCCTCGCGGGCGTTGAGGGCCAGGTTCATCACCGCCTGCTCCAGCTCACCACCGTCCATGGCCACCAGGCCAACCTCCGCATCGGTGGACACGATGAGCCGAACCTTTTCCGGGAGGAGGCGGCTCAGAATCCGCTCCACGCCCCTGATGACCCAGTTCGCCTCCACCGGTCCGCCAGTGCGGGAGCGGGTGCCCACGAAGGAGAGGAGCTTATCGGTGAGCATGGCCCCGGATCGGGCCGCCG
Source organism: Gemmatimonadota bacterium (assembly GCA_007121775.1). Classification (GTDB taxonomy): domain Bacteria; phylum Gemmatimonadota; class Gemmatimonadetes; order Longimicrobiales; family Gaopeijiaceae; genus PWLA01. The sequence goes on from SKJY01000073.1 coordinate 12,937, forward strand.
CCAGGATCTGCTCCAGGTCATCGGACGCCTCACCAGCCACCGCGCCAGAGGCGAGGAGAAGCTCGGCGTTGGCCTGGATCACCGAGAGGAGCCCGTTGAAGTCGTGGGCGATCCCTCCGGCCAGCTTCCCCACCGTCTCCATCCGATGGGACCGGGTGAGTTCCTCTTCCAGATTCCGGATCAGGGTGACGTCCTGGAGGCTACCGAGAATACGGCGGCCCTCTTCTCTCCTATGCACGACCTCACCCGTCATCCTCACATACCGCACCTTGGCCTC
>SKJY01000280.1 GCA_007121775.1 Gemmatimonadota bacterium
CCAAAAATAGAATCTGGATTCGGTTTTTGGTGACTTCTTCGGATTTCGGTGCAGAGACATACTGGGGCAGGGAATCCGGAAGGACCGACGGCAGGAACGGAAGAAGAAGCGACTCCATTCGTAATGCATGGGATGGGTGCGGGAAAGGCAGGATGCCAAGTGCCAGGCGCGTAATGCTGAACGGACGTCATGTTTTCGAGCTCCGAGTAGCAAAACCCCACCTAAGAGGGGGAAAACACGCAACGCATCTGGATTTTCGGCCCTCCCTTCAGCGAAACCAACCGCGACCCTGCCCACGGACCTGGGCTGCCACGTCAGTTGCGCGAACCTGGGCTGCCACGGCAGTTGCGCAAACCTGGCAGCAGGATTTCCTGGCTCCAGGATCGAGCGGCAAAGGAACCGCCCCCCCCGAAGCCCACGGGGAACGCCCGGCAAATCGTTCATCCATCGCTCGTCGCAACGCGGCGGCCCAAAAACCGAATCCAGATTCGGTTTTTTGGACACTTTCCGGCGTTGGTGACGGGCAATCTCAGGCACAGGGGACGCCGGCATTCCCCGCAGCCCCCTCGGCATCCCCCCACTCCCTCGGCACTTGCCGCCACCCCCTTTGCGATCCCCTTCGGGCCTGTTCGTGGATGCCGTTGTGGGGGGGTGCGTCAGCCGCGACGCCTATGAGCCCGGACCTCACCGCCCAACACCGTCCAAGAACAAGCGCGAGGGGTGGGAGCCATGGGGGTACATGGTGGACCAGACGCAACCTGAACCGGGCTGCCTCGCCAAAAGACCGAGAGGTCCTTCCCCGTCCCGCCGACGAGCCGCCCGTACCTCAAGCAGCGCTCGACACTCTGGCGCAGGATCGGTAGGTTGCCCAACAACTGTTTACCCAATGGCTTGCATGCGCCTCTGTTTCCCTCCACACCTCCCTTGCCACCGACCCCTATGGACCGAGTCGCCATTGTCGAGCGCAATCTGGACCGCTTCCTGGAGGAAGCTTCCGCCCCCACCCGGCGCCTCGCCGATGATGAACCCATCCGGCCCGGGAGTGGCCTGACCGCCGCCGCGGCCCGCCACCTCTGGCGGGACCAGTTCACGAGCCGAGCCATCGATGTGGAGGCCAGACGCCTGAAGGGGCTCGGGCTCAGCTACTACACCATCTCCAGCGCCGGGCACGAGCAGAACGCCGTGGTGGGAGCGCTCCTCCGGCTCACCGACCCATCCTTTCTCCACTACCGATCCGGTGGCTTCATGATGGCTCGCTCCCGGCTGGCGCCGGAGGTGGATCCCATCCACGACACCCTCCTCTCTATCTGCGCCCGCCGCGACGACCCCATCAGCCAGGGACGCCACAAGGTTTGGGGGAGCCGCCCACTCTGGGTGCCGCCTCAGACCAGCACAATCGCCTCACACCTCCCGAAGGCGGTGGGGATGGCCTTCGCCTTGGGTCGCTCCCGGCGCCTGGAGCACGATCCGACGATCCCCGACGACGCAGTGGTCCTCTGCTCCTTCGGCGATGCCTCCGCCAACCACGCTACCGCCCTGTCCGGGATCAATGCCGCCCGCTATGCCCTTCGCCGGGGCAATCCCATGCCCATCCTCTTCCTCTGCGAGGACAACGGGATCGGGATCTCGGTGGAAACGCCGGCGCGGTGGATTCGGGAGAGCTTTGGAGGCCTTCGCTACCTCCGCTACTTCGACGCCGAGGGGGAGGTGGACGACGTCTGGGACGTGGTGGACGAGGCGGTGGAGGTGTGCCGGACCCGGCGCCTCCCGGTCTTCCTCCGGCTGGCAACCCAGCGCCTCTGGGGCCACGCCGGCAGCGACATTGAGAGCGCCTACCGGACCGCGGCGGAGATCCAGGCCATCGAGGCCCGCGACCCCCTCCTCCGGAACGCTCGCCGCCTCCTGGAGCGGGGCGCGGCGACTCCCGAGGAGCTCCGGGCCATCCGGGACGATGTCCGACGCCGGGTGCGGGAGGCCGGGGAGGAAGCCGCCGGACGGCCGGCGCTGGCCTCCGCCGCGGAGGTCATGGAGCCCCTGGCCCCCTGGGACGAGAAGAAGGTCCGGGCCTCGGCCACGGCACAGGCGGACCCGGAGCGCCGGACCGCCTTCTGGGGCGAGGAGCCGCCGGAATCGGCCTCCAGCCCGGTGAAACGCACCATGGCGGCCCACCTTTCGGCGGCGCTGGCCGACGAGATGCTCCGGCGCCCGGAGATCTTCGTCTTTGGTGAGGACGTAGGCCGGAAGGGCGGCGTCTACTACGTCACTGCCGGCCTTCAGAAGCGCTTCGGCCAGGGGCGGGTGGTGGACACCCTGCTGGACGAGACCACGATCCTGGGGGTCGCGCAGGGCGCGGGGCTCGCGGGCCTCCTGCCCATCCCGGAGATCCAGTATCTCGCCTACGTTCACAACGCCGTGGACCAGCTCCGGGGCGAGGCCGCGTCCCTGCAGTTCTTCAGCTCCGGACAGTTCCGGAACCCCATGGTGGTGCGGGTGGCGGGGCTGGCGTATCAGAAGGGCTTTGGGGGGCACTTCCACAACGACAACTCCATCGGCGGGCTCCGGGATATTCCGGGGCTCCTCATCGCCACGCCCTCCCGGGGCGACGATGCCGTCCGCATGCTCCGCGGGTGCATCGCCACCGCCGCCGAGTGCGGCCGGGTGGTGGTCTTCCTTGAACCCATCGCCCTGTATCACGAGAAGGACCTCCACCAAGAGGGTGATGGAGGCTGGCTCTCGGACTATCCGGCGCCGGGCGAGGCCCTTCTGCCCGGGGAGGTCGGGATCCAGGGGGAGGGGGAGATCCTCCTGGTGAGCTACGCGAACGGCTTCCGCATGAGCCTGAGGGCCAAGCGCATCCTGGAAAAGCAGTGGGGGATCTCGGCGCAGGTACTGGACCTGCGTTGGCTGAACCCCCTTCCCTTCGACGCGGTCGCCACCGCCGCGGAGGGGAAGGCCGGGGTCCTGGTGGTGGATGAGTGTCGCCGCACCGGAGGCGGGATCGCCGAGGCGGTGGTGGCGGACCTGGCGGAGCGGGGCTTCCCCGGGCCGATCCGCTCCATCCGCGCCGAGGACAGCTTCGTGCCCCTTGGGCCGGCGGCGGACACCGTCCTCATCTCAACGGATGGGATCGTACAAGCGAGCCGGGATCTGGCGCTCCAGGCGAAGGTAGTCGGGGACCTGAGGGTTTAGCTGGAGCCAGAACGGGACAGGGCGAGTCCGACGGAGGGAGACCGGAGAGTAGGCAGGACCCTCCCGCCCCCTTCATGGTACGAACTTGAAGGAATTCGAATCTGAGACGGGGAGACAGCCGTGAAGGTGGGACGGATCATCGTTGTGGCGGTACTGGTTCTTGGGGTGGGTCTCTGGTGGGCCACCCAGCGCCACGGCACGGCAGAGGGCAGCCTTCCGCCTCTGGAAACCGTCTCGGTCGATCGGGGCGAGGTGTCCCAACGGGTGGTGGCCCACGGCAGCCTCCAACCGGTGAGTCGGGTGGAGGTGGGGAGCCAGGTCTCGGGGATCGTGGAAGATGTGCTCGTGGACTTCAACGCCGTCGTCCGCCGCGGCGACGTCATCGCCCAGATCGACCCCTCCACCTTCGAAGCGGCCGTGAACTCCGCCGAGGCGGAGCTGGAGTCGGCGGAGGCGGGCCTCGAACTGGCCCGCCACCACTGGACCCGGGTGCAGGAACTCCGGGAGATGCAGTTCGTCC
>SKJY01000285.1 GCA_007121775.1 Gemmatimonadota bacterium
CTGCTATACGCTGGCTCTCGCTGGTGTCCCCACCGGCGAACCCTGGGCGGTTCACGACGCACTGTGCCAATATTCCGCCTCCGAGGGGGGGAGATCTCGCCCGGTCCTCTCGGACGCTATCTTGCCGATGAGGTGTCCCGAAGCCAGATCGATGAACTCGGTCGCCAGCCAGAGTTGTGCTGGCATTCGAAGTGCTTCACCAAGCTGTTAGCATGTGCCTCTTGCATTCTAGCTGCCAGGCGGGTTACTCCTATTAGTGTTAGTAACACTGCTGTGAGTAACCTTGCACGAAAGGCGACATGGGCAGGCCGGATCAAATGATCGACCGCGACAGCGCTTGGGAGCAATGCGTCGAAATGTGGGAAGGCCGGCGGCCGGACCTGTATATCGTTCGCGGGCGACGGCGGGCAGGAAAGAGCTACTTGCTGAGCCACTTCGCGCGTAAGGTGAATGGGATCTACTATCAGGCCACCAAGAAGACCGAGCGGGAACAACTCGCCGCCCTGACTCGAGTCGTCGGTCATCATTTCTCTGATCCGGCTTTGCAGCGCATTAGCTTCGGGACCTGGGAAGACCTGTTCTCGTACTGCGTCGCGCGGAGCGCCGAAGAGCGCTTTCTGTTGGTGCTGGACGAGTTCCCGTACCTCATGGATGCCGCGCCAGCACTCCCGTCCATCATCCAGGCGCTCTGGGACCACACGCTTCCGGACACCCGATTCAAGATAGTCCTGAGCGGGTCGCATATTTCGGCGATGAAGCGTCTGACGGAGGCGGACCAGCCCCTGTACGGACGCCGAACCGGTCTGATTCAGGTGGACCCCTTCGGCTACAGGCACGTCGGGGAATTCGCCCCGGACTACTCGGCGAAGGATAAGATCAGGATGTACGGCATGTTCGGCGGACTCCCGGGTCACCTTGCCCTCATCGACGGCACGTGTTCTCTGGTAGAAAATGTGGCCCGAGTGATCCTCCGCCCGACTGGCCGGTTGCATGAGGAGGCGCCCCACGCCTTCGATGCTTTCGTGGCGGATGCAGCCGTACCGAACTCGATAGTCGAAGCCATAGCGTTGGGAGAGACACGTTGGAACAAGATTTCCAACCGCGTGGGAAAGTCGACATCCTCCCTTGCTCGGCCGCTCGAGTGGCTCCAGGAGATGGAGGTCGTCGAGCGCATCGCGCCGATCACCGAGTACCCGAATCCCCGCCCCAAGTCGATGAGGTATCGGCTGAGGGATCCTTACCTGCAGTTCTGGCACACGTTCATCTCCGACCTTCGAGCGCAGGGCTACCCAGAACTGCTGTCCGCCGAAGAATTGTGGGACGCGTTCATCGGCCCACGGCTCGACGGGTATATTGGCGAGCACGTTTTTGAAGTCGCATGTCGCCAGTTCGTCGGCAGCTCTCGCCATCCCAGCTTGCCCTTCCGCGCTGCGCGCGTGGGTTCATGGTGGGCGGAGGATGCATCGGATGAGGTGGACCTGGTCGCGGTCGATGGCGGCGGCGGTGTGCTGTTCGGGGAATGCAAGTGGGGGTCGGTGGCACGGGATGACCTGCAGAAGCTGGAGCGCCGCACGAACCTGATTCTACCGAACCTTAAGGGGGTACGGACGGTCAAGCTGGCGCTCTTCTCGGCGGGAGGGATTGCCGACACCGTCGTTCAGCAACGAATAGATGCGGGTGAGGTACTTCACTTCTCGGCCGACGACCTGTTCGTCGACTGATACGCCGTTGCGCTGATCACGCGTAGGGTCGGCCCCAGCTGCGACATCCACGACCTCCGTGATCGCCGTCTGTTCGGCTTACGATAGGGGAATCTGTACGGCCGCCTGATCCAGCCCGAGAATGTGCCTCCCCTGCGACTTCACCGCAGATCGTAGCGGTGAGTTGAAGGGGGACGGTCAAAAAAACCGAATCTGGATTCGGTTTTTCGGGTCCCCTCCCAATCCGGTAAAGGGGAAGAGCCGATCCTGCTCGCTTAAGTACAGTGCCTTCCTCTCGGTCCGGGACCCATCAAGCCATCCGGCTCTGCCGCTGAGGCTCGGTTCTCATCTCGCTTCGGTGACTCCTCTTCGCCCTGCCTGTCGCCCTCACCCACGTCCGGTCCCGGTCAGGCCCGAAGTCCAACTGTCCCAATCGTTTCACCATGGGAGCCTCGGATTCACCCCCTCTCCTCGAGTACGACCGGCCCCCTCCGGTTTGGAGCCGACGGACGGCTTTCGGATTGAAGAATAATTGACAACCACCCGCTCCGGCCGTAAGACACCCTGACAGGCTCCGACATCCAAGCGCCGATGCAGCCGCCCCTGTGCAGGGGGCGGGCCTCGGCGAGCACACTCACACATGGGTTCAACGCGGACGAATGGGATCGATGCCGGAGGCCGAAGGCCGGAGACCGACACGGGCAGGAGGGCCCGTGGCTCCCTCGTCCGAACGGGTAGAACCCAGATTTCCCGATCCGAAGAGGTGAATCGATGGGCGCGAGATGGATCATCAGATCACTCCTGGCCGGCGCGTTGGTGGTGCCGACAACGCTTGCGGCCACGGAGGTGCCAATCGCAGGTCCGGACCGAGGTCCGGCGGCGGTTGAGGAGGTGAGGCAGGGTGAGATCGCCGTCACTGTAACCGACTCCCGGACCCAGCAGGGCCTGGCGGCAGCTCAGGTGTCGGTGGCGGGCCTCGGGATCGGCGGGCTTGCCGACAGCAACGGTCGAGTCACCCTGAGCAACGTTCCGGCGGGTGTTCAGACCATCGAAGTGCAGCGCCTCGGGTACCGCCCCGCCAGCCAGGAAGTAGAGGTGGTCTCCGGGGAGACCGTCCAGATCACCGTCGCCCTGGTGGAACAGGCGCTGGCACTGGACGCCGTGGTAGTCACCGGGACTGCCGGAGGAACCCAGCGCCGGGCCATCGGGAATGTGGTGGACCGACTCTCGGCGTCGGAGATCAACACGGTGGCGCCGGTTACCAATGTATCCCAGCTCATCGGCGGTCGGAGTGCCGGTGTCACCATGTTGGCAGGTGCCGGGCAGGTGGGGTCCGGACAGCGGATCCGGATCCGGGGTGCTGGGAGTATCGGACTAAACAATGACCCCATCGTCTACATCGACGGGGTCCGGATGGATTCCAGTCCGAACCGGGGCTTCGGCCAGCGGGGCGGTGCCAGCGTCAGCCGCCTGAATGACCTGGATCCCGAATCCATCGAGTCCATCGAGATCATCAAGGGCCCTGCCGCCGCTACTCTGTACGGCACCGAGGCGTCCAACGGTGTGATCCAGATCATCACGAAGCGAGGCAACACCGGGGCGGCCAACTTCGACGTATCTCTCCAGCACGGATACAACTGGCTCTGGGATCCGGCGGGCCGGCACGGGCTCCGGTGGGGTGTGAACCCCAACACCGGTCAGCTCGAGGGCTTCAACCTAGTGGAGTATGAGGAGCAGTTCGGACGGGGGCCCATCTTCACCTACGGCGCCATTCAGAACTACAGCGTCAGCCTGAACGGGGGCACCGACGCCGTTCGCTACTTCCTCTCGGCCAGCCGCCACGATGAGACCGGCGTGATCTCATGGAACTGGGATAAGCGGACCAACCTCCGGGCCAACCTGGACGTCCTCCCCATCGAGTCGGTGAGCATCCGGGCCAGCGTGGGCTATGTGGACGGAGACCGGCGCCTCGCCCAGTCGGGCTTGACCACGGACCCATTCGGCA
>SKJY01000286.1 GCA_007121775.1 Gemmatimonadota bacterium
AGGAACTGCAGGCTCCCCACCGCCAGCGCCGTGTTCCGATATCGCCCAACCCGAACCGGGTTCAACTCGATTCCGGCGACGAAGACCACCACCGTGACCCCCAACATGAGGGCATCCTGGAGGAGGTCGGTGGGCATACTGACCACACCGGATATGGCGATCCCGAAAAGGATGATCAGAGGGGCCGCAGGGAGTCGGGTCAGGTGGCCCAGCGCCAGCCCCAGCGCCGCCGCCAGCAGGAGGGCCGATACGGTGGTCATGCTTCGAATACCCCCCGGGAACTCAGCTCCGCTGCGATCCGGTCGACCCCGGCCTTCTGGGAGTTGATGAGGTGTTCAACCTGGAGGCGGAGGAGGTCCGAGGCGCTGTACGGGTCGAAGACGTTGATGGCGCAGGGGACCCCGGCCTCCTGCGTCTTGTAGGCCAGGAGCCGGTTCGCCTCCTCGATGTGGAGGGCCGAGACCAGGAGGGCGGCTTCGGGCATCCGGGCCTCTTCCAGCACTGCGTCGTACTCCACATTCCCCAGTAGAGTGTTGACGGGCAAATCCTCGAGCTTCCTCGGATCCGTGTCCACCGCCAGGACCGTATAGCCCTCACCGTGCAGGGCCTCGGCGATCCGTCGACCCATGGGATTCATCCCCACCACGATGATGTGATCCCGCAGGAGGGATTCGTCCTCAGGCTCTTCGCCCTCCTCCGGTGCCCTGAAGAACCGGAGGATCCCCGGGGACTTGAGGCGCTCGTAGAGCTGGTGGTTGTAGAGGATCATGAAGGCGGAGGTGGCTATGGTGACGAGCCCCACCACCGCAACCAGGGAAAGGATCTCGTCTCCGATGAGGCCGGCGGAGAGCCCCATGGCGGCGAAGATGAAGGAGAATTCGGAGATCTGCGCCACGGTGACGCTGGTGAGAAACGAGGTCCGCTCGCCGTAGCCCATGCGGCTGATGAGGATCATGAAGATGAAGGGGTTCCCGATGAGCACGAACAGCGAGAGGATCACGGCCGGGAACCAGATCTCTCCCACCGCCCCGAACTCCATCTGCACCCCCAGCGACACGAAGAAGATGGCGATGAAGAAGTTCATGAGGGGATGGACTCGCCGCCTCAGGTCGTCGTTGTAGGGGAGTTGGGCCAGGGCCAACCCCGCCAGGAACGCCCCGATCTCCAGGGACAGCTCCATCTTCTCGGCGCCCAGGACGAAGGCGAAGCACCAGGCCAGGCTCACCACCAGGAGCGTCTCCTGGGAAGAGGCCACCCGCCCCAGGAGCCGGGGGAGGATCCACTTGGCCGCCACAGCGGCAACCACCAGGAGGAGCCCCATTCCGGCGAAGGCGAGGCCCAGGTTGGTGGCCACCTCTCCGCCGGTGAGGTCTTCGCCCCTCCCGAGCCCCGCCAGGAAGGTGAGGGCCACGATGACCACCAGGTCCTGCACCAGGAAGATCCCCACGGCGATCCGGCCATAGACCGAGTCCAGTTCGCCCTTCAGGTCCAGCAGCTTCACCACCACCACCGTGCTGGAAAAGGTCAGCGCCGTGGCGATGAAGATCCCGTCCATGAGCCCGAACCCCAGGGCGAAGCAGAGGGCCAGGCCACCGGCGGCGGTGAAGACCACCTGACCGATCCCCGCCACCACGGCGACCTTCCCCACATCGCGGATCTTGGCCAGCGAGAGCTCGAGCCCCACCAGGAAGAGGAGGAGGGCGATCCCCAGCTCCGAGATGATCTCCACGGCGTCGGAGACCGACACCAGCCCCAGTACGGGGCCGAGGAGGAGTCCGGCCACGATGTAGGCCACAATGGAGGGCACCCGGAAACGCTGGGCGATAAGCACCAGGGCCACGGCGCCCAGGAGAATCCACCCCAGGTCTTCGATGATGGCGATGTCCGAGAGCATGGCCGGTGGAGACGGGGAAGGAAGGGAAGTCGGCACACATCACGAGAACACCGAACCTATGGTGGAACCGACCCCGGAGGCGATCCAGAGCAAGCCTCCCGCCGAGAGGGGGACCACCAGGTTGTCGTCCAGCCTCCAAGGGCCCCGTTCGGCCAGGGCGGTGCCCATGGCCACGAAGCCGGCAACGGGCAGAGAGGTGTGAAAGGCCAGGACCGTCGCAGCCACCACGAAGAAGACCACCGATCCCTCCACCGTACCCGTGCCGAAGGTGCGCCGTCCCCACCTACGCCCCACATAGGAAGCGGCCGGGTCCGCCAGCGCCAGAACCAGGATGGCCGGGATCGCCACCTCCACCGGGAAGAGGATCACCGTCAGGAGGACGCCCAGCACGTACCAGGTGGACGAGGCGGGCCCGCGCGCCTCCCGCGGGGATGCGATGGGGCGGAAGATCCGGAAGAAGAGGCGGTTCAGGTCGGGGCGGCTGAATCGGGCCAGGTCAAGCGCCACGAGTGCCGCAAGCACGCATCCCAACACCAGGATCACCCCGGTTCGGGGCGGTTCCAAGAGAACCAGGACCGACGCCACCGCCAACCCATTTCCCGCGTGGAAGACCCGTCTCCACGGCTGGAGCCCCACCGTCCGTTCCACCAGGGGGGTCAGGGGGTCCGGCGGTTCCGGGGGGCGCCGGGAGGGCCGCGGCTCCGTCGGGGGCAGGGAGTCCGACATGGGGCCTCAGAGCTCCTCTCACAGATGAGGTTGAATCGTTTCGTATCCGTCACCGGAATATGGGCCGGTTCGCTTCATTCCACCCGTATCCTCCGCAAACGGAGTGAAGGTTCGGGTGCTCCGCCCTCCTCCCCGCTACCCCACGGATCTCAGGATGCCAAACGTCACGGTGCACCTATGGCTGGCCGAGCGGACGCTGGAAAGGTGGGCGCTCAGCCCTGGCCTGTCACCCTTTCCCCTCTCCGACCTCCGGTCAGTTCGGGCCTTCCAGCAGGGTGCTCTGGGTCCGGACATGGGGTACTTCCCCGGGGGGCTGCGATACCTATCGGACCTCTCCCACAAGGTCCGGAGCGGAGCCCTGACCCGGAATCTGCTTGCGGAGGCCCGCCGTCCCCAAGAGCTGGCCTTCGCCTGGGGGTGGGTCACCCATGTCCTGGCCGATCGGCTGATCCATCCGGTGGTGGCCAGGGGGGTGGGAGAACTGCTCACCGGGGACCGCTCCCGCTCCATCTCCGGGGAGGAAGATCTACCAGCCCATGTCCGTGTGGAGACGGGAATGGACGCATGGATATCGGCCCGGAATCCCCACCTGGCGACGGCAGGGGCGGCGAGCCTCGCCCCCCTCTTCCGGCAGGGGGACCTGGCCTTCCTGGCCCGGGCCTACATGAGAACCCATGGGGTGTCCATCCCCCCTGAGACGCTGGGTGATTCGTACATCAGAATGCTCCGCATGGGATGCCATGCCCTGAAGACCATCTCCATGCTGGGCAGGGGGCGGGATGAGGTTTCCGGAGAGGCAGGGGCCTGGTGCCAGGCCATGGGCCGGGTTCTCCCCTGGCTCGGGAGCCGCCGTTGGCCCGGGGTCCTGGCCCTCAGCTATCTCTCACCGGTAGATCCTGCGCCCTGGGTGCAACGCGAACTCCAGACCGTCGCGGCGGAATTCCCGGATCGGATGATGGAGGTGTTTCGGGATCCCGAGGCCGCGCTTCCCAATGTCAACCTTGACACCGGTCGTCCCGATCCGTGGCCCGTGGGTCCGGGCGTATTGCCTCCCACCGCGTGGAACACGAGGGGAACCGTACCG
>SKJY01000180.1 GCA_007121775.1 Gemmatimonadota bacterium
CTCGGGCTCTTCTGGTCGCTGGTGGCGGACTGGCGATTCCAGGAGGCGGATGAACTCCTGGAGCACGCGATCTTCGACGAGCCCGACCAACGTTGGGGTGAGCTCCGGGAGCCGCAGGCCAACCCGGACCGCCTGCAACTGGAGTTGGCTCGCCACCTGGGGTGGGCACTCGGCGGAGATCCGGCACGGGCCCAGAGCGGGCTCGAGCACCTTCACTTCATGGCCCCCCTCCACCTGGATGTGCGCCAGGAGCTCGCCGCCATCTACGGCTGGCGCGGATGGCACCGCCGGGCCGAGGGCATGCATCAGCGGACCGGTGCACTGGACCCGGAGCACGTCCCCTCCCGCATCGGCCGGATGACCCTCGCCCTGGAGCTGGACGACCGGGCAGGGGCACGGGCCTTGGCGGACACCCTCGTCCTGTTGGCGCCGGACGCCGAGACGGTGGCCCGGGGTCTACGGCAGCTCCACGTCGACGGACTCTGGGAATTCTCGGCCCGGGCCGGCGGTGCCCGAAGCACCGGTGGGGCCTTCGGAACCCGGGATCGATCGGTGGAGAGCACCCTCACCTCGCCCCCCCTTTCGGACAGGGTCCGACTGACGTTCCGGACAATCCGCCGCGATGCGGACTATCCGGAGGGACGGGGTGTCCACGACCGTCTGGGGTTGGGGCTTGAGGTGCGTGCCAGACCCATCCGGTTCCACCTGGAGACCAATGCAAATCGGTCCGGTCTCGATGCGGGGGGAATCTCTGCGTCGGGGCGGCTACCGATCGGGGACCATTGGACTCTCTCCGGGCGCGCGGAATCGTACGCTGAAGACGTCCCGCTCCGCGCCAGACTCCAGGACATCCGCGCCCGAGGCCTGCAGGGGAGCGTGGAACGACGGAGTCACGAAGCCCGCCGGGGAGCTGCGGAGCTCACGTACCTCGACTTCTCCGACGGAAATGTCAGGACCAGTGCCTATCTGGCCTTCGAGCAGCAGTTGGTCCGGCGGCCTCGTCATCGATGGGCCGGACTGGTGGAGGGATACGGGAGTCGGAGTCGCCTCCCCGATCCACCCTACTTCAGCCCCACACGCCTCTGGAGCGCGACTGGGACCCTCCTCTGGGACTGGACCCTTCATCGTCTCCGCGAAACCAGCTACGCCCAGCGATTGGCGCTCACCGGGGGAGTGGTGGGCCAGGCTGACGAGCGCCTTCAACCCACCGTCACCTTCACCGTCGAGCATCGCTGGGAGGTGTCGGACCAGTTCGACCTCCTTGCCGGCGTCCACGGCGGACTCCCGGTCTACGACGGTGTTCGGGAACGACGAACCTCCGCCCATCTTGGCCTCACATGGAAGCTGCCATGAGCCGCCCCCGGCCTGTGACGGTTCACCCTCACTCCGTTCGCCCCGGTCTCGCCGGAGTGGGCTGCGTCCTGATGGCGTTGATCCTGGCGGCGTGTGTCCCTTCGGGTCCATCGGTGGCTGCCCTCCCCGACGCTCCGGTTCCGCTCCCCCCGGGACTCGACCGCCCCGCAGCAACGAAGATCACAATCCTCTCCTACCACGATGTTCGCTCAGACCTTGAGGGCGAACTCGACGGGGATCGCTACGCCGTCGCCACACGGCGGCTCATCGAGCACTTCGACTGGTTTCTCGCCGAGGGGCTCACACCGGTGAGCGTCGACCAGGTCCTCAATGCAAGGTCCGGGGGAGCGCCACTGCCTGCCAACCCGATCCTGCTCGTCTTCGATGATGGGCTGAAGAGCGTCTACACCGAGGTCTTTCCCCTCCTGAAGCTCTACGACTACCCGGCCGTGGTGGCGCCTGTGGGGAGTTGGATGGACGCCCCTGAGGGCTGGAGCGTTCCCTACGACGGACTTGGCGAACTCACGAGGGAAGATCTCGTCTCATGGGATGAGCTCCGGGCCATGCAGGCCTCCGGGTTGGTGGAGGTGGCCACCCACACTTGGGACCTCCACCAAGGGGTCAGAGGGAACCCGCAAGGCAACGAACAACCTGCAGCGGTGACCCGGATCCACGATCCGGAAACCGGGGACTACGAAGACGACCTACCCTACCGGGAACGCATCCGAGCCGACCTCGCTCTCGCCGCCGACCGGATCGAAGAGGAGTTGGGACGGCGCCCGCGCATCGTCGTCTGGCCGTACGGGGAGTACAGTCAGGTCACGGATTCCATCGCCCGATCCCTCGGCATGCCCATCACCATGGGCCTGGTGCCCCGGCCACAGCCTGTGGATGAACTGGCAGGGATGGGGCGCTTCGTCATCACCGGGAACATCCAGGTCCCGGACCTGGCCTGGTACCTGCGCAGGTCCTTCAACGCTCTTTCCCCCATCCGGGTCATTCATGTGGATCTGGATTACGTGTACGATCCGGATCCGGATCAGATCGAGCGCAACCTGGATGCGCTGGTCGAACGCATCTCCACGATTCAGCCCTCCCATATCTACCTGCAGGCCTTCGCGGACCCGGACGGGGACGGCACCGCACGGAGCCTTTACTTCCCCAATCGGCACCTCCCCATGCGGGCAGACCTGTTCAATCGGGTCGCCTGGCAGCTTCGAACCCGCGCGGGGGTCTCCGTCTTCGCCTGGATGCCCCTTCTGGCCTTCGACCTGGGAGATTCGGAGCGGAACGATGCCCTTTCCGTACAGCGCTGGGAGGAAGGTAGGGCGGTGCCCAGCCGCCCCGATTACCGACGCCTCTCGCCCTGGCACCCGGAGGCCCGCCGCATCATCCACGACCTCTTCGAAGATCTAGCGATCCACGCCGCCTTCGACGGGATTCTCTTCCACGATGATGCCTATCTCAATGACCGGGAGGATGCAGCGGCATTTCCTGGGAGTCCCGGCCGTCTTCCCACGGCCCGGGAACGGACGGACGCCCTCTTCGAACTCACCTCGGAGGTCATGGAAACGGTGCGGCGGTTCCGGCCCGAGGCCCGGTCGGCCCGAAACCTCTACGCCCGGGTGGTTCTGGAACCGGAATCGGAGGAATGGTTCGCCCAGAACTTCCCCAGGTCCCTTGAGCACTATGACCACACGGCGGTCATGGCCATGCCGTACATGGAGAACGCCCGTCGAGCCTGGCCCTGGTTGAGTCAATTGGTCGACCGCGTGGCAGACCACCCGGGGGGTCTGGCCGGAACCGTATTTGAACTCCAGGCAGTGGACTGGCGCACCCCGGCGCCCATCCCCACCGCTGAACTGGTGGAGTGGATGACCCGTCTCGAGCAGGCCGGAGCCATCCACTTCGGATACTACCCCGACGATTTCATCCAGGGTCATCCGGACCTGTGGAGCATTCGTTCGGCCCTCTCCGTGGAGAGGGACCCATGGCGCCGGAGGCTACCATGACCGAGGTAATGGATGCGCTGAGCTTCGCCAATGTGCTTCTGGACTTCGTCTTCTACTACCCCCTCTTCATGGCCTATCTGTGGATGATCGGGGGGCTCTATTATTACTTCCACTGGGAGAGGAAGGACGATCGACCCGTGGATGATCCTCCGGATATGGATGAGTACCCCTTCGTCTCCATCCTCATCCCCTGCTTCAACGAGGAAGAAAACGTCCGGGAGACCGTGGCTTGGGCCCACGCGCAGGAATACCCGGACTTCGAGGTCATTGCCATCAATGACGGGAGTTCCGACCGGACCAGCCAGATCCTTGGCGAACTCCTGGACGTGTACCCTCGGCTGCGCGTCGTCGAGCACGCCGAGAACCAGGGTAAGGGAATGGGGCTCCGGACCGGTGCCATAGCCGCTCGAGGGGAGATCCTGGTTTGCATCGATGGGGACGCCCTTCTCGACCCCCACGCCACCCACTGGATCGCCAGACACTTCGTAGAGGGGCCGCGGGTCGGTGCCGTCACGGGAAACCCCAGGATCCGAACCCGCTCCACCCTTCTGGGAAAGATCCAGGTGGGGGAGTTCTCGGCCATCATCGGCCTGATCAAGAGGACCCAGCGCATCTATGGCGGAGTCTTCACCGTCAGCGGCGTCGTCACCGGCGTTCGGAAGACCGCCCTCCACCGTATCGGTTACTGGAGCACCGATATGGTCACCGAAGACATCGACCTCAGTTGGCGCCTGCAGCGGGACCACTGGGCCATACGTTACGAACCGAAGGCACTCTGCTGGATCCTCATGCCTGAAACCCTTCGTGGACTCTGGAAACAGAGGCTCCGCTGGGCCCAGGGAGGGGTAGAGGTCCTGCAGCGCTACGGGGGAAGCCTCCTGAATTGGCGGCGCCGCCGCATGTGGGGGGTGCTTGTGGAACACTCGCTTTCGGTGGTGTGGTCCCACCTCATGGCCCTCACCATCATCCTCTGGACATTGGGACAGTTTACCGACGTACCAGAACCATTCCGAGTCTCCACCTTACTCCCGGAGTGGTACGGGGTGATCCTGGGTTTCACGTGCCTGCTTCAATTTGTGATCAGTCTGAAGATCGATGGGCGTTACGAGGGCGGACTCGGCAAATACTACTACTGGATGGTCTGGTACCCCATGCTCTTTTGGGTCATGAACATGGTTACCACAGTGGCCGCCGTGCCCAGAGCGCTGATCAAGCGGCGGGGCACCCGAGCCGTCTGGGTCAGCCCGGATCGTGGCCTCCGGGAGGCGTCATGAGATCCCCCGAGATTACTTCCACCGGGGCCACCGCGGTGGCAAAGGACCAGGAGCCATGCGCAGAAGGTGCGCCTGTCGACACGGAGAACCAGGAGATCGCCCCGCCTGATCCCCCCCCTGGCACGCCTCCGTCCAGGGAAGGACTCATCATCGAGCGTCCCGATCTACAACCTCCCGGGCAGCGCGTTGCCTATCGGGTGGTTACCGCCATTGCATGGGTCGTCTGGGGCTACCTCTGGCTCCCCCTAATCACACTCCTGGCCTGGTTCTTCGGGGTACGGCGGTTTGTTCGGGAGATTGTGGTCCCCGAAAAGAGCTTCTTTCTCGCGACTGGATCGGTCTACATCATCGTCATCCTGACCCTGGCAGGGACCCTGGTCCTCTGGTCCCGCTACAATCTGGCTCGATTCGGTGGACGGGACCGCCGCCGGCATCCGGAACCGCTAACCCGGGACGAGATCGAGAGTCACTTCAACCTGCCGGATACTGCCATCGACGTTCTGAGGAGCCATCGAAGCACCGTGGTGGAATACGATTCCGAGGGTCAGCTGTTGGAAGCTCGAGGCCGTTCCTAGATCCGCCCCACCACGTGGGTCCCTGCCCGACCCTCCAGGGCGTCCGGGAGGCTGTCGATGTCCGTCACCAGCCCCCGGGCGCCGCCGTCTTTCAGGAATCGGACCAGGGCATCCACCTTGGGGCCCATACTCCCGGGTGGAAAGTGCCCCTGGGCCACCAGTCCCTCCATCTCTTCCAGCGTCACCGCCCGGAGGGCAGTCTGCTTCGGGGTGCCGAAGTTCGTGTACACATTGGGCACCGCCGTGAGGATCACGAGAAGGGATGCCCCGACCCGACTGGCCAGCACCGCCGAGGTCAGGTCCTTGTCCACCACCCCTTCCACCCCGGTGAAGCTGCCGTCAGCCTCCTGGAGGACCGGGATGCCCCCTCCGCCGGCGGCAATGACGATGTGTCCCTCCCGGGCTGCGTCCCGGATCATCTTATGCTGGAGTACCTCCAGGGGGATGGGTGAAGGCACCACCCGCCGCCACCCCCGCTCCGGCTCTTCCCGGATCTCCCAACCCAGGTCCCGTGCCTTGGCCTGCGCCACCTCCTCCGAGAGGAAGGGGCCGATGGGCTTTGCCGGATCCAGGAACGCCGGGTCCGAGCCATCCACCACAACCTGGGTCACGGTGGTCACCACCCGACGGGGCGAGGCCTGGTGACGGAGCCGATTCAGGAGGGCCTGCTGCAGGATGTATCCCAGACTCCCCTCCGTCATGGCCACCAGGACGTCCAGGGGCATGGGTTGCACTTCGTCACCGGCCAACTCCTGCTGGGTCAGGAGGCTTCCCACCTGCGGTCCGTTCCCATGGGTGACCACCAGCTGATACCCTCGCTCCACCAGGCACATTAGGGCCTCGGCCACACGGCCGGCGTTCCGTTCGTGATCCTGGATCGTTCCCCGCTCCCCCTTCTGCATGAAAGCGTGCCCGCCCATTGCAACCACGGCCAGGGGATCGGTGCGGACGGGATCGGTCTGGAGACGATTGGAGCGCATGGCACGTGGGGGCTTGGGGAGGATGGGCCCGCTGATTCCTTCGAATCCAGTGGTACCATACGGCCCGGACCGTCGGTGCTCAACCGACGCTACACAGGCTCGGACAGCGCACCGTCTCACCGGTCGAACCAAGTCGGACCGGCCCATCTATGAATGACCAGAAAATCTCTCTTGGGACTTTCCGGGAACCGGTTTGCAGTTTCCCGGGTCCACACCTACGTTCGCCCTGTCTTTTCCGGGGTATTTGATCATCTACAACTTCCCAACCCCAAATCGTCTACTTCGCCGCCACGTACACCCTGGAGCGCCCTGTAGCCAGGCGCTCTCTGCAACCGGTCTCGAAAGGAGCCTCCCCTGTGACATCCATTGCCTCCGACACCCCAACCACCGGGACACCCCAACCGGTCTCCGCCCCCACGCCACATCATAACCCCATCCGGAACCGGGAAGATTGGGAGAAGCTCCGGAAGGCGTGCGAGGATGATCCGGGAGGAGTTCATGGAGATGCGGCAGCCCGGGAGATCCACTGGTTCGACCCGACCGCCGGCGAGAACGACGGGGGCGCCTGGATCACCATGGAGGGAGAGGGGCGATGGACCGGGTGGGACGCCCGTTCGCTGGAAGCGGTGACGCTGGACCGGGATCCGGAGTGGCGGCCCTGGTCCCAGGCGCTGGATGACTCTGAGGCACCCTGGTATCGCTGGTTCGTGGGAGCCCGCACCAACGCCGCCTTCAACGAGGTGGACCGGCACGTCCTCAGCGGCCACGGCGATGAGGCCGCCTTCCTGGTAGAGGGCGACCGGTGGGACCAGTCCCGGAATGAGGGTCGGGGCGGACCAGTGGTTTCCTACCCCATCTCCCGCCGACGCCTCCTTCTGGACGTGGTCCGAGCTGCCGTCGCCCTCCAAGATATGGGACTGCGAACCGGTGACCGCATCGCCCTGAACCTGCCCAACATTCCCCAGCAGATCGTCTGGACCGAGGCGGCGAAGCGGCTGGGAATCATCTACACCCCCGTCTTCGGCGGCTTCTCCGACAAGACCCTGGCCGACCGGATCCACAATGCCGGCGCCCGTGTCGTCATCACCGCCGACGGCGGCTACCGGAACGCCCAGGTGGTCCCCTTCAAGGCGGTGTACACCGACGCCGCCCTGGACCAGTACCTCCCGGTTCCCAGGGCAGTGGCCGCCGTGGACGCCATGCTGGAGAAGCGGGGTGCGGACCCGGAGAACCGCCGACGCATCGTGGAGGCCGCGGCGGCGGCGGTGGAGGGCGAGATCACGGTGGAGCGCCAGGATGTGATGCGGGGCGTGGGGATGGCCCTCCGGGAGTTGGGAGAGGAAGGTCGCCTGGACCCGGCAGCCGCAGCCGCCATCCGCACCGCCGCCGCCCGGGCGCTGGTGGAAGCCCGGACCGATGTGGAGCGGGTGGTGGTGATCCGGCACACCGGCCAGGCCGATCTCCCCTGGTCCCAGGGACGGGACGTCTGGGCCCATGACCTCCTGGAGGCTGCCGACACCCGGATCCTGGAGGCGGCCCGGGAGGCCGGCTTCCCGGTGGAGGATGAGACATCCCTCCTGGCCCTCCCGGACCGGGATCTGGTCCGGGCCCTCTGGGCGAGCTCCGCACCGGAGGCGCTGGACTCGGAGTTCCCCCTCTTCTTCATCTACACCTCCGGCTCGACGGGGAAGCCCAAGGGGGTGGTCCACGTCCACGGCGGCTATACGGCGGGGATCGCCCACACCATGCAGGTGAGCTTCGATGCCCGTCCCGGCGACGTCATGTACGTGGTGGCGGACCCGGGTTGGATCACCGGGCAGAGCTACCTCATCTCGGCGGCCCTCACGACCCGGGTCACCAGCGTGCTGGCGGAAGGCTCCCCTGTCTTCCCATCGGCGGGGCGCTTTGCTTCCATCATCGAACGCTACCGGGTCAACATCTTCAAGGCCGGCGTCACCTTCCTGAAGGCGGTCATGACCGACCCGCAGAATGTGGAAGACGTGAAGGCCTACGACATGTCGTCTCTCCGGGTAGCCACCTTCTGTGCCGAACCCACCTCGCCTGCGGTGCAGCAGTTCGGGATGGAACTCATGACCCCCTGGTACATCAACTCGTACTGGGCCACGGAGCACGGCGGCATCGTCTGGACCCACTTCTACGGGAACGGCGACTTCCCTCTTCGGGCCGATGCCCACACCTACCCACTCCCCTGGATCTTCGGCGACGTCTGGCGTCCGGAGGATGCGCCCGACGCTGACGGTCGCGTCACCCCGCGTCGCGCCGAGGATGGGGAGAAGGGCGAGATCGTCATCACCACCCCGTACCCCTATCTGGCCCGCACCGTCTGGGGCGACGTGGAGAGCTTCCAGGTGGAAGACGGCCAGGTGGCTCCGGCCTGGCGCGGAGACTTCCAGCGCTACCGCTCCACGTACTGGGACCGTTGGAAGGGCCGCCTCGCCTATACCCAGGGCGACTTCGCCATCCGCCACGCCGACGGGAGCTTCTCCCTCCACGGCCGGAGCGATGACGTCATCAACGTCTCGGGGCACCGTATGGGCACCGAGGAGATCGAAGGGGCCATCCTCCGGGACAAGCAGCTCAGCCCCGGCTCCCCTGTGGGGAACGTCATCGTGGTGGGCGCCCCCCACCGGGAGAAGGGGCTCACACCTCTGGCCTTCGTGACCCCGGCGCCCGGGCGGCGCATCACCGCCGACGACCGCCGGCGCCTGGTGGATCTGGTCCGTCGCGAAAAGGGGGCGGTGGCGGTCCCCGAAGACTTCCTGGAGGTTCCGGCCTTCCCCGAGACCCGGAGTGGGAAGTACATGCGGCGGATGGTCCGGGCCCTGGTGGAAGGGCGTCCCGTGGGCGACACCACCACCCTCCGGAACCCGGAGGTGGTACCTGAGCTGAAGGAGATCGTGGACGACTGGCTCGCCCGGCAGAAGATCCGCCAGGAGCAGCGCATCCTGGATCGGGGCCGCTACTTCCGGGTCCAGTACCACCCGGTGGCCCCCGTCCTCCATCCGGAGGCGCGGCTTGCTCTGGTGACGGTAACGAACCCACCGGTGAACGCCCTGAACGAGCGGGCCCTGGACGAGCTCGTGACGGTGGTGGAGCACCTCTCCCGCCGGGACGATGTGGTGGCTGCCATCTTCACCGGGCAGGGAACCCGCTCCTTCGTGGCCGGCGCCGACATCCGGCAGCTCCTGGAAGAGATGCATGAGGTGGAAGAAGCCGTCACCCTCCCCAATGTGGCCCACCTGGCGTTCCGAACCATCGAGCGGATGGAGAAACCCTGTATCGCCGCCATCAACGGGGTGGCGCTGGGGGGTGGAATGGAGTTCGCCCTGGCATGCCACCTCCGCCTGGCTGAGCCCACCGCCACCTTCGGGCAACCGGAGATCGGGCTGAACCTCCTGCCGGGCTACGGCGGGACCCAGCGCCTGACCCGCCTTCTCGCTGACGGGAATGGGGAAGAGGGGTTCGTGCAGGCGGTGGAGATCGTCGGTGGTGGACGGCCCCTGGAGGCAGAGGATGCCCTGGCCCGGGGGTTGGTGGACGCCGTTACAGGAGGCGGAGAGGATGTGGTGGCAAGGGCTTCGTCGCTCGTCCGGGCCTACGCCCTGGATCCGGAAGGCAGCGAGTTGGGCCGTGCCTTCCGGGAGGTGAAGGCCCGCCGGAGCGAGTGGGAGCAGCCGGGCTCCCTGGATGTGGAGGGGCTCCTGGCCTCACCTCCGGTGGCACGGCTCGTGGAGCAGGCCCGGGCCGTGGGTCGGGAGAAGGCGCTGGACCGGGTCTTCGAGGCCATCCGCACAGGGTGGCGGGAGGGGCTCGAGAAGGGTCTCGCCCGGGAAGCTCGCCTCTTCGCCGAGGCGGTGGTGGATCCAGAGGGCGGGAAGGCCGGGATCCAAGCCTTCTTCGACCGCCGGAGCGCCCCTCTCCCGGTGAGAAGCGGGGGGATCATCCCCCTGGACCGGGCTCCGGAGTTGGAAGAATCGGGGGATCTCCTCCCCATCGGGAGCCCCTTCTTCCCCGGCCTGACCCCAATCCCGGCCTACCAGTACGGCATGGGGCTCACCAAGGATCTGAACACCGGTGAGCCCCGGCACGGAGAGCCCCTGGAGGTGGAAGGGGACGTCATTGTCCCGGTAGAACGACCGGGCCCCAACGAGGTCCTCCTCTACGTTCTGGCCTCCGAAGTGAACTTCAACGACATCTGGGCCATCACGGGGATCCCGGTCTCGCCCTTCGACAGCCACGAACGAGACGTGCAGGTCACGGGCTCCGGCGGCGTGGCGCTGGTGGCTGAGATGGGAGACGCGGTGAAGGCCGAGGGCCGGCTCCGGGTAGGCGACGCAGTGGCCATCTACTCAGGCCAGAGCGAACTCCTGGCCCCGGAAGCGGGCCGCGACCCCATGTCTGCCGGCTTCCGGATCCAAGGGTACGAAACGGCGGAAGGGAGCCACCAGCAATTCCTGGTGGTCCACGCCCCCCAGTGCCACCCCCTCCCCCCCGATGTCTCCCTGGAGGCGGCAGGCTCCTACATCCTGGCGCTGGGCACCGTGGTCCGGGCCCTCTTCACCACCCTTCGGATTCAGGGGAACCGCACCATGTTCGTGGAAGGCGCCGCCACCGGCACCGGGCTCGAGGCGGTGAAGAGCGCCGCCCGACAGGGGGTCCGTGTCACCGGCCTCGTCTCCAGCGAACAGCGGGCACAGGTCGTGCGGGAGAATGGCGGCGTGAGCGCCATCAACCGCAAGTCTGCCCAGATCCGGGACTGCTTTACCATGGTCCCGGGAGACCCGGAGGGGATCGCCGCATGGGAGCGGGCCGGCGAGCCGATCCTGGAAGCCTTCCGCAGTGCCCACGACGGCCGCCTCGCCGACTACGTCGTCTCCCACGCAGGGGAGCGTGCTTTCCCCAGGAGCTTCCAACTCCTGGAGGAAGGGGGCGCCATCACCTTCTACGGTGCCTCGACCGGTTACCACTTCACCTTCGCCGGGAAGAAGGGCTCTGAACCCATGGACCGGATGTTGGAACGGGCCGGTATCCAGGCCGGCGAAGCGGTGATGGTCTACTACGGACCGGGGCTGGATCCAGAGGCGCTGGTGGATCCGGCTGGGATCGAGGCTGTGGAGGCGGCGGCGGCCCGCGGCGGCCGCATCGCAGTGGTCTGCTACAGCGATGCCCAACGGGAATTCGTCCGGTCCCTGGGCTTCGGGGAGCGCCTCACCGGGGTGGTTTCCCTGGAAGAGCTCCAGCGGCGGGCGCTGGTGGACTTCGAGTGGCCGGAAACCATGCCCCCCCTCCCTGACGTGCGGAGCGACACCGAGGCATTCAAGGAAGCGGTCCGCGCATTTCAGGAACGAACCATCAAGCCCCTGGGCCAGGCGGTGGGCCGGCTCCTGCGCTCCGCCGACAACCCCCGTGGCGCACCCGACATCATCATCGAGCGGGCAGCCCACGACAGCCTGGCCGTCTCCACCTCCCTGGTCCGCCCCTTCTTGGGCCGGGTCATCTACGGGGAGTCCATGCACGGTCGCCGGTACAGCTTCTACGCCCCGCAGGTCTGGATGCGCCAGCGCCGGATCCTCCTTCCCACCTGCAGCATCCTGGGGACCCACCTCTGCAATGCCTACGAGGTAACCCTCATGAACCGGATGCTGGCGGCGGGACAGCTCGAGGTGACGCCCCCAACCCTGGTGGGGTGGCATGAACTCCCCGAGGCCCATCAGGCCATGTGGGAGAACCGGCACGCAGGTGCCACCTACGTCATGAACCATGCGCTCCCGGCCCCCGGGCTGCGCACCATCGATGAACTCTACGAGGCCTGGGCGGCCGGGGTGGATAAGGAATGAAGGCCATGAACCAGGAGACGAAGAGGATGATGACGGAGTCCGACACCACGAGCCAGGAAGAGACCATGTCCGTGCCACAGGAAAACGGCACCGGCAGCGCACCCGCTACCGAGGAAGCCTCCGCTGCCATTGTCGCCGGCCGGCTCACCGGCAAGGTGGCCCTCATCACCGGCGCCGCCGGCAACATCGGGGAGGTGCTCTGTGAACGGTTTCTTCGGGAGGGGGCCACACTGGCCATCACCGGTCGGACCCGGGAGAAGCTGGAGACCGCCCGGCGGAAGCTCCTTGATCGCCTGGGACTCCCCGACTCCCGCATCGTGGCCGTGGCCATGGATGGAGGGGAGCCCGGCCAGGTCCGGCTGGGGGTCCAGCAGTTCATGGAAGAGCTGGGCCGCATCGACATCCTGGTGAACAACGCCGGCTCCGCGGGCCCCAAGTGCCCCCTGGCCGAGATCCCATTCACCCAGGCCGACCTGGATGCCATGGCCGAGAGCGGTCGGGTCGAGTCGGAGACGGCGGCGGACGCGGCCCGGAACCTCTTCGGCATTGCCTGGAACTTCGTCCGGGCCGTGACGCCCCACCTGAAGCCCGGGGGCACCATCATCAATGTGTCCACCATCTTCTCCCGGACCCACTACTACGGGCGGGCGGCGTACGTGGTGCCCAAAGCGGCCCTCAACACCTTCTCCCGGCAGTTGGCGTCGGAGCTGGGCCCCCTGGGAATCCGGGTGAACACCGTCTTCCCCGGCCCCATCAAGAGCGACCGCATCAACAAGGTCTTCGAGGCCATGGATGGACTGCGGCAGGTGGAGTCGGGCACTACCGCCGCAGAGTTCTTCGACGTCATGACGCTGGCCCGTGCCGAGGAGGACGGGTCGGTCCGGAAGACCTATCCCACCATCGAGGATGTGGCCGGTACCATCGCCTTCCTGGCTTCGGACGACTCGGCCGGGATCAACGGCCACAACTTCGAGGTCACCCACGGGATGACGGTGCGGCAGGAATCCCGCAGCACCTGGGTCTCCCGTCCTGAGCTCCGCACGGTGGACGGTACCGGCGTCCGGGTCCTGGTGGCCGCCGGCGACCAGGTGAAGGACGCACTCACCGTGGC
>SKJY01000183.1 GCA_007121775.1 Gemmatimonadota bacterium
CCTACCAGCGGCGAATCGCCGACCAGGTGGGTATTGAGCCCGGGGCCGAGATGCGGGTCGCACTTCAGGAGGCGGAGCGCCACAACCTCCCGGTACAGCTCGTGGATCGTGAACTGGGGGTCACGCTTCGCCGAGCCATGCGGGGGCTGTCATGGTGGCAGAGGTACGTCATGACGGTTGGGATCTTCTTCTCACTCCTCTCTCGGGAGAAGGTGACTGAAGAGGACATCGAGCGCCTGAAGGAAGGCGACATGCTCCAGGAGAGCTTCCGTCAGTTGGCCGAGGGAGCTCCGGAGCTGTTCGAACCGCTGGTGGCAGAGCGGGACCGGTACATGGCCGCACGCCTCCGGCAGGAAAATGAGGGCCGTACCGGGCGGAAGGTGCTGGCAGTGGTAGGGGCCGGGCACCTGGCGGGCCTGGAGCGAGCGCTTAAGGAGGGTGAAGAGGCCCCATCATCGTTGGAGTCGGCGGATGGTGCCTCGCTGGGAGCCCCATCGGCCGGGGAGCACCTGACCACGGGCACCCCCGCTGTCTCGAACCCCGACCGGACCATCGCTGAACTCCAGAAAACGCCTCCCCCCTCCCGGGTCCTCAGGGCCATTCCCTGGATCCTGGTGGCCCTCGTTGTGGCCGGCTTTGGTATCGGGTTCGCTCGGAGTCCCGAACTGGGGTGGAGGCTCGTGGCCACGTGGGTGTTCCTGAATGGCACGCTCTCAGCGCTGGGGGCGCTTCTTGCGCGGGGCCACCCCTTGACCGTACTCAGCGCCTTCCTGGCGGCGCCGCTGACCTCGCTTAATCCCACCATCGGGGCCGGCGTGGTCACCGCGTCCGTGGAAACCTGGCTGCGGAAACCGACCATGCAGGACTTCCACACACTTCGTGAAGATGTGGCGGAGTTTTCGGGGTGGTATGGGAACCGGGTGAGCCGCATCTTCCTGGTATTCTTCCTTTCCAGCATGGGATCGGTGCTGGGGAGCTGGCTGGCCGGAGCACGGATGTTCACCGAGCTGATCTGACGGCCACCGAGTCGGGCGTCGACAATATGGAGGAGTGAGAATGACCATCCATCGCCGTAGGTTTGTGAAGCTCGTCTCCAGTGGAGTCCTGGCCGGGCTCACCCTCCCCCTCCCGGCGGCGTCGTCGGGGGACTCCCTCCGGTCTTCCTTGCCCCGGATTGGTGGTGAATCAACTGCCCTTCGGTCCCGCGGAGGCATCCTCCTGGGTGGTAGGGGCGACTTCTCCCGCCTGCGCGGCGACGTGGGAATCTACACGGCTCGAGGTGGCACCATCGGATGGCTCGTCAACGAGGAGGGGATCGCTGTGGTGGATGCCCAGTTCCCGGACACCGCCACCACCTTCCTGGCCGAATTGCCTGGACGGGCCAACCGGGCCCTGGACGTACTGATCAACACCCACCATCACGCGGATCACACTGCGGGAAATGAGGTCTTCCGCGGCGAGACCCGGGGGATCGTGGCACACCGACGGGCTCGGGAACTCCACGAGGCATCCGGTGGTGATCGCCCACCCAGGGGCCTGGCAGACACCGCATTCGACGGCCAGTGGCGGATCCGCATCGGCGGGGAACAGGTAGTGGCGCGACACCTGGGGCCGGCTCATACGGGGGGCGACTGCATCGTCCGCTTCGAGCAGGCCAACGTAATTCACATGGGCGACTTGGTCTTCAACCGTGCCTACCCATTCATCGACCGGGATTCGGGGGCTTCGATCCTTGGGTGGCTGGAGATCCTTGAGACGGTGGCCTCGGAGGCGGATGCCGACACCCTCTTCATCTTCGGCCACGCCCGGGAAGGGTACGGGGTGACCGGGGATCGCGACGATGTGCTGGCACAGGCAGACTTCTTCTCCGCCCTGCTGGGTGAGGCGGGCCGGGCGATACGGGAGGGGCGTTCTCGAGACCAGCTCATGGCGGTGGAGTCCATCCCAGGATTCCCCGATCACAGGCCTGTCGCTCAGCGGCTCTCAGCAGGTCTGGCGCTGGCTACGGCATATGATGAGTTGACCGGGGCCGGATAGAGGCCTGCCCGGAGGAGCTCAGAACTGGACCGGACCCACAGAAAGCACCCGCTGGGTCGGCACTCGTAGTGACTGATCGACTCGGACTCACCCCAGGGAACAGACCCAGACTTTCATGGGTCAGCGGACTCTTGTAGGTCAGCCGCCTCCCATGGGTCAGCCGCCAATGAAATCCTGGATCTCTGGAAACTGCAGGACATACCCTCGCAGGTGCTCATGTGCCCACCGGCCATCGGCGCAGCCTCCCGTATAGAACGTCCGTGGGATATCCACGGTGCCGACTACATCGGGGGGCTCCAAAAGCCGGTCGATCCCCTGGACCAACACAACCACATCGTCGCCCACATCTACTGGTTGGTCATCGACCCAAGCTGTCCGAGTCTCTCGATCGAACTGCAGATACCAGTTTCCCGCGGTACCTCCACTCAATCGGCCTGTGGGCACCTCCGGCCTCGGCGGTAGCCCGCCGATGCTCCGGATCCGGTCGTCGGCGCGAGCAACGAACAAGACATCGACGTGGGCCGAGTCGGCCTCAAAGGACAGCACATACAGGAGTTCTACGGTAGGAGAAAGCCGGCTGCCTCCACTAAGGCTTCCTGAGACGCAGGGATGAGGGGTCACAGAAGACATCGCTCCCCTCCGTAGGCTCCCGACCTGATCACCTACCTTGTCCCGAAGGAAGTCCCTCTGGTCTTCGCTCAGCAACCCGAACACCTGATCTCGAAGCTCGATGAGCGCTAGCATGACCGCGACTTCCTGTTCGACCTTCCGCTCCACCAGAGTACGTATCTCCAGTTCGGACACGGGCTCCGCATCCCACCACATGGATGGGGAGACCAGTTCCTGATCCCTCTCCTCCAGAAATTTGAAGAGGATTCGTCCAAACTCATCCTCAAGGTCTTGGAGCTCACGCACCTGGCTCTCGGTAAGTCCCAGCGCTCGCCATTCCGCCAGAGCCATGGCCACAGGGTGAACAACCCCGGACATCTC
The DNA here is from genome assembly GCA_007121775.1 of Gemmatimonadota bacterium. Taxonomy (GTDB): domain Bacteria; phylum Gemmatimonadota; class Gemmatimonadetes; order Longimicrobiales; family Gaopeijiaceae; genus PWLA01. Next base: position 3,028 of record SKJY01000183.1, read on the forward strand.
CTTAACCAATTGGGAGAAAACGACCTGATCGTGGAACGCGCGAAGCGTATCGGGAACCTGTGCCTGGGTCGGCTGATGGGAGAGCATCAGCAGGACAGGGACCCAAACCGCGAATCGGAGAGGTGCCATGTGTTGCTCCAGAGTAATCGGGTCGTCATGTACGCCGACCATCGTCGCCAACGTCATACAGCCACGGCGTCGGATGGTCATCCCTCACTGGCTCTCGTAGCCTCCGGCCTGAGACCGCACCCCAGCTTGGGTCAAAATCGGCACACCATTTCGGGTAACGTGCACGCCTTACCGAACCCGGAGAGCTCGGCGCGATCCGTGCCCCGCACGGGGCGTGACGAGCCGTAGGGTTGGGACGGAGGGCGGCGCCAGCCGCCCGGAGCCGGAAACCCTCACAGTTGAACTAAACCGCTGCGCGGTAGCTGGTGCCGGGGTCGACGGTGCGGCGGGTTCATGCGCAGGCCGGGTACGTTGGGGGTTCACCTGCACTCACCTAGACCGGGAGGATCCCAGGAGGCCCCTTCGTCGCAAGATGCTGTCCGACCTCCAGCTGCGCAATTACGCGGCCCGCACGCAGACGATGTACCTCAGCCGGGTCGCGCAGATGGCGGCCCACCTGGGTCGCTGCCCGAGCCGGCTCACGCCGGAGGAGGTCGGCGA
>SKJY01000082.1 GCA_007121775.1 Gemmatimonadota bacterium
GATGGAGCCCGGCTCTACGCCGAGGTGAACAACCTGACCGGGCAGGACCAGCTCCGGTACCGGGGCGACGTCATGTTCCCGGACCGGTACAACATCTACGGGACGCGGGTGCTGGCGGGAGTGCGCTGGGCGTTCTGAGGGCATCGGCTTCGGAGCCGTGCGGGGCGTCCTGAAACCGTGGGGGCGTCGGCGCGGTGACGATAGGCGGATCTCCTGAGTTGGAATGGGGCGGCGGTGGCGGTTCGGGCGTGGGTGGGACCCCCGCCAGGGCCGAGGCCGCCGCCCCTTTACCCGGAGCGCCGGAAGCGGTAGACTTGTCGTCCTGCCTCGGAAGGGGCGGGATACAGATCGGGTCGCGTGCGAGTGGGAACCGCTGGCGGACATGCGCCGCTGGAGGAAAGTCCGAGCTCCGCAGGGCAGGATGCCGGGTAACGCCCGGGCGGCGAGAGCCGATGGAAAGTGCCACAGAGAGCAGACCGCCGATGGTCCGGATGGCCTTTGAGCCTCCGGACACAGGTAAGGGTGAAAGGGTGCGGTAAGAGCGCACCGGGCTGGCGGTAACGTCAGTCGCTTGGTAAACCCCATCCGGAGCAAGGCCAAGCAGGGACGAGGAGCTGCTCGCTCCACCTGAGTCCCGGGTAGGCTGCACGAGGTTCGCAGTAATGCGGATCCCAGAGAAATGGTTCCCCATCGCCTCGGCGATGACAGAACTCGGCTTATTCGCACGCACCCCCCGATCCATTACGCGCCCGTAGCTCAGCTGGATAGAGCGTCGGCCTCCGGAGCCGAAGGTCAGAGGTTCGAATCCTCTCGGGCGCACTGTTAGTAACCGGTCAGAGCTTGCACGAGAGGATCTGCGGAGCGCTAGCGGAGCTCATCCTCTCGGGCGCACTGTTAGTAACCGGTCAGAGCTTGCACGAGAGGATCTGCGGAGCGACAGCGGAGCTCATCCTCTCGGGCGCAGCGACAGTGGCAAGAAATGGGACCCCGCATCGGTAATGCCGTTGCGGGGTTTTCTTTTGTGCGCTTTCCTCATCAGGCCCGGCTCCCGCCCCTCTCCGCTGTCGCCCCCGCAGACTCCGCAGTAGCTTGCCTCCATGAAAACCATCCATGAAGGCTTCCGGCTTCCGATCTCCGCGCTCCTTTTCGTCCTCCTCTCCTTCGTCCTTTCGGCCTGCCAGGAGGCGGAGGGTGCGGCGGGGGCCGATGCCCATCCGCCTGCTTACGGGGAGTTGATTTCCGCGGAAGCGTCCGCCCCGCACCAGCTCGCCACCGAGCCGTTGGCCCCTGAGCAGGAGGCCTTCTGGGCCCGGCTGATGGAGCACTGCGGGAACGCCTACGCCGGGGATGTGGTGAACACGACGCCGTACTATGAAGGGACCCGGAACTACGAGCGGCTCATCGCCCACTGGTGGGACTGCAGCGACGAGCGGATCCACATCGCGGTCCATGTGGACGACAACCGCTCCCGGAACTGGCTCCTCACCCGGGAAGGGGGCACCATCCTCCTCAAGCACGATCACCGGGACGCGGAGGGGAATGAGGAGGAGTTCACCCAGTACGGCGGGCCCGCTCCGGTCCCCGGACTACCGCACCGGCAGATCTTCCTCGCCGACGAGCACACAGGGGAGATCTACCCCGAGCGGAGTGACAACTTCTGGTTCATGCACTTCGTCGACGAAACCGGTGTCTTCGCGTACGGCGTCCACTGGCCGAAGCATGGCCACTCCATCCGACGGGAGTTCGATCTCTCCTCACCCGTCGATGCCCCGCCGGCTCCGTGGGGGTACTGAGCGGCGGTCGGCAAAGTACGGAATCCCTTCAGGCTTCACCTCACCGATAATCTGTCCCGTCCAGTCATGGACGGATCCTGGATGGTGCTCGTTCATGAGCGCTACCGCAGAGAAGTCCCATCCAGCTATGGACGGATTTTGGACTTCGCGATGGAGGTGGGGCGGGACGGGGTCTCCAAGCGCCTGGGAACGCGGCTGTTTCGGCGCAGGAGCCACTTGGTCCTACCTATGACCCATTCCGCTTGGCGCACCCCCCGCCTCGTCCATCCTGGAGCCTCCTGCGAGGTCCCCAGAACCCCTGATTAGATTACATAGGTGCTTATGGGTCAATCAGATAGGGGGTGTCATGGTGCGGTTGGCGGAGGAGTACGGGGTCGGTGGATGGGAGGAGGGGAAGGGCGGTGCCGTTGAGGGGAAGGGTGGTGTTGCGGAGGGGGCCGAGTTGGCACGGGTGGTCAGAGCAACGGGGGTGGCGAGATCTGCGGGGGCGTGGGGGCGTGCGGGAGCGGTCGTGAGGGAAGCGGGCGTGGAGTATGGGAGGTTCGATGTCGAGCCCGGCCTTGCTGCCCTCGATTCCGACTCCACGCTGGTCCCCACCCGCGATCCGGGCCCCCAGCCCACCCGCGATCCGGGCCCCCAGCCCACCCCCGACCTGGACACCATCTTCGGCGACCCCGAAGCCCAGGACACGGAAACCCTGGGCGAGTCCATCGTCACCCTCTCGGCCCATCTCCACGCCGGAAACCACCGGCTCCTGGTCATGGTGGCCGAGTTCGATCGTCGCGGTGGATGGAAACCGGCCGGTCACCGGAGCTGTGCCCACTGGCTGGCCTTTCGCACCGGGATTTCCCTGGGCCCGGCAAGGGAGCGGGTGCGGGCGGCCCGGGCGCTGGAGCAGCTCCCCCTCACCTCGGAAGCCATGTCCCGTGGTGAGCTTTCCTTCTCCAAGGTGCGGGCGCTCAGTCGGGTGGCCGACGACCTGGCCACCCCCGAAGAGGAAGAGACGCTGGTGGAGTTCGCCCGTCAGTGCACTGCGGCCCAGCTCGAGACGCTGGTGCGGGGGTGGAAGAAGCTCTGCCGGAAGGACGAGATCGATCTGGAGCGGGAGCGGCACCGAAGCCGGTTCTTCTCCGTCTCTCCCGATGAGGATGGGATGTACCTGGTCCGGGGGCGGCTGGACCCGGAGGTGGGGGCGCTCCTCATGCGGGCGCTGGAGGCGGCGGGGGATGCCCTCTTCCGCTCGGAGCGGGATTGGGCGCCGGAGGGTGCGCCCATGGGGCCGGCGATTCGGGAGATCACACCCCGGCAGCGGCGGGCCGATGGGATGGGGCTCTTGGTGGAGCAGGCGCTGCGGGTGGGGTTTGGTGGACTTCTGGATGGCGGTGCGGAGGACGACGAGGACGCGGATGACGGGGAAGCGTCCGAGCGGGGCACCACGGATGGCCCCCGGAGGGTGAGGGCCTGCGCCCAAGGCGTTTCCGCGGAGATTTCCAGGGAGAGGGTGGCCGGGGGAGCGTTCCAAGGGGGTGAGGCCGGGTCCGAAAACGCTTCCGCGGAAAGCTGCGACCAGACCGCAACCCCCGCGGCGGCGGAGTCCGCCGCTTCCTCGGATGCTCCCGAACACTCGGACACCACCCATGGGCGGTGCGGCTGCGGCGAAGGATCGGTGGCATCCCCTGAACATATCGCCCCCCTCTCCGGCACCCGCCCCGAGCGCTACCAGGTGGCGCTCCACGTGGACATGGCCACGCTCCGAAGCGGAGGTGGGGAGGATGCCGGCGCCCGCCCCACCGACGCCCCCTCCCACACCCACTTCCTGGAGCACGCTCCCGGCCGCTCGCACCTCGCGGACGGCACCCGAGTTTCCGCGGAGACGTCCCGGCGACTCTGCTGCGACGC
>SKJY01000044.1 GCA_007121775.1 Gemmatimonadota bacterium
GGCGTTGATGCATCAACGATATGAGCCGTCGGGGAGCGTGTCGGCCTTCGGTCGCATGGCAGTAGAACTGGACGGCAGGTCAGATGTCCACGGACTCCTGGTCCTGGCCTGTGATGGGAACGGTTGGACGCGGGAAGAAGTGGATCCGGTTCTGAGCGGGCTCCGGACCCCGGTATTCGGCGGCATCTTCCCACAGGTGATCTTCGACGGGCTGAACCGGGAGCGGGGCACGCTGGTGGTGACCCTCCCCGTGCACCCCCGGATCGCCGTCATCGGGGGTCTGAGCGGCCCGGCCCGGGAGACGGAGACCCAGGTGGAAGCCGTGGCCGATGCCTGGGGAGCGGAATCCGCGGATCCCTACGGGACCCTCCTGGTCTTTGTGGACGGACTCAGCTCCGGGATCGCCACCCTCGTTCAGTCCCTCTTCTTCTGCTTCGGCCTCGAGCGGAACCTGGTGGGCGGAGGAGCCGGATCCCTCTCCTTCCGGAAGGCCCCCTGCCTCATCACCCCGGAGGGCCTGGTGGAGGATGGGGCTCTCCTGGCCCACCTTCCCTTCCGTAGCGGGGTGGGGGTGGCTCATGGCTGGACCCCCGTCAGCCATGGGATGAAGGTGACGGAGGCGGACCGGAATGTGATCCGGACCCTTGATTGGCGGCCCGCCTTCCAGGTCTACCGGGAACTGGTGGAAGCCCATAGCGGCCGGAGCTTCGACGACACCCCCTTCTTCGATCTGGCCAAGGGCTACCCCTTCGGGATCAACCGGCTGGGTGCCGAGGTCGTGGTACGGGATCCACTCATGGTGGACGATGCCCAGGGACTCGTCTGTGTGGGCGAAGTTCCCACCGGCTCGTTCGTGAAGCTGCTTCACGGAACAGCTGACTCCCTCATCGCGGCGGCTGGACGGGCGACGGAGCTGGCCAAGGCCTCGGCCCCCTTCAATACCGAGTCCCATCACACAGCCCTCTTCATCGACTGCATCTCCCGGGTCCTCTTCCTGGGGGATCGGATGGAGCAGGAGCTGGCCGCGGCGGCGGCGGGGCGACCCCTCTTCGGGGCGCTCACGTTGGGCGAGATTGCCAACAGCGGCCGCGACTACCTGGAGTTCTACAACAAGACCGCCGTCCTGGCCCTCCTGGCCGAGTCATGAACACGGCCTCCGAGACCGAGATCCTCTACGAGATCTCCCTTTCGCTGGGCACGACGTTGGAGCTGAAGCCCATGCTCCAGGATGCGCTGTCTACCATGCTGCGCACGCTGAACTGCAGCGGAGGAGAGGTGATCCGGGCCAAGCCCGTGGGTGGGGGAGGAAGTCTCAGGTGGGAGTCGGTGCTTGCGATCCCACGGGTCCTTCACAGGCAGGACACGCACCGGGCCTTCCTGGCCGAGATTCCACCTCCGGAGAAGCTGGCGGGGATCCCGGGCTGGGCTGCCCGGCTCCCCTACCAAGGCCAGGATCATGCGTCCTCCCGGACCCTCTTTCACCTTCCGGGATTCGGGGCGTTGGTCCTGGTCCGGAGCGGGCCACCCTTCGAACGGCACTTCCTGCAGTCGCTTCAGGTCCTCATGGACAAGCTGGCCAACGCCTCGCTGGCCTGTCTCAAGGAGGCGGAGCTCGAGCGACAGATCGAGTTGGCCAATGCGGCCAGCCAGGCCAAGACCCGCTTCCTGGCCAATATGAGCCATGAACTCCGGACGCCCATGAACGGGGTCATCGGGATGATCGGGCTCTTATTGGAGACGCAGCTCAATTCCCGGCAGCGGTCCTACGCCGATACGGTGCGGGTGAGCGGAGAGGCGCTGCTGGCCCTCATCGATGATGTGCTGGACTTCTCGCGCATCGAAGCCGGACGGATGGAGCTGGAGGATCTGGATTACGACCTCCACACCACCATGGCCGATGTGGCAGCCACCCTTGCCCTCAGGGCCTATGAGAAGGAGCTCGAATTCATCTCCTTCGTGCACCCCGATGTCCCCGCCCGCCTGCGGGGCGATCCGGGTCGGGTCCGGCAAGTGCTCACGAACCTGGTGGGCAATGCGGTGAAGTTCACGGAGCGGGGTGAGGTGGCGGTGCTGGCCCAGGTGGAGGGCGTTCGGGGGCAACCCAAGGGGCCCGAACCCCTCTCCGCTGCCACCGAGTCCCATGGCGCGTGCGGATCCGATCCCGGTCCCACCATCCGTGTCTCGGTCCGGGATACGGGGATGGGGATCCCGGCGGGCCGGGTGGGAGACCTCTTTCAGAGCTTCACCCAGGTGGATGCGTCCACGACCCGCAGGTACGGCGGGTCCGGGCTTGGACTCGCCATCTCACGGGAGTTGGTGGAGCTCATGGGAGGACGGATCGGGGTGGAGAGTCGGGAGGGGGAGGGCTCGGAGTTCTGGTTCACCCTCCCCTTGAGGGTGGGGGCGGAGGTTCCGGGGGCCCCCCTGGATATGGATCTCGACGGAGTGCGGATCCTGGTGGTGGACGACAACCGGACGAATCGGGATCTGGCCCTCATTCTCCTGGAGCGGTGGGGGGGCAGGGCCGAGGCCGTCCCCGGAGGCCCCGAGGCGCTGGAGCGGCTCGGCGAGGCCGTGGTAGAAGGAGATCCCTTCCAAGTGGCCCTTCTGGATATGCAGATGCCCGATATGGATGGGGCGGACCTGGCCCGGGCCATCCGTCGGGACCCCCGTTTGGGAGAGCTCGCCCTGATCATGCTCACCTCCCTGGCCCGTAAGGGGGATGCCGCCTTCTTCCAGAGGCTGGGGTTCTCGGGGTATCTGACCAAGCCCTACCGGGCCGGGGACCTCCGGGACATCCTCTCAGCCACCCTGGGGCGAACGAGGCAACAGATCTATGATCAGGGTGAGGCCGGCAGCGAAGTGGGGATCGCCACCCGGCACTCGGTGAGGGAGTGGCGCCGTTCCCTCAGGGGACGGGTGCTCCTGGTGGAAGACAACCCCATCAATCGAGAGGTGGCGGTGCACATTCTGCGCGAACTCGGTCTCGAGGTGGACACAGCAGAGAATGGGGCCGAAGCGGTGGAGGCGGCCCATAGCCGCCCCTACGACCTGATTCTCATGGATTGCCAGATGCCCATCATGGATGGGTACGCTGCCACCCGGGCGATCCGAAGTGGCGAGGCCCGGTCCGGTATATCCTCCGCAGGAGCCCACCCGGGTGGCAATGGGGCCGGTGGAGGCGCGGTCCGACGCCTCCCCATCGTGGCCATGACCGCCAATGTCATGCGGGGCGACCGGGAACGATGCCTTGAGTCGGGGATGGACGACTATGTGGCCAAGCCGGTGGAGCCTCGGAGGCTGGCCTCAGTACTGAGAAAGTGGTTACCGTCGATCTCGTGACTCGGTCCGTGCCGGCCTGATCCGACCTGGCCGTCCCGTGTCCCCAATGACCCGGTCCCGGTGTGCCACGGTATGGCCGCCCTGACCCGGTGGGGCCTCGATCCACGCCTTGTTCGTTCATCCCCGTCCAACCCCTCCGCTTCCCATGTACTTCAGCACCACCGACGAAAGCCTCGAAATCGACAAGGTTCAGCGGGATCTGGGCTTCCTGCACAGGTGTTTTGTATCCGTGCTCCGGGAGGCCGGGGAGGAGGCGGTGGCCCGTGTCCTGGATGGCGCCTCAGGCGCCCATGCCGGGGACGGGGGTGGTCCTGCCGGAGGGCTTCCCCGTGAGGTGGATCCTGCCACCCTGAGCAAGGCTGCCTCCATCTACTTCCAGCTCATCACCATCGTGGAAGAGAATGCGGCCGTGCAGCTCCGCCGCCGGTTGGAAGACGAGCATGGTCTCGCCCGCATCTCGGGGCTCTGGGGGAAGACGCTCCTGGGACTCAAGACCGCCGGACTCACCGCAGAGGAGATGGGGGACCGCCTCCGGCAGATCCAGATCGAACCGGTGCTCACGGCGCACCCCACCGAATCCAAGCGCTCCACCGTCATCGACCAACTCCGAACCATCTACCTGCTCATGGTACGGAGGGAAAACCAGGTCTGGACCCGTCACGAATCGGGACGGATCGAGGCGGAGATCCAGGCGGCCCTACACCGACTCTGGCTCACGGGCCAGGTCTTCCTGGACAAGCCCACCATCCAGGACGAACTGCGGAATGTGGTCCACTACCTCACCCGGGTCTTCCCCACGGTGATCCCCATGCTGGACCAGCGACTCCGCGCTGCCTGGGAAGAGACCGGCCTTGACCTGGAAATCCTGGATGATCCGGCGCGCCTCCCACGGGTGAGCTTCGGCAACTGGGTGGGGGGCGACAGGGACGGCCATCCGCTGGTGACAGCCGATGTGACCCGGGAGACGTTGCAGGAACTACGGCGGCGAGCCCTGGCGCGGGTAGACGCCGACCTGGGCGAACTGGCCCGACGCCTCAGCCTCTCGGACCGTGAGGTTGCGGTACCGGAGGCGGTACATCGCCGCATCGGAGAGCTCTCCAACTCCCTGGGCGAAAGGGCGGTTCCCGCCCTGGCCCGGAACCCGCAGGAGCCCTGGCGACAACTCCTGAACCTGATCCGGCTCATGTTGCCGAGGGAAGAGGGCGGTGCCGCCTACCGAAGTCACCACCAACTGGTGCAGGATCTCACCCTCCTCCACCGGAGTCTTCGGGAGATGGGTGCCCCACGCCTGGCACGCATCGATGTGGAGCCGGTCCTGCGGCGGGTCGAGGCCTTCGGTTTCCACCTGGCGGCGCTGGACGTACGTCAGAACAGCGCCTTCCACGACGCCGCCCTGGCCCAACTCCTGAGCGCGGCGGGGGTCGAGGGAGGGGTCGACTTCGCCGACTGGCCCGAGGAGCGGCGGGTGGCCTTCCTCACCGCCGAACTCCAGACTCCCCGCCCGTTCGTCCGGGATCCCCGGGGGCTCGAGGGCGAGGCCGGAGCGGTGCTAGGCTCGTACAGGGCGATCCGGCGTCACATGGAGGAGTACGGGGCGGCAGGGATTGGATCCCTCATCGTGAGCATGACCCGGAGTCTCTCGGATCTGCTGGTGGTCTACGCCCTCTGCCGGGAGGCGGGGCTGACCCGGTCCACGGCGGAGGGAGAGGCGTGCGTACTGCCTGTGGTGCCCCTCCTCGAGACCATTGACGATCTGGAACAGGGTCCGGAGATCCTGGACGCCTTCCTGGTTCATCCGGTGACGGAGAGGAGTCTCCGGTGGCGACAGGAGCATCTGGACGCAGATCGTTCTCAGCAGGTGATGGTGGGATACAGCGACAGCAACAAGGACGGGGGGATCCTGGCTAGTCTCTGGAGTCTCAACCGGGCTCAGCGGGCACTGACTGACGTCGGGCGTCGTCATGGGGTGCGGATCCGCTTCTTCCATGGCCGCGGCGGAACCATGAGCCGGGGCGCCGGACCCACCCACCGATTCCTGGCCGGGCTCCCTCCGGCCACCATCCAGGGCGACATCCGACTCACGGAGCAGGGTGAGGTCATCGCCCAGAAGTACGCCAACCTCCAGACCGCCCTCTACAACCTGGAGCTCCTCCAAGCGGGAACGGCGGGACTGACGCTGGGGGCGGGCCGGACGGAGGTAGCGAGCGTCGAGGATGGGGAGGAGTCCATAACCGCAAGCCTTGCCTCATCCTTGGAGGCGGTGGTGGACCGCCTCTACGACTACAGTCTGGAGGCCTACCGGGAGCTGATCCGGCACGACGGGTTCGTCTCCTTCTTCTCCCAGGCCACCCCCATCGACCTCCTGGAAGCGAGCCGCATCGGATCCCGGCCTGCCCGCCGCACGGGCGCCCGGAGTTTCGCCGACCTCCGGGCCATCCCCTGGGTCTTCAGTTGGAGCCAGGCCCGTTTCGTCCTCACCGGATGGTACGGGGTGGGCTCGGCTCTGGAGCGCCTGAGGCAGGAGGATGGGGCGGCCTTCCAGCTCCTGAGCCGGCACGCGGTGGCGTTCATGCCGTTTCGCTATGTGCTCACCACGGCGTCCTCGGCCATTGCCGTGGCCGATCCGGAGATCATGGAAGCCTACGCCGGGCTGGTTGAAGACCAGGAGGCGGCGGGCTTCCATCTGGACCGGATCCTGACCGAATACCGTCGGACCAGGGAGATGCTGGAACTGCTCTACGGGCACCCCCTCCAGGAGCGGCGCCCCCGGATGTACACCATGATGGGATTCCGGTCCGAACGCCTGGGTCCCCTCCATCACCTCCAGATCCAGCAACTCCGCCGGTGGCGGGGGCTCCACGCCCAGGGCGATGGGGAAGGGGCCGATGCCCTCCTCCCGGAGATGCTCCTGGTTGTGAACGCCATTGCAGGGGGGCTGGGGACGACGGGGTAGGAGAGAGGGAATTGGGTGGGCTGAGTTGGGGTGGACCTGGCGGGCAGAGCTCGACCGGGGATGAAGGCTTCGAGCGGTCACAGCGTAGGTTCAACGGATGTCCGGGAGACCAGGGGGCGGTGGGCGGACAGCCCACGGCCCCTCCCCCTGGCAGCGCGCGGGCCATGCCCTCTTCAGCGCGGAGTTTGCCTCCTGACGGTGTGGGCACTGCTCCTGGCAGTGCGCAGTCTGCCCTCGCCAGCGCGGACCCTGCCCCCTGCAATAAGGATCGACCTATGCCGGTAGCGCCGAACCGAACCCCCCTCCCCCCGACGATGTCGACCTCGCCGGTGGGAAGGTGGGGAGCGGTCCATGCTCTCCTTCTTCTCCTCCTGACGCTCGTGGTGCCCCTCCCCCGTGCCGCCCTCCAGGAGGCGGCACGGAGCTACGGGATCGAAGGGTTCCGGGTGACCATCGAGCTCCAGGAGAGCGGCGACTACCGCGTCACCGAATCCATGGACTTCGTCTACGAGGGGGGGACCTATTCCCAGGGCTTCCGCACCCTCCCCACCCGGGGTCTCGACGCCGTGACGGACGTGCGGGTCTCGAGTCCCCAGGTGGAGGTCTCGGAGGTGGAGGTGCGGGAACGGAGCCGCTCGGTGGATGTCACCTGGGACTTCGAGCCTCGCGGTGAACCCACCACCTTCGTCATCGAGTACCGCGTGGAAGGGGCGCTGCAGGAGGTGGAGGGGTGGAACCGGATCGCCTGGGACGCGGTGGGCGACGCGTGGGAGGTGCCCATCCGGGGGCTCGACGTGGAGGTGCGCCTCCCCCAATTCGGGCTGGAGGAAGGGGAGATCCTCTTCGTGCCGGAGGAGGAGGGTCGGTTGGAGCCTTCAGACGGCACGGGGTGGGAGGTGCGGTTCCAGCGGGCCGAACTCGATGCCCGCACCCCCTACGGAGTCCAGGTGGGGTTCCCGGCGCGCCTTCCCGGTCGGGCACCTCCCGAGCCGCCGGAAGACCGCTTGCCCCTCTTCCTCATGGGTTTGGGGGGTCTCCTGCTGGGGCTGCTTCCCGGGGTCGGGCTCATGCTCAAGTGGCACGACCCCGGGGATCCTCCCACCCGGATCCCCGATGGGATGCCGGAGGAGCCGCTCCACCGGGCCGCATTCCTCACGGTGGGCCACACTGAGTGGGCGCTCCGGGCCGCTTCCGCCCTGGTTGTGGACCTGGCCCGTCGAGGGTACCTCCGGCTGGAGCGGACCGAGGCCGAGGGGGAGTATGGCGCCACCACCAAGAAAGGCGGCCTGGCGTCCGGGACCCAGGAGGTGCACCGGATCACCCCCGCTCCCCCTGGAGATCGCCTGGCCGGGGCGGAAGAGGAATTCCTGCGGCACCTGGAAGAGCATGGGTCCCTTCAGTCACTGCTGGGGAGTTTGGGGTGGGTCCCGAAGGTCTACCGCCTGGCCCGCAGGGAGATGCTGGAGGAAGGGCTCCTGGAGTATCACCCTGAGCGGAGAAACGCGGCTCTGGTAGCCTCCCTCCTCCTCCCCCTCCTCTTCCTCGGTGGTGCCGGTCTGGTATCCGGGTCCTGGACCACGGCTCTCCTCTTCGGTGCCGCCCCCGGGGCGGCCATCGGCCTCTGGCTCGCTGCCTATGAGGGGAGGTATCAGCTCTCGGAGAAGGGGGCCCGCCGTCGGGCCTGGCTCAGGACCCGCCAGGAAGAGCTCCGCACAGCGCTGGAGGGGGCGGTGGAGACGGATCCCCTCGGGGGTGCTCGGCTCCTGGCTGAGCACCTTACCCTCCTGCTCGTGGATCGGAAGCTCTCCCATACGCTCCTCCGCGACCTTGAGGAAGCGGTGCAGGAGGCAGGCGGAGAGCTGGAGCTTCCCGGTTGGATCAGACGGGCTGCGGGGGGAGGGGGCGCCGGTGCGGGGGAGGATGACGATCTCCTTCTCTTCCTCTTCATCCTCTGGATCAGTCAGAGCTCCCAGCCTCGGATGCAGGCGTCAGCGGGAGGTGGGTCCGGGATCCCCGGAGGCGGGTTTTCCGGTGGTGCCGGCGTGTCCACGGGGGTGGGTGGCGGCGGGGGTGGGATGCGGTGAGGTGAAGCTTCAGTCGGGCGCGAGGGGTGCAGGCCGCCCCTTCAGCCGAAGGCGGCGGCAACGAAAAGAGCCCGGTCGACCCACCTTCGGGTCGACCGAGCTCTTTCCCATCGGGCCGTCACAGCCGCGTCAGCACGTCAGGCCATCAGAATCCGTACCGGAACCCGATGAGGCCCCACCGCATGTTGTACGACGACCGGTAGTGCATGTCCGGGTGCCCATCGAACCAGGTCTGGGGAGTGTCCAGGAGATTGTTCACCTCCACGAAGATGGATCCACCTTGAATCACCTGGAAGCTGGCGGACATGTCCAGCTGAGTCTGAGCCGCCAGGAAGCGGTCCGCCGTGGGGTAGAGGTGGCTCCGGTGCTCCGGCACCTCGTCCGCCGTCACCTCGAAGAGGTAGCGGCTCCGGTGGTTCACGGTAAAGGCGCCCTGGAACGGGCCCCGGTCGAAGGTCAGGGCCGCGTTGGCCACATGGGGGATCTGCCGCGGAAGACGGACTTCCCGGTCGATCTCAACGAGGCGCGCCCGGGAGGCGGTGTAGGTGTAGTTTGCTATGAGCCCCAGCCCACTCCAGATGCCTGGAAGGAAGCTGAGCTGCTGCTGCCACGCCGCTTCGACCCCGGCGATGTCGGCGGTGGCGCCGTTCTCCCGCATCCGCACCTCGAACCCGGCGAACTCGCCCTGGGTCTCGGTGAAGGTACGCCGGTAGGTGAAGTCGTTCATCCGCTTGGCGAAGACGCCCACCGAGACCAGCCCCACATCCTGGAAGAACCGCTCGGCCATGAGGTCCAGACTCATGACCCGGGAGGGGAGGAGGTTCGGGTTCCCGCGCTCAATGGTCCCGGCGTCGTAGTTCACCCGCTGGAAGGGCGCCAGGAGTGAGAAGTCCGGGCGGGCCAGGGTGTTGGTCCATGCCATCCGGAGGTTGGTCCGGTCATCGAGCTGGTACCTGAGGTGCAGCATGGGGAAGAAATTGATGTAGTCGTTCCCCTCTTCCAGCCGCTGCGTTCCCGTATGACTTCCACCCTCGTCGAAGAGGGACTCATTGCCCTGGTAGGTCGTCGCAGTGCGCTCCATCCGAACCCCGCCGATGACCCGGAGGTCGCCGAAGTTCAGGGTGGCCATCCCGAAGGCCGCACCGACGGACTCGCTGGCCCGGTAGTCGATGGACTCGTCATCCAGCGACACCGAATAGGTCCGGTCGATGTCCTCCAGCGGCTCGATCCGGTTGCGGAAGTTCTGGTTCAGGAAGCGCTCACCTTGGGACCAGTCCACGATGTGGCCGATCTGGTAGCGTCCGCCCACGATGGAGCGATACATGGAGCCATTCCCGAACTCGGAGAGGGGAAGGCGGAGATCCGACGGGATCCCGTAGCGACGGACCCAGGCCTCCCGGTCCTTTGTCTTGGTGAAGTAGCGTCCGCCGAAGCGGATGCTCCCGGTTGCCTCACCCACGGTGATGGGGTGCTCGAAGTTCAACCGAGCGTTCACATCCGTATCGGTGACGAAGTCAGTGCGGACTTCGTGGCGCCGCAGCAGGAGGGTGGAGGGATCCAGGTGGGACTGTCCATCCCCGTCCACGATCCACCACCGAGCGAAGTTCCGGTCGGAGATGTCGTACTCCATGTCGTACCGGCCGCTGCGGAAGTTCAGGTAGCGCTGGAAGGGCTGCTCGTTCTTCCCGCGGGCCAGGGTGAGGCTGTAGTCCATGTCGGTCCGGCCCAAACCCGTTTCCCCGCCCAGCGTCAGGCTGGATAGGAGCTCTTCCCGGGTCATCTCACGACCGATGCTCTGGATGCGGCCGCCGTTCGACCGAGTGGCCGAGACATGGGTTCCATCTTCGGTATGGACCCGGAACTGGTGACGGATGCTATGCTCGTCCAGCAGGTTGAAGAGTCCGCGGACGTAGACGAAGGAGCGCTCAGAGAGGTTGTAGTCGATTCGTCCGTTCAGAGCATACCGGTCCCGGCGGATCTCGTAGGCTCCAATGCGGAGCTGGTCCAGGAGGTCCACATCGCCGGCCCCGAAGTTCCCGGTAGACCAGAAGTGACGCACGTCGTCCATGGCCCGGTCGTTCCGCCGGAAGTTGAAGCGGAGCATGTAGCTCAGGTCACCCCGCCGCTGTCCGAAGTGGAGCCCGGCAAGTCCGTTGGCGCCGTAGCCGTTCTCGTGGAGCCCACCGGCGGCGGAGACGTTGAAGTAAGTCTGGTCACCCAGCGGCTGCCGGGTCACCAGATTGATGGTCCCGGCGGCGGCGTCGGCATCCATGTCCGGGGTGATGGCCTTCACCACCTCAATGGACGAGAGCATCTCGGCAGGCATGGCCGAGAGCGAGACCTCGCGGCTGCGGAGACCGGTGGTGGGGAGGCGCTCACCATCGAGCGAAACCACCGTCATCCCCGGTGCCATCCCCCGGAGGAAGACGTTCTCCGACTCGCCCCGGCTGTCGAAGGTGGCCACACCAGGCACTCGGCGGAGGGCGTCGGAGACCTGTGGATCGGCGAAGCGCTCAACCTGCTCCGACGAGATGACGTTCAGGATGCTGGAGGCGGTATTCTGCCGGTTCAGGGCGGCGGCCCGGCTCCCGAAGCGGTCGCCCTCCACGGTGATCCCAGCCAGGGCCAGGGGGCGGATGGAGAGGGTGATGTCGGTTCGGAGCGTTTCGCCGGCCCGAGCGGTAACGGTGGCCCTACCCGGCTCGTAGCCGATGTAGTTCACTACGATGCGCTGTTCGCCGGCAGGGACGCCGGTGAGACGATAGAACCCGGCCTCATTGGTGAGCACCGAGAGGTTCAGGCCCTCCAGCGAGACCACGGCGCCGGAGAGGGGGCGATTGTCCGAGTCCGACACAAGGCCGGTAAGGACGGCGGCTCCGCCGGCCTGCGCGGCCAGGCCGAGCGGGGCGAAAAGCGCCAGCGCCGTGAGGGTCACGGCCACTGACAGGATTCGGTTCATGGGAAGTATCCTCTGGGTAGGGGTGTACAGATTATCCACTTGAGAGGATATCCCACTCAGGACACATCACTGTTGCGGGCCAGTAACGGAGAGGTAACGGTGTGGGGTTGCAAAGCGGATTGGGTTGACGGGGGTGTCCGAAGGGTCGGGGCGACACCCTCACGGCCGTTCGTGGGCGGTGTTGGTGAGGCAGTGCCCTGCCCAGGGCCGCGGCGGCCTGGTCACCGAGGCCCCAACATCATCCCAGAACAGCCGAGAGGGGGCGGCGAGGATAAGTCCCCAGTCCACCCTGGTCGAAGTAGCCACCGGTAGCTACCGTGAGGAATGAGAGCTGTCGGAATCAAGGAACTGAAGAATCGCCTCAGCGAGTATGTGCGTCTCGCTGCCTCAGGCGAGCGAATACTCGTTACGGATCGAGATCGGGTCGTGGCGGAGTTGGTAGCGCCTGAGCCGGGCCGTCCACAGACTGCCTCAGACGCAGTCCTGGCGAAAGCAGCGAGGTCCGGCTGGCTCCGGCCGCCCGTGCTCCCAAAGGGCACGATACCGGAGCGAGCTCCGGCGGCCCCTCTCTCCGACCTTCTGGCTGAACTCGACCAGGATCGGGCCGATCGTTGATCTATCTCTGGCGAGCTACGATGTCCGAATGTGCACGGCAGCCGAGGAGATGGGTCTTTCTCTACATCCATTGTCTTGATCGCTTGAGGCCTTCTCCAACGCGGAAGGGGCGGGACGGGCCCATTTTGCCCATCCCACCCCCTCGTACCACGTGGTGCCCTCTTCCGGTCAGCTCAGATGGTACGTCTCCGGGATGCCGTAGACCGGTGTGGGGATCCCCTCCATGCGGGCCTTGAGCTGGAGTGATAGGAACTGGGAGTAGTGGCGCGACTGGTGGAGGTTTCCGCCGTGGAACCATAGCCCCTCCTGCTTTGTGGGCTTCCACATGTTCCGCTGCTCAGCCACCCAGGGACCGGGATCCTTGGTGGTGTCTGATCCGATTCCCCAGACCTTCCCCACCTTGTCGGCCACCTCCTGTCCGATGAGATCCGCTGCCCACCCGTTCATGGATCCGTAGCCGGTGGCGTAGACGATGAGGTCCGCCTCGAGCTTCGTCCCGTCTTCCAGCACTACGCCGTCCTCCACGATCTCGCGGACGTTCCCGTGCGCCAGCTTGATCTCGCCATCGATGATGAGCTGCGAGGCGCCCACATCGATGTAGTAGCCCGATCCCCGGCGGAGGTACTTCATGAAGAGCCCCGATCCGTCATCGCCCCAATCCAGGAGGAATCCGGCCTTCTCAAGCCCCTCGTAGAACTCGGCATCCACCTCCCGCATCTTGTCGTAGAGGGGCTTCTGCTGATGGGGAAGGATCCGGTAGGGAAGGGAGGCGAAGATGAGGTCGGCCTTCTCCGTGGTCATCCCGTTCTGGACCGCTTCCTCTGAGTAAAGGGCGCCGAGCCCGATCTCCATGAGGCTGTCGGAGCGGACGATGTGGGTCGAGCTCCGCTGCACCATGGTCACATCCGCATCGTGCTCCCAGAGCGCCGCGGCGATGTCGTGGGCCGAGTTGTTGGAGCCGATGATGACGGCCTTCTTTCCCTTGAACGCCTCGGGACCCGGGTGACGCGATGAGTGATGCTGCTCACCGCGGAAGGTCTCCATCCCGGGGAATTCGGGCAGGTTGGGTTTCCCGGACATCCCCGTGGCCAGGACGAGCTGTTTGGGCTTCAGGACCACCTCTTCCCCGTCCCGGTCCACCACCACCGTCCAC
>SKJY01000192.1 GCA_007121775.1 Gemmatimonadota bacterium
AGGCAGAGACGGGGGCTGGAGGAGGTGCGGAGGGGGCCCCTCCGCTTGCGGGAGACGTCTCCTCCGAGGGGGCAGGCGCCCCTGGGGAGGATGGGGACCACGGGAATCCGGAGCCCGCCGAAACCACCACGGGGGAGAGTCGGGGATGAACCGTGGACTCGGGGTGACGGGGCTGGCGGGACTGGCCGTGCTCCTCGCCGGGTGCGGGCTCCTCCTCCAGGATCCGGACTCCGGTACCACCCCGGCGCCGGCCGCCGGGAACAACACCCCGGCCCTCTCCACCGCCCCTGGGGTTCAGGCGGAGCTGGACTCTGCCGCTCCCGCCCCGGACACGGCGCCGTCCACCCCCACCATGGGTGACCGCTCCGGCTCCCTCCGCCAGAGCGAGATCTCCATGTATCTGCGCCGCGGCGACCTGCAGCTTCGGGTCACGCCCCTGGCGGAGCGGATCATCGAGACCACCGCCCCCGATACCCATGAGCGCCTCCAGGCTCTGGCCGGCGCGCACGAGGCCATCTTCCGGGAGGGGATCGGGGTGGGGACGGAGAGCTTCCAGCTCTTCCTGGTGGCGGTCCACTCCGAGTCGGTGGAGGTGGCCTTCGAACCGGAAGATCTGAACCTGGTGAGCCGGGGCCTCCGGTACCGACCGGTGGCCATTCGCGCCGTGACTCCCCACTGGTCCAGGCACCGGGTGGCGGCCCGAGAAACCCTCATGGCGGTCTATGCCTTCCCGAGCGAGGTGGATCTGGAGTCAGGAGGGCTCGAGGTGGAGTACCGGGAGGTCCGGGACCGGAGTTGGGAACGGATCCTCCCCCGGGTCCAGGCCGAGCGGGGACGGATGGGGGGCTGAGGCCAGGCGGACCCTTTCCTACACCTGGATCTCGTACTTCTTGATCTTCCGGTAGAGGGTGCGCTCACCGATCCCCAGGCGCTCCGCCGCCTCCCTCCGGTTCCCCTCCGTCTCGGCCAGGGTCAACCGGATGGCTTCGGCCTCCAGTTCGTCCATGGTCATTCCCGGGCGGAAGACGATGCGACCCTCTTCCTCCGGGCGAGGCGCAGCCGGGCCGTCACCGGCTCGCCCCCCGTCCCCTGATCCGCCCTCCTGATCCTGGCCGATCTGCCGAGCACGGTCCGGGGCTGCGCCGGTGGCCGGTTCCTCTCCAGCTCCCAGGTGCCCGCCAGGATCCTCCTCCGGGACCGTCCTGCCTCCCGAAGCCGCCTCGCCCCCCGAAACCGCCCTGCCCCCCGAAACCGCCTCGGTCTCAGGAACCGCCTCGGTCTCAGGAACCTCCTCGTCTCGGGCCGGCCTGCGGGTATAGCCCACCTCCACCCCGGAGTGCCCCGGGAGGGCCCAGCTTCGGGCGAAGGGATCATCCAGGCGCTCCTCCGTCTCCTCCCGGTAGGCTTCGAACTCCCGGCGGAGCTCGTCCACATCCATCCGGAGGTCCAGGAGGGTCCGGAAGACCAGCTCCAGCTCCGGGCGTACCCGTGGATCCACCTCCGACGGAACCATCCCGGTCCCCGCCGCGGCGGCCCCATGGTCATCCCCCCGCTCCCGCCCTCCCCGGGGGGCCGGCGGACCGGCTATCCCCTCCGCACCCGGCCCGGTGAGGCCGAGAAGCGCCGCCCGCTCCCGCCGCCCCAGGCCGCCGGGGCGCCCCTCTCCCCGGGGGTCACCGGCGGGCGGCGACGAGGGAGGCGGCAGAAGCCGGGGAGCCTCCCGGGGAAAGCGGATCTCCCGGGGCAGATCTTCCGGTTCGATGACCCGGTCCGGGGCCAGGACCACCATGCTCTCCACCAGATTCCGGAGCTCCCGGACATTCCCGGGCCAATCGTAGGCCTGGAGCACCGCCATGGTCCGGGGGCTGATCCCGGGGAAGGCCCGATCCATCCGCCGGGCGATCTCCTCCACGAAATGGGCCACCAGGACGGGGATGTCCTCGGACCTGCGCCGGAGGGGAGGCAGCTCGATCCCCAGGACATTCAACCGGTAGTAGAGGTCCCGGCGGAACTCTCCCGCCGCCACCTGGGCCCGGAGGTCGCGGTTCGTGGCGGCGATGATCCGAACGTCCACCTCCCGGGGCCGCTCACCCCCGACCCGGAGGAACTCGCCCCGCTCCAGCACCCGGAGGAGCTTGGTCTGGGTGGCCAGCGGCATCTCCCCGATCTCATCCAGGAAGAGGGATCCCTCATGGGCCAGCTCGAAGAACCCCTTCCGGGAATCCACCGCACCGGTGAACGCCCCTTTCTCGTGCCCGAAGAGTTCGCTCTCCAGAAGCCCCTCCGAGAGCGCCGCCACATTCACCGCCAGAAATGCCCGGGGACGCCGGGGCGACAGGAGGTGGATTCCCCGGGCCACCAGCTCCTTCCCCGTCCCCGACTCCCCGGTGATGAGGACGGTGGATGGGGCTGGGGCGATCTGCACCACCCGCTGGAGCACCTCCCGCATGGCCTCGGACCGGCCCACGATCCCGGTGAGCCCCCGGAGGCGTTCCCTCTCCATGGCCTGATGGGCACTCCGGGCCACCTCCTCCGGGTCCACCCGCTCGGGGAAGGCCTCGTCGGCGCCGAGGGCGCGACCCCGGGCCACCCCGTCGTCGCCGGGGAGAAGGGTGAAGAAGGGGAGGCGGGGCGCCCCTCGGGCCCCTTGGATCCAGTCCCGAAGCTCATCATCGTGTCCCGGGCCCGGCCCGGTGAGGATGAGGAGGCGGGGATCCGGAGCCAGATCCAGTTGATCCGGGGCCGTGAGGAGGTCCACCCGGTGGCCCCGGGCCTCAAGGGCCTCCCGGATCCGACCGGCCATCTGGATCCTGTGGGTCGAGATGAGGATCATGGCACTCATGACTCCCCGCTCCTCCGGATTCGGGTCACCTGCGGATTGATCCGTCCTTGTAGAAGGGCGGGCGCTCCACCACCGCCGGCACATCCCGGTTCCGGATCCGGACATGGACTCGGGTACCCGGCGCCGCCATCTCGGTGGGGAGGTAGCCCATGGCAATCCCCTGCTCCAGGGTGGGGCTCAGCGTCCCGGAGGTGACGGTTCCCACCTCCTCCCCATCCACCACCAGGGGGTAGCCGCTCCGGGGGAAGCCGCGCTCCTCCAGACGGATCCCGGTGAGACGACGCTTCGGCCCCTCTTCCTTCTCCCGGGCCAGCGCCTCCCGCCCCACGAAATCGCCGCGCTCCCCGTCGAACTTCACGATCCACCCCAGCCCCGACTCCAGCGCGGTGTACTCCCGCCCCAGGTCGTTCCCGTAGAGGGGGTAGCCCACCTCCAGGCGCAGGGTATCCCGGGCGCCCAGCCCGGCGGGGACGACGCCCTCCCGGCGCCCCTGCTCCAGGATCCCCCGCCAGACGTCGGAGGCCCGGTCGGCGGGGTGATAGATCTCGAAGCCGTCCTCTCCCGTGTACCCGGTCCGGGCCACCAGAGACTCCACTCCCATGACCCGTCCCGACGCGAACCGGTAGTAGCCCACCTCATCCAGATCCACCGTGGTGAGGGGCGCCAGGATCTCCTGGGCCCTGGGCCCCTGGAGCGCCACAAGCGCCGTAGCGGCGGAGCGGTCCTGGATCTTCACATCCATCTTCCGGGAGTGGCTCCGGATCCAATCCAGGTCTTCCTTCCGGTTCGATGCGTTCACTACCAAGAGGAAGCCGTCGTCCGCCAACCGGTACACCAGGAGGTCGTCGATGACGGTGCCGTCCTCGGCGCACAGAGCCGAGTACTGGGCCTGACCCAGGGCGAGCCGACCGGCGTCATTCACCGCCACCTTCCGGACCAGGGCCAGGGCGTCGCGCCCCTCGATCTGGAACTCGCCCATGTGGGAGACATCGAAGATCCCCACCCCCTCGCGCACCGCCCTGTGCTCCGCCTGGATCCCGGTGGGATAGTGGATGGGCATGCGGAACCCGGCGAAGGGGACCATCCGGGCCTTCAGGACCTGGTGCTCCGTGTCCAGGGGCGAGACTTCGAGGGAATCGCTCATGCGGTGTCGTCGTCCGATTGATGGGTGGAAGGGTGAGGGGCCGTGGCCGGGGCTCAGCCGATGGAGGGATCGGGGCCGGCGGCAGCTCCGTGGATGCCTGCGCCGGACAGAAGGTGCACCAGGAGGGCCTTCTGGGCGTGGAGGCGGTTCTCCGCCTCCTGGAAGATGCGGGACCGGGGCCCCTCCAGCACCTCCTCGGTGACCTCCTCGCCTCGGTGCGCCGGGAGGCAGTGGAGGAAGATGGCGTCCGGGTCTGCCCGGTCCATGAGGTCCCCATCCACCTGGAAGGGGCGGAAGTGGGACATCCGCTCCTCCGCCTCCTCCTCCTGGCCCATGGACGCCCACACATCGGTGTTGAGGACGTGGGCGCCCCGGGCCGCATCCCGGGGATCCCGGGTGAGGACCACCGTCGTCTCGCTCCGAGCCCGAGCCAGGGTATCCGGGTCCGGATCGAACCCCTCGGGCACCGCCAGTCGGAGCTCGAAGCCCAGCATGGCCGCCGCGTTCAGCCACGAATTGGCCATGTTGTTCCCGTCTCCCAACCAGGCCACCCGCAGGTCGCTCCATCGGTCGCGCCCGAACTCCTGCTGGATGGTCAGGAGGTCGGCCAGGAGCTGGCACGGGTGGTAGAGGTCCGTAAGGCCGTTCACCACCGGCACCCGGGAGAAGCGAGCCAACTCCTCCACCGTCTCCTGATGGAAGGTCCGGATCATGACGGCATCCACATACCCGGAGAGGACCCGGGCCGTGTCCCGGAGGGGCTCGCCTCGTCCCATCTGGGTGTCGGCCTGGGAGAGGAAGATGGGAAGTCCCCCCAGCTGGTGTACCCCCACCTCGAAGGACACCCGGGTCCGGGTGGAATTCTTCTGGAAGATGAGGGCCACGCTGCGCCCGGCCAGGGGCTGGGGATCGGGTTCTGGGGGGAGCCTTTGGGCCAACCGCTCTCCCAGGACCAGGAGGTCCCGGAGTTCGGACGGGCTCAGGTCCCGCAGCGTCCGGAAGTGGCGCACGGAAGACGCAGCGGGAGCAGGAGGGGCGACGGCGGTCACAGGCGGCTCCAGGGAGAGGTCAGAGGATGTACTTCCGCAGATCCTCATCCTCCACGATGGAGGAGAGTTCCCGGCGGACATAGTCGGCATCGATGACCACAGCGCCTCCCACCTCGTCCGGGAGGTCGAAGAGGACGCTTTCCAGAAGGGTGGTCATGACGGTCTGCAGGCGGCGGGCGCCGATGTTCTCCATACGGTCGTTCAGGCGGGCGGCGATCCGGGCCAACTCCTCGATCCCCTCGTCGGTGAACTCCAGGGAAGCCCCTTCCGTCTCCACCATGGCCCGATACTGGGCCGGGAGGGCGTTCTGGGGTTCCTTCAGGATCCGCACGAAGTCGCTCTCGTCCAACGACTTGAGCTCCACCCGGATGGGGAAGCGCCCCTGGAGCTCGGGGATCAGGTCCGAGGGCTTGGAGACGTGAAAGGCGCCGGCGGCAATGAAGAGGATGTGGTCGGTGCGCACGAGTCCGTACTTGGTCTGGACGTTCGAGCCCTCCACCACAGGCAGAAGATCCCTCTGGACGCCTTCCCGACTCACATCTGGGCCCGCCCCGCCCCGCTCCCCGGCCACCTTGTCGATCTCATCCAGGAATACGATCCCCGACTCCTCGGTGCGGTAGAGGGCCTCGTTGATGACCTCGTCCATGTCCACCAGCCGGTCGAGCTGCTCCTGGATGAGGATGCGGCGGGCCTCCGACACCTTCACCGTACGCTGCTTGGTCCGCTTTGGGAGCATCTCCTGCAGCATATCGGTGAAGCTGTGGTCCACCCCCTCCATCCCCATGGGGATCATCATGTTGTCGAGATTGGGGCTCTGGTCCACCTCGATCTCCACCATCCTGTCCTCGAGCTTCCCGTCCCTGAGCAGGCGCCGGAGCTTCTCCCGGGTCCGGGCCCGCCGTTCCTCCAGGGTCAGCTCCTCCCGGGGGGGCTCCCGCCGGTGGGTGCCGGCGGAGGATCTGCCCTCGGCGGCTCCCCCCTCCACTGCCTCGGCTCCGCCGTCGTCGTCCGCCCCGGCCCCGGAATCCTCTTCATCCCGGGTGGTGGCCTGCACCCCGCTGGGGCCCGCCACGAAGACGGTGCGGGGCCCACCCCGCCGAGCGGCGCCCTCCGTGCCCTTCTCTTCCCGGGCCCCGGTGGGCTCGTCCTCCTCCGGGAACTCGTCGGGGTCGATGACCGGACGGGTGCCGGCTCCGGCGGGTCGCCGGACCGTTTCGACCCGCCCCAGGGGGGAGCCGCCGGCCGCGGTCGCTCCCCGGCGGCCCGGAGCCGGACCGGCGCCGGACACAGGAGGAAGGAGAAGGTCCAGGAGCCGCTCTTCGGCCATGTCCTCGGCGGTGTCCTGGACCTCGTCTTCCCGTTCGGCCCGGACCAGGTTGATGGCCGTATCCACCAGATCCCGGATCATGGACTCCACATCCCGCCCCACGTACCCCACCTCGGTGAACTTGGATGCCTCCACCTTGACGAAGGGCGCGCCGGCCAGCCGGGCCAGGCGGCGGGCGATCTCCGTCTTCCCCACCCCGGTGGGGCCGATGAGGATCAGGTTGCTCGGGAGGATCTCATCGCGCATGTCGTCGTCCACCCGCTGCCTCCGCCACCGATTGCGGAGGGCGATGGCCACCGCCTTCTTGGCCTCGGTCTGGCCGATGATGTAGCGGTCCAACTCACGGACGATCTGCCGCGGGGTGAGTTCATCGAGCCAGTCCTCCCCGTCGGCACCATCGGTGGCCGGGGCTTTCAGCGACTCGGGTGGAGGGGACTCAGCGGCGGTTGGGGTGGTGGTGGCACTCTCGCTCATGCGTTCTCCTCAGCCAGCTCCACCAGGGAGATCTGGTGGTTCGTATAGATACAGATGTCGGCGGCGATCCCCAGGGCATCCCGGACGATCTCGGCGGACGACAGCTCGGTCCGGCGCCGGAGCGCCCGGGCCGCCGCAAGGGCAAAGGAGCCCCCGGAGCCGATGGCGGCCACATCCTCATCGGGCTCGAGCACGTTCCCGTCGCCGCTCACCAGGAAGAGGTGGTTGCGGTCCGCCACCAGGAGCAGCGCGTCGAGACGGCGCAGGTAGCGATCCATGCGCCACTCCTTCGCCAGCTCTACGCACGCCCGGGTCAGGTTGCCGGGGTAGCGCTCCAGCTTCTCTTCCAGCTTGCCGAAGAGGGTGAAGGCGTCGGCAACGCTGCCGGCGAACCCGGCCAGGATCCGGTCGCCCTTCAGCTTCCGGACCTTGGTGGCCGTCCCCTTCACCACGGTGTCTCCCATGGTCACCTGTCCGTCGGCCCCCATGGCCACGGATCCGTCTCGGCGGACCGCCAGCACGGTGGTGGCCCGGACCTTCCTCCCTTCGCTCATCAGGCTCCTTCGGTTGAGTGTTCAACCCCGGGTCATCCCCGGGGGTGCGCCTCCCGATACACCCGCCGGAGTCGCTCCCGGGAGGTGTGGGTGTAGATCTGGGTCGTGGAGAGAGAGGCGTGTCCAAGTAGCTCCTTCACCGCCATGAGGTCCGCCCCTTCGTCCAGAAGGTGGGTGGCGAAGGAGTGGCGAAGCGAGTGGACCGAGGCCTCCGATCCCTCGCCGCAGCTCTCCAGGAGGCGACGCACCTCCAACTGGATGGACCGGCGCGAGAGACGACTCCCGCTCTGGTTCACCAGGAGCGGCCCCCGATGCGGATCTGCCCCCGTCTCTTCCCTCCTCGGAAGATAGCGACGAATGGCCCGGGCTGCGGCACGGGTGATGGGAACGATCCGTTCCTTCCTCCCTTTCCCCAGCACCTTCACCTGATCCCCCATGAGATCCACGGCAGGCAGGTCCAACCCGTGGAGCTCCGATAGGCGGAGTCCGCTCCCGTAGAGGAGCTCCAGCATCCCCAGGAGGCGGGTGCCCCGCAGCGTGTTCTCCGCCGCCCGGTTCTCGGCCGCTTCGAAGAGCGCTTCCACTCCCTGAGGCCGGAGATGGGCCGGGAGGGTGCGACCACGGCGGGGACCGCGCAGGGAGCGGGCCGGATTTCCCTCCAGCGCCTCCTCCCGGTGGAGGAAGCGGAAGAAGGTCCGAGCCGCCGAGAGCTTCCGGGACAGGGTGGACCGGGAGAGCCCCTTCCGGTGCCCCCACCCCAGGAAGCTCCGGAGGGTGAGCCGATCCACATGGTGCCACCCCCAGTCCGGAGTCCCGTAGTACCCGGTGAGGAAGGCCTGAAGGTCGGTGAGATCCTTTCGGTAGGCGGCGACGGTGTGGGGCGAGAGCCCACGCTCATCGGCGAGATGACGAAGGAACCCCTCCACCAGGGGCTGAGGGTCAGGAGGTGCCTGGGCCATGGATGCCGTCAGGGGGCCGTGGGCACCGGGGCCGGGGCATGGGGGTGCTCCGGCTCCTGGTCGCCCCGGGGAGATGGCGCCGCCGCCCCTCCGGCCCCGCTCCAGGGCGCCCCCGGCTCACCGGGCTCAGAAGCGCCGACGCGGCCCGTTACCCCCTCCCTCTCCATCCAGGCACGGAAGTCCCGGCCCGCACGCTCGCCCAGCCGTTCCCGCTTCTCCCGCTTGTTCCTGATCCGCTTCTGGAGCGGATCCACCAACCCCCAGTTGGAGTTCATGGGCTGGAAGTGCTCCGGATCCGCCTCCCGCATGTAGCGGTAGAGGGCGCCCAGCATGGTGGTGGGCGGCGGAAGCACCGGGTCCAATCCGTCCAGGATGCGGTGGAGGTTCAGGCCCGCCAGGATGCCGGAGGCCGCCGATTCGGTGTACCCCTCCACCCCGGTGAGCTGCCCGGCAAAGATGAGATCGGGTCGGTCCCGGAGGGAGCCGTGGGCGGTGAGGTGAGCCGGGAAGTTGAGGTAGGAGTTCCGGTGAATGGATCCGAAGCGGAGGAACTCGGCGTCGGCGAGCCCGGGGATCATGCGAAACACCCGCTTCTGCTCGCCGATGCGCAGACGGGTCTGGAAGCCCACCAGATTCCACATCTGCCCCGCCCGGTCTTCCCGGCGGAGCTGCACCACGGCGTGGGGGCGCTCCCCGGTGCGGGGGTCCTGGAGCCCGATGGGCTTCATGGGCCCGAATCGGAGGGTCTCCCGACCTCGGGCCACCATGACCTCGATGGGGAGGCACCCCTCGAAGTAGGGAACGGCGTCCCAGTCGTAGTGGCTCTGGTGGACGTCGGCAGAGGCCAGGGCGTCGATGAAGCCGTCGTACTCCTCCTCCGACATGGGGCAGTTCAGGTAGTCGGCGTCCTGGCCCCAGCGGCCCTGGGCGAAGACCACCGACTCGTCCAGCGACTCCCGCTCCACGATGGGGGCGATGGCGTCGAAGAAGGCGAGCCCTTCGCCCCCCAGCGCCTCCCGGATGGAGGTGGAGAGGGCGTCGGATGTGAGGGGACCGGTGGCGATGACGGCAGGCCCGTCGGGAAGGCGGGTGACCTCTTCCCGCACCACCTGGATCCGGGGGTGGGTCTCCACTGCCTCGGTCATGGCCCGGGAGAAGATGGCCCGGTCCACCGCCAGGGCCGCGCCGGCGGGAACCCGGGCGACCCGAGCCGAGGCCAGGAGGACGGAGCCCAGGAGCTCCATCTCCACCTTCAGGGCGCCGTGGGCGTTGGAGGTGTCCTCGCTCTTGAACGAATTGGTGCAGACGAGCTCGCCGAGCCCTTCGGTCTGGTGGGCCGGGGTCCCCTGAACCGGTCGCATCTCAACGAGCCGGACCTCCCTGCCTCGATGGGCGAGCTGCAGAGCCGCCTCGCATCCGGCGAGGCCGCCACCCACCACCGTGACCGGCTCCGAGGGGCGGCCGGCCGCCGGCCCCCGGGACGCGCCGACCGCCTCAGCCATCGGAGCCTCCCTTGGTCTTCCGGGAGCCCTTCCCCTTGGCGGACGTTCCGGCCTTGGCTTTCCCGGTGGTTCCCTTGCCGGCGCCCTTCTTGGTCGTGGTCGACTTCTTGGCTGTGGTGGACTTCTTGGTGGCGCCGCCCTTCTTGGCCGTGGAGCCTCGCCGCCGTCCCCGGGGACGCTTCCCGGAGCGTTCCAGGAGCTCCACCGCCGCCTCGAGATCCATGTCGGCGGGATCTTCCCCCTTACCCAGGCTGGCGTTCAGCTCCCCGTCGGTGAGGTAGGGGCCGTACCGGCCGTCCAGGATCTGGAGCTCCCGCCCCGTCTCCGGGTGCTTCCCAAGCTCCTTCAGGACCGCGGGCCCCTGCTTCTGCTTGAGGAGCTCCAGGGCTTCCTCCAGGGTCACCTCGAAGATCTGCTGGAAGCTCGCCAGGTTCCGGTACTCCCGGGCCCGGTTCACATAGGGGCCGTAGCGGCCGAGGCCGGCCTTCACCGGCTGCCCGGACTCGGGGTCGGTGCCCAGCTCCCGGGGAAGGGAGAGGAGCTTCAGAGCCAGCTCCAGATCCGCCTCTTCCGGCTTGACATCCTTTGGCAGCGAGGCCCGGGGGGGCTTCTGTCCTTCCTCCTTCTCGCCGAGCTGCACGTAGGGCCCATAGGGACCGGACTTGAGCCACACCGACTTCCCCGTATCCGGATCCCGTCCCAGCTCCGTGTCTTCATCCAGTTCACCGGGGCCGTCCAGGGAGCGGGTGTTCTTGCACTCCGGGTACGCCGAGCACCCCAGGAAACGCCCGAACCGGTTCCACTTCACCAGCATGGAAGAGCCGCACTTCTCGCACGTCTCTCCCTCGGCGGCCAGGATCTCCTTCACGATCTCATCGGACTCGGACTTACCCTTCTCCAGTCTGTCCTGGAAGGGTGGGTAGAACTCCTTCAGGAGCTCACGCCACCCCACCTCTCCTTCCTCCACCCGATCCAGCTCTCCCTCCATGCGGGAGGTAAAGGCCACATCGAAGATGTTGGGGAAGACGCGCACCAGGAGCTTGGAGACGGTGTCCCCAAGGGGGGTGGGGACGAAGCGCCGCTCCTCCATCTCCACGTAGCCCCGGTCCAGGATGGTGGAGATGATCTGAGCGTAGGTGGATGGGCGGCCGATCCCCAGCTTCTCAAGCTCCTTCACCAGCGACGCCTCGGAGAACCGGGGTGGGGGCTGGGTGAAGTGCTGCTTGGGCTCCATGGCCTTCTGGTCCACCACCTCGCCCTCCTCTACGGCCGGGAGGGGCTCCAGATCGTCGAGCCGCCGGTGATCGCCGGCCTCGGTGGCTTCGCGGTAGACCCGGGTGAACCCGTCGAACTTCACCACCGAACCGGTTGACCGAAAGGTGAAGGTGCGCCCGTCGGAGCCCGCCAGGTCGAAGTCCAGGGTGGTGGTGTCGTAGACGGTGGGCGACATCTGACTGGCCACGAAGCGAAGCCAGATCAGCTCGTACAGCCGGGCCTCATCCTGGTCCAGGTAGCGGCGGGCCTCGTCGGGGTGGAGACCGGGGTCGGTGGGGCGGATCGCCTCGTGGGCCTCCTGGGCGCCCTTCGACTGCTTCCCGGCCCAGAGGCGTGGGCTCGAGGGCGTGTAGCGATCACCGAAATTCTTCCGCACCCAGCTCTGGGCCCCGGCTGCGGCTTCGGCGGAGACCCGGGTCGAGTCGGTCCGCATGTAGGTGATGAGCCCCACCGTGCCCCGGGATCCCACTTCTCGCCCTTCGTAGAGACGCTGGGCGTTGGACATGGTGCGGCGGGCCGAGTAGCGGAGGCGCTTTGCCGCTTCCTGCTGGAGGGTCGAGGTAGTGAAGGGGGCGGGAGCATTCTTCCTCCGCTCCCTTCGCTTCACCGAGGTGGTTCGGAAGGGGACGCCGTCGATGGCGTCCAGCACCGCCTGGGTGGTGGTCTCGTCAGGGAGGGTGAAGGAAGAACCGTCGATCTTCTGGAGGCGGGCCTCGAAGGCCTCCTCCTCCTTCTCCAGGTGGGCGGTGATGGACCAGTACTCCTC
The DNA here is from genome assembly GCA_007121775.1 of Gemmatimonadota bacterium. Taxonomy (GTDB): domain Bacteria; phylum Gemmatimonadota; class Gemmatimonadetes; order Longimicrobiales; family Gaopeijiaceae; genus PWLA01. Next base: position 11,893 of record SKJY01000192.1, read on the forward strand.
ATGCTCGAAGCGCCGGATCTCGTCTTCGCGCTCGCAGATGAGCCGGAGGGCCACGGTCTGGACCCGCCCTGCCGAGAGTCCCGGGCGGATGGGCTTCCAGAGGAAGGGTGAGACCTGGTATCCCACCAGCCGGTCCAGGATGCGCCGGGCCTGCTGCGCCTCCACCTTCTTCAGATCCAGTTCGCCGGGATCCTCCAGGGCGCGCTCCACTGCCCGCTTGGTGATCTCCCGGAACTCCACCCGGCGGAACCGCCCGGGTTCCTTCTCCCAGCCGAGCTGCTCCGCCACATGGTAGGCGATGGCCTCACCCTCTCGGTCCGGGTCGGTGGCGAGGATCACGGAGTCAGCCTTCCGGGCCTTGTCCTTGAGCTCCTTCAGGACCTTCCCCTTCCCGCGGATGGTGACGTACTTCGGCTCGAAGTCCCCCTCCACATCCACGCCCAGATCCTTCTTGGGCAGATCCCGGACGTGGCCCACCGAGGCCGCCACATCGAAGCGGCGCCCCAGGTAGCGGCCGATGGTGCGGGCCTTCGCCGGAGACTCGACGATGACCAGTTGACGTCCGCTTGATCCGTTTCCCTTCGCCATAGGCTGATACAGGTGCGTAATGTGTAGGATTCAGCCCGGATCGGGATCGCCAAGACGGCCGGCGATCTCCCGGGCGATGGAGGACGACGAGCGTCCTTCGGTCCGGATGTGCCAGTGGGCGAGACCGTAGTACGGCTCCCGCACCTCCAGAAGTCTTCGGGCCTCGGCCCGGGGGTCGGCCACCTCCAGGAGGGGCCGGCGGGTGCGGCTGGAGGAGATGCGCTCCACCGCCCCATCGGCGGTCACCATGAGCCAAACCGCCAAGGTCCGCCTGTCCAGCGTCTCGAGCCGGTCGTCCCGGCACGGCCACCCGCCCCCGGAGGAGATCACGATCCTCTCCTCCCGGAGGAGGTCTCGGGCCGTCCGGTCTTCCAGTTCGCGAAAGAAGGGCTCACCCTCTTCCTGGAAGATCCGGATCACGGATCGTCCGTCTCGAGCTACAATCTCCCGGTCCATGTCGGCGAAACGCCATCCCAGGAGGCGAGCCAGGCGTCGGCCCACGGCACTCTTGCCGCTTCCCATGAA
>SKJY01000145.1 GCA_007121775.1 Gemmatimonadota bacterium
CCGATGTAGACGGGAAGCACATCAGGACCGTCCCATCCCAGCCGCTCCAGGATCCACTCCACGGCCCTGCCCTTGTGCCAATCCACATCCGGCTGGAGCTCAAAGACCTTCTTTCCGCCCCGCCGACGAAGCCCGGTGCGCTCGGTCAGCACCCTATCAACGGCGGTTTCCACGGCCCGCACATGCTCCTCAGCCACTTCCCGGTAATGGACGGCGATGGCAAACTTCTTTCGTTCCAACCTGGCTCCAGGGACAGTGGCCAGCCGGGCCGTCAATTCCTCCTCGGCTGCATCCAATTCGGGGAGGAGTGACTGGGCTTCCTCATCGATCCGAAGAAGCCCACCTGGCCCCGCGATGTCGAATCCGTGGCTTCCGGCGTAAAGGAGGTCTTCCAGCCCCACCATCTCCTGGACGTCTGTGAGGTCACGGCCGCTGACCACGGTCACAGTGGCGCGGCAGGCCAATTCATCCAGCAGGTCCCGCATCTCTTCCGACAGAAGGGCATTCTCAGGACGGTTGACAATGGGGGTCAGGGTCCCGTCGTAATCCAGGAAGAACACGAGTCGACCGGTCATTGCTCGTTCGGCCAGCAAGCGCACCTGGTCCATGGCCGATGTGGGACCCTCCTCGTCAGGGTGTGGTCGTGCTCCGTTGGCGTTGGATTCCGACTGAGCATCATCCCGGCGGCGGGACTGGGTCATTTCATTTCTCCTGGGTGTCCTGAGGGAGATCCTTGCGGACTGTGAAGGCACTTACGGTGGCGAGCCTGGATCTTGGGTGGTTTGCGTGTGAACGCTCACCGGGTTCGCAGTCGCCATGGCTCACCCCTTGATTTCTAGGGTAGATACGTGAGGGTCAAGGGGGGTGTCCAACCATACACCGGACCTCCCCATCCCTGGTATCCATATTGTTACATCGAAAGCGAATCTCAAGCGGAGATCCACATGAATCGGAATGGATTGCACATAGGACGTCTGATGCTTCCCATCGCCCTCCTCTTCGCGCTTCTGGGGTGGTCACCAGCGTCGGCGGCAGCACAGGATCACACGGCGGTGTTCGTGGTGGTCACCCAGGACGAAAACATGACCCAGGGGATGGCCATGGTGCTGGCCAACCAGAGCCTGGACCAGGGGGCCGAGGTCCGGGTCCTGCTGTGCGGACCGGGAGCGACCCTGGCCCTGACCGGGCACGACGGGGATGTGCTCCAGCCTCGAGGCATCACACCCGGCCAACTCCTGGAGCGCCTCATCGCCCAGGGGGCGCAGGTCGACGTGTGCGCCATCTTCCTCCCCAACACCGAGTGGACCGAAAGCGATCTCCGGGAGGGAGTGGGACTGGCCCAGCCGCCTGAGGTGGCCGCATACATGCTGCGTCCAGGGGTACGGTACTTCACTTTCTGAGTTTCCAGTGCCGCTGTGACCACACTCCGGAGCGACCGGGAGGAGCCATCATCCACTCGCCGGCCGCTCCGGAGTGTGGAACGGGCCTCCGGTGGGGAAGGGGCTTTCGTTCGTCTCCACGTCTTCCGGCTCCGGGAACAGGACCGTGAAGCAACTTCCTTCCCCGGGGGTGCTTTCCACCCAGATCCTTCCATCGTTCTGCCGTACGATCCCGTAGACGGTGGCGAGGCCCAGCCCCGTTCCCTGTCCAAGCTGCTTTGTAGTGAAAAAGGGTTCGAAGATCTGGTTTCGGACTTCATCGTCCATCCCCACGCCCTCATCCCAGATGCGGAGTCGTACGTGAGGGCCGGGGCGCGGAAGTTCCGGGTCCGTCCCCTGGTCTTCGGGAACCACGTATCTGTCCAACTCGATGCGTAGCGTTCCGCCATCGGGCATAGCGTCACGACCGTTGAGTACCAGGTTGGAGATCACCTGCTCCAACTGACTCCGGTCAGCCATTACGCCGGCAAAGGGGCCATCAAGTGAGGCTTCGACCAGGACGTCGTCTCCCAGAAGCCGTCTGAGCATGGCGAGGGTCTCCCGGACCACCTGACGCAGATCCAGGATCCGAGGTTGAACCACCTGCCGCCGCCCGAACGCCAGGAGTTGAGACGTCAGCAGCGCTGCCCGCTCCGCCGCGTCGTGGACCTCCCGGAATTCTTCCCGGAGTGGGTCGTCTTCGGCGAGTTCTCGGAGCTTGACCTCGGTGGAGGACAGGATGACGGTGAGGAAGTTGTTGAAGTCATGGGCAATGCCTCCCGCCAACCGACCGATGCTCTCCAGCTTCTGGCTCCTGAGCAAGCGATCTTCCAGTTCCCGGCGTTCACTTATATCCAGGACCATCCCCATGAGGCGCAAGGGGCGGCCCGCTTCATCCCGATACACTTCCCCCCGCTGAAAGACGGTGCGGATCTCGCCGTCCGGCCTGCGGATTCGGTACTCCACCTCCAGGTTGGTGTCACCCTCTCGGGCTCTCTGAAGAGCCTGCCCAAGGCGATCCCGGTCTTCGGCCATGACCATGGAGAGGAACTTCCGGAGGTCCCGGTTCAACTCGTCGCCTGCTACGCCGAAGATTCGGTGGATCTCTCCGGACCAGTGCAGTCGGCGCCTGCGAACTTCGTATTCCCATATCCCCATCCGGGCGATTCGCTGGGCGTTGGTGAGCAACGCTTCGCTGCGCCTCAGGCGTTCTTCCCGGGCGAGCCTGGGAGTGATGTCATGACCGGTTAGGTACAGGAGGTTCTCGTCCCGGGCTGACATCCCCGACCAGGACAGAGTCCTGACTTTGCCGTCTCGACCGATCAGCCGGGCCTCGAACCGGCACTCGGACAGACCTGAGGCCAACTGTTCCAGCTCTCCCTGGACCCTGTCCCGGTCCCGTCGGTGGATCAGATCCAGTAGGGATGACCCCTGGAGCTCATCCACTCCATATCCGGTCATGCGGGTGGTGGATGGACTGACGGTCTGCACCCCTCCTCCCATATCCAGAATGAACATGGGGTCCGGAGCCAGTTCGAAGACCTGCTCCAGGCGGCGGGTGGCCTGCTTCTCGGCAGTAATATCCACCAGGGCCAGGAGGCCCAGGTTCTGGCCCTGGTCCGAGCCCACAGGAGAGCCGTCCATGCGGACCGTGAGGGAACGTCCCTCCGCATCCCTCAGCCGGCAGACCTGGCGAGCCGTGGTCCGGTCGTCCAGGACACTGGCCAGGACTCTGCCCAGGGCTTCGCGCTCTCCGGATGGGACGTGCTTCCGGAAGAACTCGGTGCGAAGTCGGGAAGGAGGGGCTCCCAGGAGTTGGGCTGCCGTCTGGTTCACCTCCCGGATGCGGCGGTCGGAATCGATGACCAGGAATCCGGCGGGGGATAGATCAAAGAGTTGGAAGTAGCGCTGGCGGGCCTTCTCCAGAGAGGCCTGAGTCTCCCGGAGCTCCTGATTCTGCATCTCCAGCTCCACCTGATGGATCTGGAGTTCGGCCAGGAGCTCGTGGGAGGGGCGATCCTTGCGGCGATCCCCACCTCCACTCGGGTGGGGAGAGGGAGACTCAGTCACCGCATCGTCCTTGGCGTCGTGCCGGTAAGGAGTTCTGAGGTAGATGCTCGATTCGTCACGACTCTCCTGCTCCCGTGCCCTTCGTCTCGGGAACCAGGACGAAGATTACCCCGTCCCGGTGTCCGTCGGCCTGGATCATGGGGGCCAGCCAGAGTGCACACTCCGACGGTGTAGCGGCATCGGACGTGCCCAGGGGGTGGCGTGCAGTCTCAAGCGGTCCGTTTCCCTTCCCACGTAGCGCCAGATCCAGGGCCTCTTCCTCCAGCTTCCGATAAGTCGACGGAACGGTGTCCAGATACCGGGTTCCCACCAGCCTCTTGGCCGCTACCCCGAGGATGGGTTCCACGGGGCCCGACATGGTGGTGATCCGTCCGTCCTGGCTCACCGTTCCCACCAGGGAGGAAGGGTCCCTCACCAGTGCCAGGAGGCCCCCCAGCGCCGCCTCCGCCTGTCTCCGTTCCGTAACGTCGAAGTGGGCGATGACGAGCCCCGAACGATCCGGGAGGCTCGTGGCGGTGACCACGAACCAGCGGAACTCGTCAGGTGAGTGACAGGGGTATTCCAGGGAGAAGGACTCACGCTCTCCGGCCAGGACCGATTGGAAGCCCCAGAGGCAGGCTTCTGCCTCGTGTCCGGATTCGCCCTCCGACTCCTGGCAGATCCGGAAGTAGTTGGTGCCCACACCCGCGCCCCCGGAAGGTACCGGAGAGGCGTCCGCGGTGGGATTGAGGGAGGCGAATTCCACCCAGGGTTGGTTCACGGCGATGATGACGCCGTCCGGGTCCACCACCGCCACGTTGGCGGGAATGGCATCCAGCACTCCCCTGATCAACCGCGCCTGGCGCACCTCCCGTTCTTCGGCTCGGCGCCGTTCCGTGATGTCGATCACGGTGAGGACGAGTCCCTCGGTAAGCCCGGTTTCCGTCCGGTAGGGCATCATGCGCAGGAGGAAGACCCGTCCGTCGGGCTGCTCCGCCACCACCTCGCCACCCTCCTCCCGGAGGAGGACCGACCTGGCCATATCCGGAAGGTCCGGTTCGCGGAGGTGACGGGCCAGGAGTTCGATGGGGACGCCCACATCGCTCTCCTTCACCGGGATCAGCCGCTCCAGGCTCGCAGACAGCTTGCGGATCCTCAGGTCCTGATCCAGGAGGAGGGTCCCGACATTGGAGGTGGCGAATAGGTTGTTGATGTCGTTGGTGAGCTCGTTCAGCTCCTCGATGCGGTACTGAGATTCGGAGTTGACCGTCTGGAGCTCCTCATTCACCGACTGGAGCTCTTCGTTGGTGGACTGAAGCTCCTCGTTGGTGGCAAGTAGCTCCTCATTGGACGACTGGAGCTCCTCGTTGGACGTCTCCAGCTCTTCCACTGTGGCTTGGAGGCTTTCCTTGGTGTAGACGAGTTCCTGCTCCGTTTCGGCGAGACGCCGGGCCAGCGCCGGGTTTGCGTCATCCGGATCGTACTCCTCTACGGAACCGGGGGCCTGGGGCTCGCGCTTCTTCTCTTCGATGAAGACGAGGCGGAGCGCCGGTCCATCGATATGCTCGCCACCCACCTCCCGAACCCGGATCCGGACGGTCCGAACAGACGTCTCGTCCTGGATGCGGACATTCTCGAGGCTGAACTCGCCTCCCTCCCGATCCACCCGGTGCAGCGCCGTCCGCAGCGCCGGAGCGAGATTGTGCTGGGTGAGCCGGAGGAGGTCATTGCTCACCGAGCCTTCACGGAAGCGAAGGTAATCGGTGGCGCCACCGAAGAGGTGGACCACCTCGTTCCGGTGGTTCACCACAATGCAGGCCGGGGCGTAGTCGGTGATGATTTCCCGGTACACCGTCTCCAGCCGGTGGAGCGCCTGGGACCGATCAGAGACGGCGGTCTCACTGGACGGCGGCATGGCGGGCATGGTTGAACGCCCCCCCTGGAGCGGCGGCGCCAGGGTTCGGGGAAGCGTCACTCCGCTGCGGGCCTGGAAGATCCTGTGCTTGAGACTCACTCCGGCGAATCGACTCGTCTGTTCTCCCAGGCTCTCGCTGGACCCGAGAAAGAGGTAGCCGTCCTTGCGAAGGGCATAGTGGAACATGGCCAGGACCCGGCTCTGCAGGGGCTGGCTGAAGTAGATGAGGGCGTTGCGACAGCTGATGAGGTCGATACGGGTGAACGGAGGGTCCTTGAGGAGGTTGTGCTGGGCGAAGGTGACCATCTCCCGGAGCGACCTGGTCACCCGGTAGCCACCCTGGGTCGGGGTGAAGTAGTCACTCAACTTGGCCGAAGGGATGTTGGTGACCTCGCTTTCCGTATAGAAGCCCTGGCTGGCTGTATGGATGAAGGTAGAGGAGATATCCGTCCCGAAGATGGTGACTTCCCGCCTGCGCCCGGTGCGCCGCATGGCATCGGCCAGGAGCATGGCGATGGAGTAGGCTTCCTCCCCGGTGGCGCAGGCCGGGACCCAGACCCGGACCGGCTCCTGCTCCGAGCCCCGAGCCAGGATGCCGGGGACCACCTCCTGGGCCAGCGTCTCCCAAGCCTCCGGGTCCCGGAAGAAGTTGGTGACGCCGATGAGGAATTCGTTGAAGAGTTGGTCGAGCTCTTCCGGGAAGCGCTGGACGAAGGATTCGTACTCCTTCAGGCTGTGGAGCTGGTTGATGGAGATGCGGCGGGCCACCCGACGGTCGATGGTGGACGCCTTGTAGAAGGAGAAGTCCACCCCCGTCCGGTCCCGGAGCCGGAGGAAGAGCCTCCGCATGGTGACGTCGGTGGCGCCCTCCTCTCGCTGGATGAGCTCCTGCCGTGCCGCGAAGGGATGGCGGACGAAGCGGAGAAGCTGCTCCGGCATATCCTCCGGTGGGAGTACGAAGTCGGCGAGCCCGGTGGCAATGGCGCTCCGGGGCATACCATCGAATTGGGCTGACCCCTCGCTCTGGACCATGACCAGGCCTCCCACCTCCTTCACGGCCCGGATCCCCATGGTTCCGTCGCTCCCTGTCCCCGAGAGGACCACCCCCACCGCCCGGCTCCCCATATCCTCTGCCAGGGAGCGAAAGAAGGTGTCGATGGCCAGATTCACTCCCCGGGACGAGTCCGGCGGAACGTGGAGGAGACGTCCCTGGTGGATCTTGAGGTTGGTCCGGGGAGGGATGAGGTAGATGTGCCCGGGTTCGATGCGCACACCGTCCTCGGCCCGATGAACCGGCAAGCGGGTCTGCCTGGACAGGAGCTCCACCATGAAGCTCCTGTGGTCCGGGGAGAGGTGCTGGATCACCACAAAGGCCATCCCGCAGTCCGGGGGCATCCCCTCAAAGAACTTACCCAGTGCTTCCAACCCCCCGGCGGAGGCCCCCACACCCACCACGAAGAACTCCTGGTCCGGGCCGGCGTCCCCAGCGTATGGAGCATCGCCCTCGGAGGCCTGCTCCCCCGGTCCCCCCTGCAAGGCGGAGGTGGGAACTTCGGATTCGGCGTCGGGGTCCTCGGTGGTCTTGATTTGATCTCGGTCCGGCGTGCCGGACGTGGCGTCGGATTCGAGCTTTGTCACGCGTTCCTCTGGGGAGGGACGGTGGACGGGCCGGGTGCGATGTGGTGGCTTCGTCCAGTGAAGACCGCAGGATCCGCCGATCCCGGCGGCCTTGGCACCGCAGAAAGTATCCTCGGAGGGTATTGATGAAAAGGCTTACGCGAATCGCGGAGGCTGCTTGACCCGCGAGCCCGTCATTCCATCGGATGCTCCGCCCTCTGATCCGGTCACGGACCTTGGGTTGGTGGGGCTGACCCTCATCTGGGGAAGCAATTTCGCCGTGGTGAAGTGGGCGCTGGAGGAGCTGTCCCCCCTGGCCCTGAATGCCCTCCGCTTCCCCCTTGCCTGCCTGGTGATCTGGGTGGTGGTCAGGGCCACCGGGCCCCTCCCCCGGATCCGCCCTCGGGATCTTCCGGCCATTCTCGGGTTGGGATTCCTGGGGAATGCGGCGTACCAGCTCCTCTTCATCTACGGCCTCGACGGAACCCGGGCCGGGAACGCAGCCCTACTGATGGCCACGGTCCCCGTCTGGGCCCTCTTCCTGGCGGCGGCAACCCGGGAGGGAACCCTGGACCGAACCGTCTGGGGAGGCGTCTTCCTGACGGTCCTGGGCGTTGCCCTCATGGTGATTGGCGGGAGCGGGGGGGTGGGGATCGAAGGGGCTTCCCTCAGGGGAGACCTTCTCATGCTCCTGGCCGCCATAAGCTGGGCGGCATACACCGTTGGGACCCGGCCCCTGAGTCTCCGGTATGGCGCGCTCCCGGTGATCGCGTGGACCCTCTGGTCCGGCTCTGCCGTGCTGGTGGTCCTGGGGCTGCCGTCCCTGGCGGACGCCCAGCTCGCTTCACTGGGTGCGGGACCGTGGGTGGCGGTGGTCTTCTCCGGGGTGTTCTCTCTGGGAGTGGCGTATCTCTTGTGGTATCGGGGTGTTGTCCGGTTGGGCAGTGCCCGGACCTCCGCCTACTCCAATCTGGTACCGGTGGTGGCGCTGCTGGTGGCGTGGCTCTGGCTCGGTGAGGTCCCAGCGGGGCTTCAGCTTGTGGGTGCCGCCATCATTCTCTCGGGGATCTTCCTGGCTCGCTGGGGAAGACGCTGGTGGGGACGTGGGCGGGTGACTGCCGGGTGACGCCCCGGTGCCCCGGGCTGAATCCTTCTCTCGTCGGAAGACGTAGAGAGGGTATGACTACTTCACTTCTCCTCTTCCTTCCCCTCCTCCTCCTGGCTCCCGCACCAGGGGCTGCGCAGGAGCCTGTGGGGATTCCCACTGACGACACCTGGTCCGATCCAGGCGTCCAGGCCCTGGTGGAGCAGGCTCGGTCGGCCCGTGGTCGGATGGCGGTGGGCGTGGAACGCTACGAAGCCACGGTCTGGGAGCGGGTGGAGGTGGGGCTGACCGGAAGCCGCTTCCGACGCGAGCGTACCGCCTTCACGGACGAACGACGCGCTCGGGTGGCCTGGGATGCTTCCGGGGACGGGGTGGTTCGTTGGGAGGGAGCGCGGCAGGCCATCCCCATGGCGGGAACACGGAGCGAGGATGATCCCGAACTGGCGGAGTCGCTGGCACAGACGTTGAGCAGCCTCACCGGTGGGTCTTCTCCCGTGTTCCAGCGTCCCGGGGACGACCGCATCCTTTTTGGGGGTGGCGACTGGGCGCTTCACCCGCTGGCTGATACGGCAGACGTGGCGTATCGCTATCAGAGTGGAGATACCCTCCGTCTCACCCTCCCCGGCGACTCCCGGAGCCTGGAGTTGGTGGAGGTGCGGGTGGACCCGCGGCGGGTGGACCCCCGCTTGGTGGTGGGGTCCCTCTGGTTCGACGCATCCACCGGGGACCTGGTCCGGGCCGCCTACCGGCCGGCCCGCCCTATCGTGGTCGTGGAGGATCTCCCTGATTCCCCAGGGGCCAGGGGGGAGCGGGTGGCGCCCCTGTTCCGCCGGATCCAGGTGGAGATACGAGAGGTTGCCGCCGACTACACCCTCCAGGAGATGACCTGGTGGATGCCCTACCGTTACGCCCTCACAATGGAAGTCCGGTTCGGAAATCTCCTCCGGATCCCTGCCGTCATCCAATGGCAGGTGGACGACTACCAGGTGAACGGGGATCCGGGAGCCATGGCGGAGTTGGCGGAGGCGCCCGACCATTGGGCCATGAGAGAGCACCTTCGTCCCTCCCGGGCGGAGGGGGCCGCCGAGGGAGACTCGGTCCGCATCACGACTCTGGTGCCTCCAGCGGAGGTGCTCCACGAAGGGCTGGTCCGACGACCGGACCCTGATTCCTCGGCCTGGCCCGCTTCCCCTCCACGCCCCTTCACACCGGAGGAATTGAGTGCCTTCCGTGCGGATCTGGAGCGGATCCTCCCTTCCGCCGATGTCTTCCTGCCCCGTGTCGATTGGGGGGTCTCCGATGGTCTCCTCCGGTATAATCGGGTGGAGGGCCTCAGCCCCGGGGTTGCTCTCTCCGCGCCCCTTCGGCCAGGCTGGTCCATCCGCGCCGAGACCCGCCTCGGCCTTGCGGGCCCGGTTCCCCTGGGAGAACTCCGGATCCGTCGGGGCGATGGCGACGGCGGCCGGGACCTGACGGTCTACCACGCCCTGGCCCATGGCTCGGACTGGGACGACCCCCTGGGTCTGTCCGCCTCCCTCTCGACCCTTTTCACCGGGTACGACGCAGGCCACTACCACCGGGTCACCGGGGCCGAGGCCGCAGTTCATCGCCGGGAGCGGGGTGGCTCACTCCGGTTGGCGGCCTTCGCCGAGCACCATGGCTCGGTGGCGAAGAATACGGACTTCACGGTCCGCCGCTGGGTGGGGGGCGATACCCTTCGGATGAACCGGGAGGCTCGGGAGGGTGGCTGGGTGGGGCTCCGGGGAGCAGCGGATGGACACTGGGGCCGCGAGGCGACCGGAGGACGGGTATTCGGACGGCTCACGGCGGAGGCTGCGGTGGGGGAGGGTGAGTACGGACGACTTGCCCTCTCGGTTGGCGGGGTTCAGCCCCTGGGGCCGCTGGAGTTTGGCCTGGAGGTGGGGGCAGGCCGCGGGTGGGGTGACCTTCCGCCGCAGCGGGAGTTCCAGATCGGAGGCCCGGGCACGGTACGGGGAGTCAGAACCGGGTCCCTGGTGGGGCCTGCCCACGGATTCGCCCGGGTCGAGACGGCCCGCACCGGTCGCGGAGCCCGAGTCGCCCTCTTCGGCGATGTGGGGTGGGCCGGAAGCACGGATCAGGTGAGATGGGATGAGACCAGCCGGAGCGTGGGCCTGGGGCTTTCCGTCCTGGATGGCCTGCTCCGGGCCGATGTGGCCAGGGGCCTGCACCGCGCCGACCGGTGGCGGCTGCACTTCTATCTGGACGGGATCCTGTGAAGGATGCGCCCGGGAACGCTTCTTCCGCTACTGGGTCCCATGAAGACCGGGGAGCAAACTGTCCTGCCTCCCATGGTTTCCACCTTCGCCTGGAGGCTCCCATGGCCGTTCTGGATCCCGAGCACGCCGAACCTGCCGTCAGCCCGGTACGCCTTCACCTGACGGAGCCCGCCCTGGACCGGATCCGCGAGATGCTGGACGAGGAGGACCTCCTGGCCGAGGGCGGACTCCGCATCACCATGAAGCCGGGAGCAGGATGCTCAGGCACCCCGCGGTTCGGGATGGTCATGGAGGTGGAGCCTGAGGACGATGATGTCATCCTGGAGTCCCAGGGGGTTCGTATCTTTCTGGATCCCACCAGCGCCTGGGCGCTGGACGGCCTGCGGCTGGACTGGGTGGACTCACCCACCATGGGGTCGGGGTTCGCCTTCCAGCACCCCCGGGGGCGGGGCGGGCGCGCCTGCTGATCTCGGGCCGGCTGAAGGCTCCCGTCTCCCCAACGACCAGGGATAGTCCATTTCCGGGCTCGATCGGCCTTCGGGGCTCCGGGACGATGGGGAGAGGCGGAACCCAGATGGCCTTCCTCCTGGTTCTGCTGTCGGTCCTGGCCCACCTCGGGTCTGCCTCGGCTTCCTGGGCCCAATCGCCTCCGGCGCCCGCCCCGCCCCAGGATGCAGCCGGATGTGGCGTCGTGGTTCTGGACCTCTACCCACACGGCGACCACCTCCATGTGGCCGATCTGCATACGGTCTCGGTCTCCGGAGGTGGGGTGTGCTCCGAGGCCATCTTCCTGGACGACTTCACTCTGATACTGACGGTCACCTCTCCGGAGCTCTACGTCCCGGAAGGTGGGGTTGCGGTGGCAGGAGAGTGGGACCGGGCGGAGGGGCGTGATCCACCCTCGGCCCGGATCGCTGCATACCGGCTCCATGGTGACGTCGCTGATGACGATGGGGCCGCCCTGGCCGCCCTGGGGAGGGAGGGGAACGATCCGCGATTGACACCGGACGGGTTGGGGCTGTCCTTCATTCGTCCCGTCGGTTCCCGGGGATCCGGGAGCCTCCACCGGGTGGAACTGGATGGGACGGCGGAACGACCCATCCTTCCGGCCCTGGATGATGCGGTAACCCATGAATGGGTCGATGGGGAGACCGTGGCGATCCTTCGCAGTGGCAGCCCCGGCGTTCTCTGGTTGGCCCATCTTTCGGAGGAAACGCTCCATCGGGTTACGGAGGATGTGTCGCCCGGGCTGGCACGGGTACCGGACCAGGAGGCGATCTCGTTCGTCAAGGGCGACGGGGATCAGCGCTGGGTCCGTCGCATGGATGCCCTCTCCGACTCCTTTCCGATGCTGGTGGACACGCCGCCGGGCAGCCGGGAACATACCTGGATGCCTTCCGGACCACTGGGGCCGGGGCCCGCGCTGGTCATGGCACACGAGGGCGTACTCTACCGCTTCCAGCCGGGGCAAGACCGGTTCTGGCATCCCATTCTGAATCTGAACCCTTGGGTTGTAGCCGTCGACGGGTTTTCCCTCAGCCCGTCCGGCCTGCGATTGGCGGTGGTGGTGGGGGGCTGAGCTTCGGGCTCACCATGGCTCGCCGGATGGGAAGGGGCTCTTTGGGGGGATGATTTTCTCGAGGCCTTGACGTTTCTGGCGTTCAATACAGATTGAACGTTCCGAACGGGTTCGAGTGTGGATGCGGAGGTGAGGCCGGATGTGGCCCGGAACGCTCGGCCCTTCCGTCTTCGGTTTCCCGCCCTGTCGTCTTCCCCTCTCGTCGGAGCCTCGCCATTCCCATGCACGAGCAATCGGAGCGCTTCATCGAACGGATGGGGCTTCAGTTCGAGTCCGATGGACTGCCCAGGACAGCGGGTCGGATCATGGGACTCCTCCTCATCCGGGAAGACCCCCTCCCCCTGGACGCCATCTCCCGGGAGCTGGGGGTCAGCAAGGGATCGTGCTCCATGAACTGCCGTCTCCTGGAGAGCGGCGGGTGGGCCGAGCGGGTGTCCTTCCGCGGGGACCGTCGGGACTTCTACCGGGTGGCGCCGGACCTCTCGCTTCGGAGCCTGGATGCGGCGCAGGGTCGGGTGAAGGCCTTCCTGGGGATCCTGGACGATGCCCTGGAAACCCTCCCCCCCGACCTGGATGTGGGGCGTCGCCGGATCCGTGAGGTGGGGGATTTCCACCGGTTTCTTCTTGGGGAGCTTCGGGGGGTCCGGGCTCGGTGGGCAGCGATGGAGGACAGGGTGTCCCATTCGCACGACTCCCTCAACACGGAGATGGAGGCCCAATGATGGGTGTCTTTCCCACTGCGTTCTTTCTGACCTTTGTTGTGGCGGGATGGATCACCGCCCCCGTGAGCGCAGAGAGCCGGCAGGCGCCTGAGGGAGCGGCGCCGGCGGTCCTGGCGGTGGAGGGGGCAGCGAGGGATCTGCCCCCGGCGGAACGGTTGTGGAAAACGGACCCGGAGGTCCATGCAGAACCGGATGATCCCGTCCGGCTCTCCCTGGACCAGGCGGTACGCCTCGCACTGGACACGGGCGAAGAGGTGGAGTTGGTTCGGGAACAGATCCTCCAAGCGGAAGAAGAGATCATCCAGGTCCGGTCCGGGGCCTTCCCCCAGGTGTCTACCA
>SKJY01000301.1 GCA_007121775.1 Gemmatimonadota bacterium
CGGGGCCTCCGGATGTGCCCCAGCACACCAGCGCCTGCACCCCTGAGCAGGGGAGAGGGTCGGGGGCGTGGGGCGCCACCAGATCGCACACGATGTCCAGGCGGAAGGTCTCACACACCCGATTCACCCGGGTGTGATTCCCCGGGTGCCCGCAGTCGTCGGGAAAGGAGGGGGCGTGTCCGGTTACCCGAGTGTGAGGTCGGGCCACCACCCAGGCCCGCATGACGCCCGCCTCGTCCGGAGGCGCACCCTCGCCGGGCCGGGGAGAGGCGCTGCCCTCGGGATCGTCACATCCTCCCCCGCCGCCCATCCCGCACCGGGACTCGAGGCATGCCCTGAAGTCGGGCCACTCCGTACCCGGGGGGATGTAGATCTCATCCCCAAGGGGGGTGATCCCGTACCCCTCCGTGACCACCAGACGCTCCCCTTCCACCCCCACGATCCCGCCGGCCACCATTCCCCAACCGTGGAGGAATCGGGTCAGGCGTCGCAGCCGTCGGTCCAGATACTCCTGCTCCAGGGTGAGGTCCTCCGCCTGGAGCTGCTGCCGGTCGAAGTACCGGGGGCGGGAAAGGCCTCCCCCTGCAGGACCGCACTCTCCCTCAGGGCTCCGGGTCGGTGTCGCCGCTCCCGGGATCTGGAAGAAGGCGGGTGGATCGGGCCAGTTGTCTGCGGATTGGAAGGCATCCCGGTCCAGCACCTGGATCGTCCATCCCCCCTCCCGCTCCCGGAGGAAGATGTTCTGGAGCCGGCCCAGCGCCGCCCGAGCCCCGAAGCGGGAGGCATAACACTCGGAGAAGGCGATGAGCGTCCCCTCGGCGTTGGCCACGGCGAAGTAGGGCCCGCAGCCGGGCTCGTCCAGCTCCATCACCGTGCGTCCCACCACACTGGCGAGGGGAGCCCCGGGCTCGGCGGGTAGGAGCGCCGTCCGCACCGCCGCCACATCGGCGCGGGACGCGGTCCGGGTGGGGCGGAGCGCCCCCTTCAGGACGATGGCCGAATTCGTGGCCTGGAGAACGAAGCGGTAGCCCTCACCGGGGACCGGTACGACGAGGAAGCGCGGTTGGGTGAGCATGGTCAGAACTCCACCCGGAACCAGCTCTCGAAGGTGCCGCCCTCTCTCCCGTTCCCACTGGGCCGGTCGGGCACCGCGCCACCGATGTGGTTGCCGTCTACGGCGAGGCCATTCACATCGAGGGCGAAGTCGGCCCGGAAGACCACCCGGAGCATGGGGTCCACCAGCGAATCCAGGGCCTGAAAGGCCTCCGAATCCTGATCCGGGAGCACGAGCTGGAATCCCCGGGCCGGTTGATCCGGTCTCACGTTATCGGGTGACCGCGCCGATACATCGACGATCCGCCCCCGCTCGTTCGTTGCGAAGTCATCGAAGGGCAGGCAGAGGAGCCCAGGCACCGGACACCAGCAGGGTGAAGGCATCTGGCGGACCTGGGTTCTGACCAGGAGCTCGAAGACGGGGGTCCCACGGAGAAGGCGGCCCTCCATCATCTGCAGGACACCCTCGGGAATCACCTCTCCATCGAAGGCCAGGGCGATCCCCACCCCTCCCATGAGCTCCTCGATGAGGTTTCCGGTGCCGTCGGCGAAGCTCCCCCCATGGGTCCAACTCAGGGCCACGATGCGGGTGGTGTGGGGGTCCTCACCGGGAGGACCTGCCGGGCCGCGCTCTCCCCGGAGACCTCGTTCGCCCCGCTCTCCCTGGGGCCCGGGATCGCCCTGGGGGCCCTGGGGACCCTCCGGTCCCTGCAGCCCCCGGGGGCCACGTTCACCCACATCCCCCTGCGCTCCCTGGGGACCCGCGGGCCCCCGGGGGCCGGGAGTGCCGGCCATGGCCCCCTCGCTGAGCATGCACCGGATCACGTCGGTGATGGTCTGCGTGCTGGGGACCAGGGGGCGATAGGTGCGGTTGTCGATGATGGCGTCGCCTTCCCGGGCCTCGTCCACCTCCACCATCCGCATGCCCGGACGGTACCCCGGGAGGTGGGCCAGGACGACGCACCGGTCGCCCTCCCCGGAACAGGTGGGGCACCCCTCCTCCAGGGGGCGGAAGAAGATCTCGCCGCAATCGGCCTCCCGTACCTCCAGCACAGCCACCAGGCCCCGCTCAGGCTGCACCTCCGCCATCTCATCGTCGGCGGCCACGTAGAGCCGGTCACCGAGCACGGTGAGGCGTCCGAAGCGCCCCCTCCCCGCGAGGTTGAGCCGCTCCGTGACCGGGTTCACCGGCTCCCCGCCCAGCACCGAGGCCACCTCGTCCACGGACGCCACCGCCACCCGCGGTCTGGACTCCTCATCAGGAGCCGCCTCCAGCACGTAGGCCCAGCGTTCATTGGGGGCCATGGTCAGGTCCAGCGGCTCCCCGGCCCAGGCGCCTCCCCGACCGCTGGAGGCGAGCACGCCCTCGGTGATGCGCCACTCGAAGCGTCGGAGATGGGTCCGGGGTACCCCGTCTTCCTCTGATCGGGTGAGGAGGTAGAGGTACCGGCTATCCCGGCTGACCTTGAGCGCTACCGCTCGCTCCTCCTCCCCGACCCCTGGAAGGGTGAGTTCGGGGACCACCGCCTCCCCGGCGAAGAGGCGCGCCACCGAGATCACCTTCACGCTCTCGTGTCCGGGCGCGGCGGGATCGGCCACGAAGAGGAACCGTCCATCAAGGCTCACGTCCAGGAGCGAGGCACCGCGACGGAGGGGGCTGTCGTCGCCTGGGGACGGAGGCGAGATGACCCCTTCAAGCCGGTGTGAGCGGGCGGGGCCCTCCGGGGAGGGAGTGCCGGGGCCTCCGAGCCACTCGTTGAGGGCGTCCTCGGACCACCCCACCAGGGCTCCGGACCCGAGCTCCACGGCGAAGAGGGCGCCGGACCGGGGGGATACGGCCAGGCGGGCCGATCCGTCTCCGCCTTCCCCGCCCAGCGCCAGGACCGCGGCAGGTGCGGGACTACCGCGCATCTCCGACTCCCGGAAGAAGGCGATCCCTTCCACCACCTCTCCCTCCCCGGCCGCCAGGCCCGAAGCCGCCAGGAAGATGAGTTCGCCGTTGGCGGAGACCGCCAGATCGTGTGCCGCCGTGCCGCCGTCGAGGGCGGTGATGAGGTCGTGGTTGTCGCCCCGGTAGGCGTAGACCCGGACCCCGCCGGGGCCTCCGTCCTCCGGGGGGATGGAGAGGGCGGCGACGTAGACCTGTCGGTACTCGTCGTCGGTGGCCAGGGCGCGGGGGCTCTGGTCGGCCAGAGGGATGGTGTGGCTCCACCGCACATCGGCCCGGAGCGGAGGCCGGGCCTGAAGACGCTCCCCCGCCGTCTCCGCGAAGACACGGAATCCATGGACTTCCGCGATGCGGTTGGGAGCCCGTCCCTCGTCGCCGCATTCACAGTCCGGCAGGATCACCGGCACCTCCTCCCTGGGCTCCTCCCGGTAGCAGAGGGAGATGAAGAGGTCCCGGGTTCCGTCCAGGGAAGGTCCCAGTCCCGCCTCCTCCACCAAACTGGCCACGGGGACCAGGGCCCGCCGGGGCACGACGATCTCGCGTCCGCAGCAGTCCAGACCCACCCCGGGTTCCACCACCACGAAGGCGTCACGGCACTCGTCCGCCGGGTGCGCCCGGA
>SKJY01000337.1 GCA_007121775.1 Gemmatimonadota bacterium
ATGGCTTTCCGGTGGGCGCTGAACTACGCCCGTCGCGCCGGCTCCCTGGCCCAGTACTGAGCGCACGCACATCGTCTGCGGTTGGCCCCCCCCGCTTCCGCCCCGCTCCCAGGGCGTCGATAGGCGACCGGCTAACGCCCCGTGGCCAGGCGCACCAGGTGTCGCACCGCCGCTCCACTCCGGGCCAGGGCCGAGGGCTCCTGCAGCGCCAGAGGTCCGGTTCCCGCCCGCGACCCTTCTTCCCCATCCCGCCCTTCCTCTCCCGCGTCCCCGGCCGCCTGAGCCGCCGCCTGGGTCTCGGGATCCGTGGCCTCGGCGGCCCACACCTCTCCGTGGGACCACGGGCGAATGTCCCCGTGCCCCGACCGCCCCGGACGGACCGCCGCCTCCCACAGGGCGTGGCCCAGGCGCACGGGGAGCCCGTGCTCGGGCTGGGTGGTGAGAGCCGCCGCCAGATGACGGCGAAGGGGCGCCAGGGCCAGGGCTGGAACCGGGCGACCGAGCGTTCCAAGTAGGTCATCGGGGACCGGAACCCCGCTCCACGCCTGGGCCAGGTGGAGGGTCCAGAAGGCGCAGCTCGCCGCCTGCGCCCGTCGGGCCTCCTCCGCGAACCGGTCCAACTCCACCTCGCCCCGCCGGAGGAGCGCCTCCGTGTCCCGGATGGCCTTCCACACGCCGTAGCCGAAGGCGTGGGACCAGGCGAAGTGGACGGAGTTGTGGAGGAGGAGGTGGCCAGGCGCCGGAACGTGAACGTAGTCCCGGTCAGGAAGGGGCTCCGCGTGGGTCCAGAGATCGGCCGTGGCGAAGTGGAAGGGGTGCCACTCGGGGAAGAGGTCGGTGTGGATCTCCAGGCCGAGGCCGAGGCCGGACTCGTCGTAGAGGCGGGCCATGTGTTGGTGTTCGTCGAAGACCTCCATGGGGACGGTGTCCACCACCCTTCCCCACCCCCGGATCCGGGCCAACTCCCAGGCGTCGTCGGCTCGGTCCGGCTCAACCAGGACGTCCACGTCTCCCATGGGTCGGTCGGCCGGCTTCTTGTACACCGTATGCCAGAGCGCCGCGCCCTTCAGGAGGAGGACGTGGATCCCCTCTTCTTCATAGACGTCCAGAAGCTCGCCCAGGCGCCGCTCCATCTCCAGAATCCGGAACTCATGGACCATGGCGAGCCGCGCCAGATGCCCGAAAGCCGAGGGGTCGAGGCCCTTGGGCTCCCGGTCCAGCTTCCGGAGCTGCCGGAGCCGACGGAGCAGCACCGGCGTCGCCATCTCCCGCTCCGCCAGCGCCACCACCAGGGGCCAGTGGAGGCCCGGCCCCAGTCGCTCAAGGAGCTCGGCCATCCCCTCCACGTCGCTCCGCACCGAGGCCAGAACCACGGCCATCTCCGGCAGGAGTCCGGTCTTCCGGTCCAGCCGCGAGGGGTGAAGGGGGTGGCGGGTTGATGAGGGGCGGTGTGCGGCGACAGTGAACACCGGATCGTCCTGGGTTGGAAGCGGCGGATTCGGGGGTGACACGAGCGGGCCCGGAGGCGTCTATTGGCACGGGTACGGCGAACGGACTCGTCCGGGCTCGGGCCTCAGGTCGAGTTCCGAGGCCGGAGCCCACCTATTAGTTTCGGATCGGCCCACGTTCCACAGGACCCCTGAGCCGAAGCGAGTCCACCCGCGGGCGGTTTCCCGGACCCACCGGGGAAGAGCGTCGGCGGTTCGTTCAGCATCTCCACCCCACACGCCATGGCCCCCGAGACCCACGCCGACCTCTCCTTCCTCTCCCGCCTGGGCGTCAAGGGCGTCCACATCCCCGGCACCTCCACCGGGCGGCACTCCCTGGATCCTGCTACGGGTCCCACAGATCCCGCAACACTCCGGAGCACGACCCCGGTGGACGGGAGTCTTATCGCCACCGTCTCAAGCACGAATCGGGCCCAGTACGATGAGGTGGTGGAGCGGGCCCAGGAGGCGTTTCGGATCTGGCGCGAGGTGCCGGCGCCCCGCCGCGGCGAGATCGTCCGGCAGATCGGCGACGAGCTCCGGGCCCACAAGGAAGACCTGGGCCGGCTCGTGGCCTACGAGATGGGGAAGATCGTCGAGGAGGGGAAGGGCGAGGTCCAGGAGATGATCGACATCTGCGACTTCGCCGTGGGCCAGTCCCGCATGCTCTACGGCAAGACCATGCCCTCGGAGCGCCCCGAGCACCGGCTCTACGAGCAATGGCACCCCCTGGGGCCGGTGGGCGTCATCACCGCCTTCAACTTCCCCGTGGCGGTGTGGGCCTGGAACGCCATGATCGCCGCCGTCTGCGGCGACGTCGTCATCTGGAAGCCCTCCGAGAAGACCCCTCTTTGCGCCGTGGCCGTGCAGCGCATCGTGGCCCGGGTGCTGGAGCGGAACGATCTGCCGGAAGGGATCTTCTCGGTCATCCAGGGCGGACGCGAGGTGGGCGAGTTCCTGAGCACCGACGACCGGATCCCCCTGGTCTCCGCCACCGGCTCCATCCGCATGGGCCGGGAAGTGGGCCGCACCGTGGCGGGACGTCTCGGCCGCACCCTACTGGAGCTTGGTGGCAACAACGCCATCATCGTCTCGGACCGGGCCGATCTGGACCTGGCGGTCCGCGCCATCGTTTTCGGGGCCGCCGGCACCGCCGGGCAGCGGTGCACCACCACCCGCCGGCTCATCGTTCACGAGGCGGTCTTCGATGAGCTGAAGGAGCGCCTGATCCGCGCCTATTCCGGCCTCCGCATCGGGAGCCCCCTGGATCCGGAGACGCTGGTGGGCCCGCTGGTGGACGCCGAGGCCGCCAATGCCATGCAGGCGGCGCTGGCCGATCTCCGGGAGGCCGGGGGCGAGGTGCTCTTCGGAGGCGAGGTGCTGGAAGGAGACGGTTACGAGGGGGGCAACTATGTGCGCCCCGCCATCTGCCTGGCCGAGAACCACTATCCCATCGTCCAGGAAGAGACCTTCGCCCCCATCCTCTACCTCATGAAGTACACCGAGCTGGACGAGGCCATCGCCCTCCAGAACGGGGTGCGCCAGGGGCTCAGCTCGTCCATCTTCACCAACGACGTGCGGGAGGCCGAGGCCTTCCTCAGCGCCCAGGGCTCGGACTGCGGGATCGCCAACGTGAACATCGGCACCAGCGGCGCCGAGATCGGCGGGGCCTTCGGTGGGGAGAAGGAGACGGGCGGCGGCCGCGAATCGGGCTCCGACTCCTGGAAGGCGTACATGCGCCGCCAGACCAACACCATCAACTGGGGGCGGACCCTACCCCTGGCTCAGGGCATCGAGTTCGACGTGTGAGGAAGCCGTGAGCGGCGTCCCGGCGGAGGCGGGCCCGGCCAGCAGGATCCGGGGAGCGGCGAGCCCGGTGCGGGGGATCCCGGCGGCGGTGGCCCCGTGAGCGGGATTTTGGCGGCGGTGGGGCCCGGAGCGGACCGGATCGAGGCCGACGGCTTCGGCCGCCTCCTCCGGGACCACTCCCGCCGGGGCCGGGAGCGGGTGGATGTCTTCGCCGAGCCGGGGGTTCGGCTGGCGGTGGTCCGGGACCGCTGGGAAGAGGAGCCGGGGATGGCGGGCCCCGCCCGGGTCAGCCGCGACGGCCCGGTGG
>SKJY01000260.1 GCA_007121775.1 Gemmatimonadota bacterium
CTTCTGATGGACGAGATCCGCCCGCAACCGCAAACGTGCCACCGCTGCAAGGCGAAGATTGTGGAGGGGATCCTCCCGGTCCTCCCAGACCGCTACGCCCGGTAGGCCGCTCTGTGCCCTCTGGCCAGAACTGGACCCGTCGTCCGACTAGAGGACGGATCACCCCTCTCGGGCACGCATCAGGGCCACGGCTCATTCACGTCGAACTGAGCGACTTCCTTCACCAACTCGAAGTCCCGCAGATTCATCGTGATGAGAACGAATCCCTGCTCCCGACAGGAAGCAGCCAACAAACAATCGTTCACGAACGAACGCGAGAATCCACCGCGGCTCATCCGACCTTCCTGCACCAGCCGGGACATCATCCCACCCGCACGCTTCCAAGTACCGAAGCCAGGGGTCACCACTCGCCCACGCTTCTCGAACGGACGAATCAGCTTCTCCTCGACGAGTTT
Organism: Gemmatimonadota bacterium; assembly: GCA_007121775.1. GTDB lineage: Bacteria > Gemmatimonadota > Gemmatimonadetes > Longimicrobiales > Gaopeijiaceae > PWLA01. The sequence goes on from SKJY01000260.1 coordinate 456, forward strand.
CATCCGCTGCGCATCCACAGCGCCGGCCAACAGCTCCTGCGCGACCACGGCGTGGAAGTAAATCGATGGCAGGTTCGAGGACACAAACCGGCTCAGACCTTCTGCCCAGTTCTTGTCCCGGACGGCCGTCACGTAAAGGTTCGTGTCGAGTAGGAATCGCTTCACTCGGAGTTGCCGTGGAAGACATCCTCTACCGCGTTCGACCCAGCGACCGCTTCGATTCCTCCCACGACCTCCTCCCTGAACGCCACCATCTCCAGAGCCTGTTCGACCGTCTCCGTCTCCGTCTTGGTTCCCAGGATCCTCCTGGCACGGTCGATCAGATCCTGCCTGAGACGCATGTTCTTACGGACCGCCTTTTCCGTCTTGGCCATCGGAAACCTCCCCCGTTGAGTGTACAGTCGTACTTTAGATCTGTACATCCGTTCTGGCAAGACCCACCATACCGCCCTCCGGCCCTTCCGACCACGCCTTTCGTGGGCGTTCGGATCTCGGTTGTTCGAACCGATCCTTCCGCTCGGCCTGGGGGGACTTGTGCGCCACCGCCTCGCGCCTGTTCGTGGCCGGTGTTGGTCGGGCAAGCCCGGCCTAAGTGGTACCGCCACAGGAGCATCCCCCCACAACAGCATCCACGAACAAGCGCTAGCCTCCCCATTCAGCCCTCAGCCACCCCGCCGCACTAGGATCTGGAGAAGACCCAAAATAAGAATCTGGATTCTATTTTTCCCTCAAGCTGCTCAGCGAACGGATAGCGGCGCCTGGACGAGGGCCGAGGATCTCGTTCAAGCCCTCGATTACGCAAGAGAGCCCATCCTCCGAGGACCGGACGATGGCTGGGCTGCCCATAGGCCCCGAGTGGGATTGAGGTCGGCCCAGCGAATCTCTCCTCTCAGGTTTCGGGCCGTGAGGCAAGCTCCAATGCCAGGCCCTCTTCAGCGAACCCCTTCTCCTCTTCAGGATCCAGCTTGGCCACTTCCCGCGCTAGCCGGGTGCCGGCCAACCGCTGAAGCTTTTCGGCGATCGCGGCCTCAATGGCTTGACTTCGACTTGGGAACCAGTCCCTCGCTTGGCGCCTCCGGTCGGGAAGACGCGATGCGCTTCGGTCCCCGGTCGCTTGCCGACCTCGAATCCACTCACCACATTGTCAGCCAACTTTCAGGAGTCTTCCGGCTTCACCCTTCTTCTCTCACCCTTGATAATTCGCCACGCACCCTCCTCGCTGGGCGCCTTGGGCCTCGCAGTCCTCGCATCCTGCGCCTCTCCCGGCGCCCCTCCGGAGGCCATGCCGCGGCCGGCCAACTTGAAAGCCTCCGCCGTGCTCCCCGGATCCCAGCCCCGCCCCGGCGCAACCCTCCCTCAGATCCACGAAGACGACCTCCGGCTCCGGATCGGCATCCTCGCCCATGACTCCCTGGCCGGGCGCGAATCCGGAACGCCGGGCAAGGCGATGGCCGGCGCATACCTGGCGGCCGAAGTCACCCGCCTCGGTCTCTTCCCCGGGGGGGACGGAGGGACCTTCTTCCAGGCTGTACCCCTCGAACGCCGGGAAACCCGGGTCACCCTGGACCATCGGCCGGAGATCGGAGCCGCGCCGGGCCCTCGGCTGAGCCTGGATGACCTGGCCTTCATCTCCGGTCTGGCGGGCATTCCGGCGACCGCGGGTGCCGGGGGGAACGGGCCGTTGGTCTGGGGTGGGTACCTCGTCGATCCCTCCGTTCCCCCAGGGGCACTCGCCCCGGAGGCGCTCCTGGATGCGGTGGTTATCATGAGCGTGCAGCCGTCCCCCGGTGTGGAGGGGGATGCCACGGAGCTTCCGCCTCGCCCGGAACTCGCGACCCTCCTCGGGCCCATGAGCCCGGCCTCGGCCGTGGTCCTTGTCGCTGACGGCGACGTTGCCGAGTTGTGGGACTATGCGGTGGACCTAGCGCGGAAGGGAGCGGTGACCCGTCCCCAGGGGGACGCACCCCTGGACGGCCCTCCCTTCTTTCTGATCCACCCGCAGGCACTGGAACGCCTCCTGGGCGGACCGGTGACAGAGAACGCGCACCCGGTCACCGGCGGCCTCGGGAACGTGGCTTTCACCCTCGAGACCACGGTGACGCCCTTCCACGACCGGAACGTCATCGCCATCGTCCCCGGGGCCGATCCGGAATTAGCGGGAGAGTTCATGACGCTGGGCGCCCATTACGACCATCTGGGGATTGGCGCTCCCGTCGATGGTGACTCGATCTACAATGGGGCCCAGGACAACGCCTCGGGCACGGCGGCTCTCCTGGAGGTGGCAGAGTACCTCGCGCACCTTCCGGAATCGGAGCGCCCTCGACGATCAATTCTCTTCATCTGGAGCGCCGCCGAGGAATGGGGGCTCCTAGGGTCGGAGTTCTTCACCGACTCTCCCACGGTCCCTCGGGATCGGATGGTGGCCCACCTGAATCTGGACGGGGTGGGCCGGAACCACCCCGATACCGTTTTCCTCGCGGGGAGCCGACGTCTCTCCACCGAATTCGGCGCGTGGATCGAGGCGGCCAACGAGGCCCTCGAGCGTTCCTTCTTCTTGGATTACACGTACGACACCCCGGGGCATCCCGATCGAATCTACTGCGGCTCCGATCACTGGAACTTCGCCCGCTACGGGATCCCGTCGGCGATGATCGGCGAGCTCTTCGACGACTACCACAAACCCTCGGACACGGCGAACCGCATCGAATACGAGAAGGTGACCCGGGTCGCCCACTTTGCCACCCGAATCGCCCTACAGGTGGCCAACGCCCCCGGGCGCCCCTTCGTCGCCGGTCCCATTCCCGATCCGGGGGCGCCGTGCGCGGGGTAAGCCGGTGAAACGCTGATTCGGCTCTGCGCGCGGGGGGAGGGAAGGAATCCATACCTCGGGCCCCCGGAATCGCTACTCGATCCAGTACCCCCAAGCATCACCCGGAAGATGCTCCAGGAATGGCGCACGTCTTCCGGGGGGATTGCCGTCCAGCAGGCGGTCCTATCCCTCCGCCTCCCCTCCTCACATCAACCCAATCGCCACCGGCACCCGGCCCCCCCAGGCCACCGTCCTCACCCAGTTCGACAGGACGAGCCGCCGGTGGAGTCCCGCGTCGAACCCGGACGCCAGCCGCCCGTGCAGCGGCGCC
>SKJY01000355.1 GCA_007121775.1 Gemmatimonadota bacterium
CCCTCCGAGGCCCCCCCTCCCGGAAGCCGCTCTCTCCGCTGAGGAAGCGGGTGTGGATCCAGACGGTGATCCCCCGCTCCTCCCGGCTCAGGTACTGGTCCTCCTCGCCCGGCTCCGGCGCCCCCACCTCAGCCATGGGCACGAAGGCCGTGCCGCCGCAGCAGCCGTGGCGACGCGACGCACGGATCGTGACCCCTCCGCCCCGCTCCCGGATGAAGGATTCCGCCGCAGGCTCGAACTCCACGACCGCGGGTGGAAGCGGGCGTCCGGCCTCTCCGGAGCCTCCAGCGTCCTTCCACTGCGATGCCTCCGGACCGGACTCCGTCGTGTGGGGCGACCCGGAACCGGATCCCTTCGAGGGGCCGAACCCCGAATCCACATCCGTCATGCCGCGCTCGCTGCGACGGGACGGGACTCAGGGAAGTGGTGCCGGGTCCGGTTGGCGAATCGGACCAGGAGAAGCATGACGGGCACTTCCACCAGCACGCCCACCACCGCCGCCAGGGCTGCGCCGGAATTCAGGCCAAAGAGGACGATGGCCGCCGCCACCGCCAACTCGAAGAAGTTGCTGGAGCCGATGAGGGCCGCCGGGGCCGCGACCGAGTGTTGCACCCCCCACGCCTTGGCCCATCCGTAGGCGATGGCAAAGACAAAGAAGGTCTGGATGATGAGGGGCACCGCAATGAGGGCGATGTGGAGGGGGTTCGCCAGGATCATCTCCCCCTGGAAGGAGAAGAGGAGGACCAGCGTCAGGAGGAGCCCCACCATGGTGATGGGCTTGAGGGCCGGCAGGAAGGTGCCTTCGAACCAGGCCGCTCCTTTGGTGCGGATCAGGACGATTCGGGAGAGGTAGCCGGCCACCAGGGGGATCACGATGTAGAGCACCACCGAGAGAAAGACCGTATCCCACGGCACCGTGATGTCGCCAAGCCCCAGGAGGAGGAGGACGATGGGGGCGAAGGCGAAGAGCATGACGAGGTTGTTCAGCGCCACCTGCACCAGGGTGTAGGCCGGATCACCCCGGGTGAGGTAGCTCCAGACGAACACCATGGCTGTGCACGGCGCCGCGCCCAGAAGGATGGCGCCGGCCACGTACTCCCTGGCCAGCCCCGCCTCAATGAGGGGCGAGAAGATCACCTGTAGGAAGAGCCAGGCGAAGAAGAACATGGTGAAGGGCTTGATGAGCCAGTTCACCACCAGGGTGATGGTGATCCCCTTGGGCTGCCGGCGCACCCCCAGAATGCTGGCAAAGTCCACCTGTACCATCATGGGGTAGATCATGAGCCAGATGAGGATCGCCACCGGGATGTTCACCTGAGCGTAGGTGAAGCGCGACAGCGTCTCCGGAACCCAGGGGATGAACTGACCGAGCGCCACTCCGGCCACGATGCACAGGCCGACCCAGACCGTCAGGTAGCGGCCGAACAGGCCCATGTCTTTGGTATCGGGGGCGTCCACTGGAGCTGGGGGCGTGCGCGTAGGGGAAGCCATGAAGGCGTATCAGGAGGTGAAGGGGGAAGAAGGGGTGGGGACCCGGGGTCCTTCGGCGGTGAGCGAGCTCACTGGAACATCCTCCGGAGGCCGTCCACGCCCACCGGCGGCTCCACCAGATGCGGGATCACCGCCAGCCGGGACGCCAGATCATCTCGGACCCGGCGGATCCGGGAGAGCTCCTCGCCGGCGCGCTCAACCAGGAGGGGGTCGGTGGGATGCGCCGCCGCCAGGCTCTGGTTCAGGACCCAAGCCCAGGGCTCGATCCCTGCGCGGCGGAGGTCGTCCTGGAGGGCTCGGGCCTCCTCTACCGGGGTGGTTTCCGGGAGAGTGGCCACCAGAACCCGGGCGTATGCCGGGTCCTGAAGTCGCATGAGAGGGGTGGTGAGGGAGCCGACGCCAGGCGAATCGCCACCCTGATTCCGCAAAATCTCCCGGTGATAGGCCCCTGCCGTGTCCAGGAGGAGGAGAGTGTGGCCGGTGGGGGCCGTGTCCAGGATCACCCAACCCCGGCGCCCCTCGTTCACCAGTCGGGAGAAGGCCTGGAAGACCGCCACTTCGTGGGTGCAGGGCGAGGCCAGGTCTTCCTGGAGGAGGGCATACTCCTCCGGCTCCATCCCCTTTCCCCGGGTGCGAAGTACCCGCTCCCGGTAGCGGGCGGTCTCGGCCTCGGCATCGATGTGGCTGACCCGGATCCCGGGCGCCGCGCTCGGCAGCACCTGCCCCAGGTGCGCCGCAGGATCCGTGGTGGCCAGGTGCACCGGGTATCCCCGGTCGGCGAGGCCCACCGCCAGCCCCGCCGCCAGGGAAGTCTTCCCCACACCCCCCTTCCCCATGACCAGTACCAGCCCGGCATCCTGCCCGGCCAGTTCGTCCAGAAGGCGCCTGAAGGGAGGGAGGGTCGGGGCAGGCAGGGAGGTCGCCAGGTCCGAGGCGGGCTCGGCGCGATCCGGCGCCGGGGCGGGCCGACCGTTCCTGGTGCCCGATGCGGCCTTCGCCTCTCCGCGCTGGGCCTCCTCACCCGAGGCCTCTCGTCCCTGAGCCTGGTCGGGCTCGGGAGCGGACCGCATGAGATCCCGGAGCAGATCCAGTCCCACCAGATTCCTGCCTCGTAGGGGGACTTCCAGGCGAGGCAATTGGCTCAGCCGCTCGCCGACGACGCCCTCGGAAAGGAACTGCTCCAGCGCCCGCTGTCCCTGCTCCTCCAGGGAGAGCGCCAGGGGATCGCTGCGGTCAATGGCCTGGAAAACCCCGTTCAAGAGGAGACGCTGATGGGTGATCCCCAGCCCTGCCAGCTCCCGTGAGGTACGCTCCGCCTCCGCAAGGGAACCCTCGTCGGGGCGGGCCACCAGGTAGAGGGTGGTGACCTCCGGGTCCCGCAGGGCCTCCAGGGCGACCTGGAAACGACGACGCTGGGCCGCGTGCCCAGCTGCCGGGCCCAGGCAGCTCTGCCCCGGGGTCGCGTACTCCATGTACCCGGTCCAGGCGGCAGGAAGCTGGAGGAGGCGGAGTGTATGCCCGGTGGGGGCCGTATCGAAGATCACGTGATCGACCAGGGCTCGCTCGTCGTCGCCCGACAGGAGTCGGGTGAAGTGATCGAAGGTGGCGATCTCGGTGGTGCACGCCCCGGATAGCTGCTCCTCCATGCGCTGGAGTTCGGTGGCGGGAGCCACCTCCCTGTAAGGCTCAAGCGCGGTCTCCCGGTAGCTTCGAGTGGCGGCGGCAGGATCCACATTCATGGCCCGGAGGCCGTCTGTGCCCGGGACGCTCACCGGATCGAACCCAACCGGCACCCCCAGCACCTCGCTGAGGTTCGAGGCCGGATCGGTACTGACCAGAAGCACCGAGCGGCCCCGGTCGGCGAGAGCCACCGCCAGGGCACAGGCGTGGGACGTCTTCCCGACCCCACCCTTCCCAGTGAGGAAGAGATGACGGGTGGCAGAATCAAGAACCGCGCTCGAATCGAGAATCATGTCGCCAAGAAGGTTGAAACCGGTCCCGTCTCCAGGCCTTCCAGCCAGAGCCGGTAGCAGGCCAGCCGCTCCGGGATCACGCAGTAGCCCACGGCGGTGCCGCAGGGCGTGGCACGGATGAGGCCGGCC
>SKJY01000207.1 GCA_007121775.1 Gemmatimonadota bacterium
GGAGCGCCAGTCCGTAGATTCGGGTGCGCCGATCAAAGATGGGACCCAGGTTCCGGTCACCCCAGGGGCCTCCCGGAGTGGGCGAGAAGTGTCGGTCGGAGAGGAAGAAGAGCCACCGACCGTCAGGGGTGAAGGCGGGCGAGTAGCTCTCATACCGATCTGAGGTGAGGACATGGGCCTCCTCGGCGTCCAGCTCCAGGAGGGCGAGCTGGGGTCGGCGCACGGGGCTGTCCGGGCGGACCACGGCCAGGGCCCGGGAGTCGGGAGACCAGACCACATCCCGGTACGACATCCCGCGGGCCCCGTCGATCAGGCGGTTCTCCCGGCTCTCCACGTCCAGGAGCCAGAGATTCCCCCGGCGGTCTGTGTGGGCGATTCGTCGTCCGTCCGGCGAGACGTACATCCCGGTCCGGTGCCCGGCACCGTCGCTGGTGAGGGCCTCGCCGGCGCCTCGCCCGTCGGCGGGGAAGCGCCAGATCTCCTGCTCGCCACCGGCATCCACGAAGGCGTAGACCCAGGCTCCGTCCGGGGAGACCACCGCCTGTCGGGCCCGGCTGGCCTCGGGGAGGGGTATCTCGATGCGGCGGAGCTCACCAGTGCCCGCCAGCGCCAGGTGCCCCCTCGCCGTGAGCGCCACCCGCTGGGCGTCCGGTGCCAGGGAGTAGGAGTCCAGATAATCCAGCGGCGAGTCGAGCCAGCGGGTGTGGGTGCGACTCCGGTCTGATCCCAACTCGATGGGTACGAGCCGGTCCGACGCCGAGGCGATGTCGTAGATGCGGAGGTCGGCTCCGTGTTGGTAGGTGATGCGCCCGTCGGCGGAGAGGGTGGCGCCCCGCACCTCGAAGTCCCGATGTGCCGTGAGCTGCTCGGCTCCGCTGCCGTCGGGGTTCATCCGCCAGAGGTTGAAGAGGCCGTCCTCATCGCTCACAAGGTAGAGGTGGCCGTCCCAGTACATGGGCCGGGTGAGATTGGCATCCCGGTCCGACGCCAGCCGCTCGGCCTCGGCACCGCCATCCAGCTGGAAGCGCCAGAGCTGGGCCATGGTCCCGCCCCGGTACTCCCGGGCGTTGTCGCCGGTGAGGTCCAGCCCGAAGCGGGTGAAGAAGATGGTGCCCGCCCCGTCGAAGCTCCCCTGTCGGGCATCGGCCAGGGGAATCTCGGTGACGGTGCCCGTCTCCGGATCCACCGTACGCAGAAGGCGGAACCAGCTCGGCCCCACGGCCGCTGCCGTGGCGTAGAGGACCTCCCCTTCCGGCGTCCACCCCTGCACCTCCACTCCGGACCCCTCCCAGGTGAGGCGCTGGGCCGGGCCGCCCTCAAGGGGCATGACCCACACATCCGGCGCCCCCTCATAGCCGGCGGTGAAGGCCACCCACCGCCCGTCGGGCGAGAGGTGGGGCTCGGACTCAGCCGTGGGGTGGCTGGTGAGTCGACGCGCCGTTCCGCCGGCGGTCGATACCGCCCAGAGATCCCCCTCGGAAACGAAGACCAACGTTTCGCCGTGGAGGGTAGGGGACTGGTAATAGCCCACCCGGTCCGGGTCTTCGGCACCCGGCACTGTAGCCGTCCTGGACGACCCGTCCACGGGAAGTGCAACGGAAATCCCCAGCGGTGTCGCGGCAGGGACGACCGGCGCCGGAGCAGCCTCCAGGACTGCGTCCGGTGCCCCGAAGGAGGCGACCAGGGGAAGAAGGAGGAAAGCAAGAAGAGGCAGGCCACGACGCGGACTCATCCAATGGCTCCTGGCAGGGGGGGCTGGATCGAAATCGAGGGCGGCGGATCGCACTGTCCACCAGCCTCGAGCCGCTCCAATCTCTCCGCACCGGGAAGGCGATGCAATTCCGGCTCCGAGCACCGGTACCCGTTCGACTGCACCCCTACAGGCTTGTTCTTGCAGGGTGTTGGTGGGTGGTCCCACGAGTGAGGCCCCTTGCCGGCACGTCACACTTCACCAACAGCGTCCCAGAACCAACGCCAGGGGGGGGCGCCGCAGAGACCATCGACCCAGGCGGTTAGTGCTCGCGGGGCCCCGGGTCGGGCGCACCTCACGGTGGGTGTGCGCGGGCGGATGGCGTGAGATATTCTTCCCTCCTTCCAGCCACCTTCCACCCGTCCTGACGCAGACCCGAGAGCCCATGTCCAGACACCTCCGCATCCTCCATACTCCCGGGATCCTCAAGGAATCCGCCACCCGATACAAGGCCACCAGCATTACCATCGCCGTGGCGGCAAGTCTCTTCGGTATCCCCCTGCTTCCCCTCATCTACCCCTTCACGCGCTGGTACCAGAAGAAGTTCTATGACAGCCTGGAGGTGATCCTGACCCGGCGGGACCTGGTGGTGCGCCTGGGCGTCTGGAATCGGCAGGAGAAATCCATCCCCCTTGAGAAGATCACGGATGTGGCGCTCCTCGAAGGGCCCATCATGCGGCGCTACGGGGTGAAGGGGCTCCGGGTTGAAACCGCCGGCCAGGTTTCCGGGGCCATGGGCCTCGTCAATCTGGTGGGGATCCAGGACCCTGACGGCTTCCGCGACCGGATCCTCGAGCAACGGGACCGGATCTCGGACGGCGACTCAGGGGGCGACTCAGGGGGCGGTGCCCTCCCGGCGAGGGTGGACGGTGGCGGGGAGGCGGCGGCAGGGAGGGCAGGGGGTCCGGAAGGGGTGGGAGCGGCCCCATCCGCCACGGGGGCCTCAGGCCTGGGAAGCGCCGCCGCGCCGGCCGACCCTGAAGTGCTGGCGCTCCTCCGGGAGATCCGGGATCACCTGGCGCGGCTGGAGCGCTAGGGGCTGCCTCCAGACTGGCTCAGCCGCTCCCCCACCGGACGGTGTGCGCCGGCCGCCGGTCCCTGACCGTTCCCCTGAGCCGGTCCCACCGCCCCGGCTAGGTCGGCTCCGGTGGGCTTCTGGAACACCCGGAGCCCGAACTCAGGGAGGGTGGCGAGTACGTGATCGAAGATGTCGCCCTGGATCCCCTCGTAGAAAACCCACCGCACGTCGGTGCTGAAGCCGTAGATCTCCATGGGAAGGCCGTCGGGGCCCGGCGGCATCTGTCGCACCATGTGGGGAAGCTCCGGGTGGATGCTCGGATGGGTCCGAATGTACTCGTTCAGGTAGGCGCGAAAGGTGCCCAGGTTGGTGAGCCGGCGGCGGTGGGGGATGACCCCGTCCCGCTCCGGATGCTCCCGGTTGTACGCTTCCACCTCTTCCCGCTTCCGGGCCAGGTAATCCTTCAGTAGGGACCAGCGGCCGAGCCTCTCGATCTCCTCGTCGGTGAGGAAGCGCACACTGTTCTGGTCCAGATAGATGGAGCGCTTGATCCGCCGCCCCCCGGACTGGGCCATCCCCCGCCAGTTTCGGAATGAGTGCTCCAGGAATTTGTGGGTTGGGATATAGGTTAGGGTCCGGTCCCAATTCTGTACCGTGATGGTGTTGAGGGCGATGTCCACCACATCACCGTCGGCCTGAAACTGGGGCATCTCGATCCAGTCGCCGGTGCGGATGGTGTCATTGGTGGTGATCTGGATTCCCGCCACCAGCGAGAGAAGGGTGTCACGGAAGACCAGGAGGAGCACCGCCGTCATGGCAC
>SKJY01000329.1 GCA_007121775.1 Gemmatimonadota bacterium
GCGCCCGCCCCACCGACGCCCCCTCCCACACCCACTTCCTGGAGCACGCTCCCGGCCGCTCGCACCTCGCGGACGGCACCCGAGTTTCCGCGGAGACGTCCCGGCGACTCTGCTGCGACGCCGCCGTGGTGCAGGCTGTCCGCGGGCCCGAAGGCGAGGTGCTGGATGTGGGCCGCCGCACCCGGACCATACCCCCCGCGCTGCGCCGGGCCCTGGAGATCCGGGACGGGGGCTGCCGCTTCCCCGGGTGCGGGCTCCGCTTCTGCGAGGGTCACCACATCGTCCACTGGGCCGATGGCGGGGAGACGAAGCTCTCGAACCTGGTCCTCCTCTGCCGCTTCCACCACCGGGCCGTCCACGAGGAAGGGTTCTCGGTGAAGGTTGTGAATGACCGCATCCGCTTCTTCGATCGGACCGGCTGGCCACTCCCCGATGCGGCGCCTCCGCCTCCGCTGAAGGACCCGTTCGCTGACCTCCTGGCCACGCACCGGAGGGAAGGGGTGAGCCCCAACGGCTATACGCCTTCAGCCAGGTGGAAGAGGGCTCAGGACATCCCCTGGGAAATCGAGGCCAGGACCCTGCAAGCGCTGGACAACGAGCCGGTACGGTGACCCGTGGAGGTGTCCGCGCTCGGAAATTCTTACTCGCTCGCCCCGGCCGCGGCGGTCCCGGCTACGATTCAGCAGGGATCAGACCTCAATCCATCGCGACTTGGCTCAGGAGATCTTGCCTGAGGCGGGGAGTGACGCCAAGACTTGAGAAGGTCCGAATCGTGGGGCGCCATGGACGCCTGCCTGGTCGGCGCCGTGTCGGATGCGGGCGACCACAGGCCCACTGGCACCTGGTTGGAGCACCATGGGATGGCGGGCCCTAGGATGGAGCACCTCCCACGCTGTCGGTCGGAAAGCCCCGTGAAGCCACCTCACCCCCTCAAGGGAGACCGCCATGTCCCACCCTTCCTCCCAAACACCCTCCCTCGTCCCGGTCCGCTCCGCGCCGCCCAACGCCGAGGTCCATCCCGCGGAGCGAGTGCATCCGGTGACTCCGACACCGGCCTACTTCGTTCGGTGCAACTTCCCCATTCCCGAGATCCCGGGGGCTGAGCATCGCATCCAGGTGGGCGGCGCGGTTGAGGAGGAGTTCAGCATCTCGGTGGCCGACCTCCTGAGGATGGAACTCCACTCCCTGGAGGTGACCACGGAGTGCGCCGGGAACGGGCGTCTGGGAATGCAGCCCCCGGCCTCTGGGGTTCCATGGGACGATGGGGCCGTCTCAACGGCGGTCTGGACCGGCGTACCCCTGCGCACCCTGCTGGAGCGGGCCGGGGTCCGCCATGACGCGGTGGAAGTACGGTTCGACGGCGGTGATGGCGGAGACCTGGCGGAAGCGGGGCGATTCGTCTCCTACGCCCGCTCCCTCCCCATGGCCAAGGCACTCCATGGGGATACCCTGGTGGCTCTCATTATGAACGGAGAGCCAATCCCCCCGGAGCATGGGGCCCCGGTACGCCTCATCGTTCCGGGATGGTACGGGATGGCCAGCGTGAAGTGGCTTTCGGGGATCCACGCCATCACCGAACCCTTCCAGGGGTGGTTCCAGCGGGACCGGTACGTCTACGATCCGGGAATGGGACCTGGCGAGGAGCCCACGCCGGTGACCACCATGCGGGTGCGCTCCATCATCCACACCCCTTCCGAGGGCGCATCGGTGCAGCCCGGTGAAGTGGAGGTCCGAGGCTGGGCCTGGTCCGGTGACGGTCCCGTCACTCGCGTCGAGGTGGCGTTGGGGGGAGGGGACGACTGGGTTCAGGCCTCCCTCCACCGACACACCACCTCTCCGTACGCCTGGATCGGCTGGTCCTGCACCTTCCACGTCGAGACACCGGGGAGGCACATCCTGCGAAGTCGAGCATACGACTCGGCAGGCAACGTTCAACCCCACCAGCCGCCGTGGAACCGTCTGGGATACGGTCAGAATGCCGTGAGGACAGTGGCGTTCCAGGTTGATCCCCGTCAGGTTGAAGGCTGAAGCACGATCGCATCGGCCCGCCCGGGGCGTGGTGCCGAAGATGACCGCCCCCCCGCGAAGGAGGACGATGATGCCTCGCCCACATCCGGCCTTCGCCATCGTCCTGGCCCTGATCCCGGTGGCCTGCAGCGACCCCGCCGCTCCCGGCGACCCCACCGAGCCGGATGAATGGCTCGGGGCGACCTGGGCCGATCTGGGAAGGGCCTGCCCGGCGGACGCGCCGGCCTTCAGCCTCTCCGAAGCCGCTCGAGACTCCGTCCCGATCCTGGACCACGAGCTCGGGACCATGGATGCCCTCTGGGCGGGATTCGCCCGTGAGGTCCCCGGCGGCTGGGGGGGACTCTTCTACAAGGACGGCCGACTCACCATGTATCTGGTGGACCCTGACCAACAGGATGAAGCGACAGCCTCGTTGGCGCGACTTTTCGAGGGGTCGACGTGGGCGGGGTACGCTCCTCAGCTCGCCTCGGCTCGGATCCTGGAAGGCCGCTGGGACTTCGCTCAACTCTTCGACTGGTACCGCTACATCAACCAGTACATCTGGGAGGTGGACGGTGTCACCTTCTCCGATATTCAGGAAGCGGCGAACCGGATCGAGTACGGCGCCGAGGACGAGGATGCCCTCCGCCGAGCCACTGAGGCGCTGGCGGCCCTAGACCTCCCGTGCTTTCTCGTTGCCCTTCAGATCCGAGGGATGCCCGAAGCTGCCCGCTGAGGCCGGCTCATCCACCGGTCACGCGCCGGGCACTTCCGGCGGCTGCTCCACCGGCGGCTCATCGGCCGGCTCCGCCACCGGCTCTTCCTCCACCTCTTCCTCAGGCTCCTCCAACGGGACCGCCACCTCCAGCGGCGTCCGGATCACCAGGCGATCGCTCCGGTTTCGTGAGCTGGCCATCAGGTGAGGGGGACGCTGGAAGGGCTCGGCACCCAGGAGTTCGGCGGGTCGCATGTGCTCTTCCACCACCCGCACCCGGAGCGTCTCCAGCGCCTCGGGCACCTCCACGTCCAGGAGCAGGCCGTTCCGGGGCACCCCCTGATGGGTAACGCGGGTCACCGGGCGACGGGCCCCGGGGCGCTGCGCCTCCCCTGGCGGGACCCGGGCTCCGTTCACCGCTACCACCGTGATGAACTCCTCGTCATGGTCCAGCTCCAGGGTCACCACCTCAGCGGCGATCTCCGAGGAAACCCGCAGCCGGAGGGTCCGCGCCAGCATTCCGGGAACCGTCTCCACCACCTCCACGGTGGGCGCGGGGAATTCCGGCAACATGGGCGCGGGGGACTCCGCCGGATCAATGGGCTCACCCCCACCGCCCGCAACCGCCACCGGCTGGGCCAACCAGCTTCCAGGCAGGAGGAAGGGCGCCCCGCTCCGGACCTCCTGGAAGTCTCCGAACCGCTCCCGGGCCCACTCGAGCCCCGGATCGTCCCTGGTGAACCAGAAGGCCTCATCCTCTTCCCGGTCCACCACGTGGAGGAGTGTCGACGGCACCGGCCGCTCAGCAGAAGGACCCGCCTGAAGGATGCCGAAGCCCAGGAGACCGCCGCCGGCCACAAGCCCCGCCACCGGGGCCCACCACCGGTTCGGCTCACCGAGGCCGTCGAGGGCCGGGATCAGGCAGGCGAACCCCAACCCCACCAGCACGGCCAGCGGCACCACCATGTGGAGGCCCATGGCCACGTGGATTCCCTGCACCAGGGGCACCATGAGGGCCAGCACCCCCAGCGAGAGGACCAGGACCAGAACCCGCGCCCAGATTGCCGGATGATCCCGAACCCCCGCCCCACGGCCCAGCGCCAGGGCGCCCACGGCGAGCGTCCCGGCAAGCGCCGGGATCTGCACATCCAGCGCCCCCAGCGGCACCACCAGGGCGGCGGCCACCGCCGTGAGAACGGGGAGAAACAGCGCCCCCGCCGCCAGCGACGCCGGCCCGGCGAAGCGTCGAGCCAACCCCAGAAGCCCCACGGTCACCGCCGCCCCCGTCAGGACCAGGGCCAGCAGGTACCAACCCTCCCCGTAGAAGGCGGGGACGAGAGACCGGTATTCGGGGTGGAAGCGGGGAAGCCACTGCATCATTCCCCACCCACCCAGCGCCGTGAGCCCCCCTCCCACCAACGAGACTCCCAGCCCCAGCGCCATCCCGCCGAAGCCCGCCCCGGCCCGACGGAGGATGACCACCGTGGCCACCCAGAGCAGGAGGATGGCGGCGGAGACCGGAAGGGCGAGCCCCTGCGGGTAGGCCAGGATCCCCAGCACCGGCACCGTCACGTAGACCAGGTCGGGAGCGTCCACGACCGAAAGATCCCGGCCCCCCAGCTCCCGCGTGATCCCCAGGAGGCGCATCCCCATGTGCTGCAGGGTGGCCTCGTCCACGTTCGCCGGGATGTCGGTGGGCTGATGGTAGATCTCGGCCCGGTCGATGGCGGCGAAGTTCAGCCCCTGGATGCCCACCTCCCGAAAGGCGGTGAAGTCCGTGTCATTGGGAAGCCTCCGATAGAGCTCCACCGAAAGAGAGCCCGCCAGGGGCCGGGGGTCACCGGCCCGCATGGCCTGCACCACCCACCCGTTGTCGGCTCCGGTCTCGAACATGTAGACCGGCCCGCCGCCGCCCCGCATCTCGGCCGAGAGGACTACGGCCACATCGTCCATCCAGCGGTGCTCGGCCACGAAGGCCCGGGCCCCCAGGAGCCCGATCTCTTCCGCGTCGGTGATGAGGACGATGAGGTCGTTGTCCAGCGGGGGGCCGGCCTGGAGGCCCCGCACCGTTTCCAGGATGGCCACGATCCCGAAGCCGGCATCGGCGGCGGCGTGGGAGAGGGGGACCCCGTCATAGTGGGCCGTGAGAACCACCGCGCCGGTGGAGGCCTGGCCCGGAATGCGGGCCACCACGTTCCGGATGGTGACCGCCCGGGCCCCATCCACGCCCCGCTGCACCGACACACTGTGATGGATCTCCGGCTCGAGCCCCAACTCCTCGAGCCACCCCTCCACCAACTCCCGGGCCCGGGTGTGCTCGGGCGACCCAACCGGCCTCGGGGCCCGAGCCAGCTCCACCAGGTTGGAGAGGGCCCGTGCCGAGGAGAAGACCGTATCGGGGGCGTTGGCCGCCACCGGGGCCGGAAGGATCCGGTTCACCGAAGCCATCCACCCACCCGCCAGCAGGACCACCAGCGTCGCCAGCCCCACGAACCACGAGCCCGGACGCCCGGTGCCCTTCCCGGTGGGGCCCGGTCCATCCGGATCCTCCGGTCCACCCCCCTGGTCCCGCCCCCCTTGGCGCCCAGGTTCCTTGGGAGGAGCCTCCTTGCCCCCAGCTCTCTCCTTTTGCTGCCCCTCAGACGGCTCTCCCGCTCCGTCCTTCACCTTCCGTTCCTGCCGCTGGGTTGACCCCTCTCCCGCCTCATCCCTCGGCTCACCCCGCTGCTCATCGAGCCACTCCTCTTCGTCCATCCCGTCGATCCCCAACTCCTCGTCGGAGGGCAGGTCGGGAAAGTTCTTGTCGGGCATGGGACATCTCCGGATGGGGAACTCTCACAGGGCGTTTCGGGGAAGATGGGAAGACCGGTCCGTTCCCGTCCACCCCGACCCCACCCCCATGCTCCCATCTCTCCTGCTCATCATCCTCGAACCGGAGCTGGTGACGGGTCTCCCGGACTTCACCCCGGAGATGGGGGTCGTCTTCGCCCTGGTCCTGCTGGCCCTCGTCCTCTTCGTCACCGAGATCATTCCGGTGGATGTCACCGCCATCGTCCTCATGGTCCTGGTGGTGGTCCTGGGCCCGTGGACCGGCGTGGGTCCCGACGAGGGCCTTTCCGGGTTCTCGAGCCAGGCCACAATCACGGTCCTGGCCATGTTCATCCTGAGCGAAGGAATCCGCCGCACCGGGGTCCTTCAGGTCGTGGGAAACCGGATCATCCAGGTCACCGGTGGCAAGCCCAAGCGCCAGTTGGCGGCGCTGGTGGGGCTCTCGGGAGGAACGGCCGGCTTCATCAACAACACGCCGGTGGTGGCCATGATGATCCCCATGGCGGTGAACATTGCCAACCGAACCCGGGTGTCACCCTCCCGCTATCTGATCCCCATCTCCTTCGCCTCCATGATGGGTGGGATGCTTACCCTCATCGGTACCTCCACCAATCTCCTGGCGAGCGATGTCTCAGAGCGGCTGCTGGATCGGCCCTTCTCCATGTTCGAGTTCACACAACTCGGTCTGTTGGTGCTCGTCGTAGGGTCCATCTACCTCCTGCTGGTGGGGTGGGCCCTGACTCCGGCCCGGATCAGGCCCCGGGAAGACCCCATGGAAACCTTCGAGATGGATGACTACCTCACCGAACTCCATGTCCGGGAAGGGTCGTCGCTGGCGGGACTGACGGTGCAGGCCATGGTGGAAACGCTGGATGTGGACCTGGATGTACTCCGGATCCGTCGCGACGATGCGCGGCTGGAGCAGCCCTTGGGGGGCCGCCGGATCCGGGAGGGAGACATCCTCATCGCCCGGACCGATCCATCCACCGTGCGAAAGCTCCTGGATCTTCCCGACGTTGCCCTGGGTGGAGGGGGTCCGGTGCAGCGGGTGGATCTGGGAATGAAGCCAGACCCCTCCCTGGGCCAGGATCCAGACGAGCCCGATGAGGAGGAAGAGGATTCCGCGGATGCTCCTCGCCAGTCGCTGGTGGAGTTGGTGGTACTCTCGGACACCCGGGTCGCCGGGGAGACCCTCAGTTCACTGAGCTTTGCCCAGGCATTCGATGCCTGGGTTCTGGCCATACGTCGCGGACGGGGCGTCCTCCACAAGCGCCTGGATCGCATCCGGCTCAAGGGGGGGGACACCCTCCTCGTTCAGGCCGGACCCGACGCTGTCCGGCGCCTCCAGGCTGACCGTAACTTCATCGTCAGTCGGGTCATCGAGGACTCTGGCTTCCGCCGGGAACGGATCCCCGTGGCGCTGGGGATCGTGGGCGCCGTGGTCCTGGCCGCCACCACTGGAATCCTCCCCATCGTGACCGCGGCGCTGGCTGGCGTCGTGGCCATGGTGGCCACCCGCTGCCTACAGCCCAATGAACTCTACGCCGCCGTGGATTGGAATGTCATCTTCCTGCTGGCTGGGGTGATACCCCTGGGGATCGCCCTAGAGCGGAGCGGCGGGGCCGAGTTCCTGGGCCAGCTCCTGGTGGCAGGGAGCTATGGGCTTCCCCCTGTCATCGTGGTGGGAATCTTCTATCTCTTCACAGCCCTCATCACCAACGTGGTGAGCAACAATGCCAGCGTGGTCCTCATGATCCCGGTGGCGGTGAGCGCCGCTGCTGCCCTGGACGCCAACCCCTTCGCCTTCGTCATGGCCGTCACCTTCGCCGCCAGCACCGCGCTCCTGACACCGGTGGGGTACCAGACCAACCTCATGGTCTACGGGCCTGGCGGATACCGATTCTCCGACTTCTTCCGGGTGGGTGCGCCCCTACAGCTCATCCTCACCGTGGTCACCACTCTGGGAATCGGGGTCATCTGGGGTGTCTGATCGCGTGAGCCCCCCGGAAAAGCCGCCCTGGAGCGGCCTGGACTCCGCCACGCTGCGAGCTGACCTCCGGGCGGGACTCACCGTGGGGGTCATGTTGGTCCCGCAAGGCATGGCCTACGCGGTCATTGCGGGACTGCCCCCCATCTACGGGCTCTACGCCGGGCTCGTCCCTCTCCTGATCTACCCTCTCCTGGCCACCTCCCGTCACCTGGCCACCGGTCCCGTGGCCATCGATATGCTCATCGTCGCCGCAGGGGTGGGGCTCCTGGCCGACCCGGGAAGTGACCGGTATGTACAGCTGGTCCTCCTCCTCACCGCCATGGTGGGGGCCATCCAGGTCATCATGGGGCTGAGCCGGGTAGGCGCGCTGGTGAGCCTCCTGGCCCGACCGGTGATCACCGGGTTTGCCGCCGCGGCCGGGATCATCATCGCCCTCAGCCAGCTCGGCAACCTCACCGGGGTGACCCTGGAGAGGACTCCATACGTAGTGGTTCTCATCGCCGATGCCGTGGGACGAGTGGGCGAGGTCCACCTCCCTACCCTCCTCATGGGAGGCCTGTCCATCGCCCTACTCCTGACCGTCAAGCGCATCCCGGTCCGGATCCCGGGCCCCCTGGTGGTAGTCATCCTGGCCACCGCAGCCACCTGGCTCCTCAGTTTGGAGGAAGCCGGCATACGAACCACCGGTGAAGTACCCTCCGGACTCCCCCCCCTCTCCCTCCCCAGCGGCTCGTGGGTGGATCTACGGGACCTTCTTCCCACAGCCCTGACCCTGGCGCTGGTGCAGTTCATGAGCGTGAGTTCGCTGACCAAGCTCTTCGCTCGACGGCACCGCACCGCCGTCGACTCAAACCGGGAACTCCTGGCCATGGGAACGGCCAACTTCGCCGGGAGCCTCTTCCGGGCCCTACCGGTCTCCGGGAGCTTCTCCAGGACCTCGGTGAATGTGGACGCAGGGGCTCGCTCGGCCATGTCCAACGCCGCCGCAGCGCTGGTGGTGGCGCTGACCCTCCTCCTGTTCACCCCCCTCTTCTACCACCTTCCCATGGCCGCACTCGGCGCCATCGTGGTGGTTTCGGTGCTGGGGCTGGTGGATCTGACCGAGCTCCGGTACCTGTTTCGGACCAAGCGGGCCGATGGGCTTCTGGCCCTCTTCACCCTGATCGCCACTCTTCTGGTGGGGATCCGGGAGGGGATCTTGTTGGGCATCGCCGGATCCACCATCGCAGTCCTCTTCCGGCTGAGCCGCCCCCACGTAGCCGAATTGGGACACCTTCCCGGCACCCCCTATTTCAGGGACCTGGACCGGGCACCCGAGGCCATCCCCATGGAGTCCATCCTCCTGGTGAGGGTCGACGCTGCCTTCTCCTTCTTCAACGCCGACTACATCAAGCGCTTCATCCTGGAGAAGAGCGAATCGGGAGAGCGGGAGATCCAGGCGGTGATCGTGGACGGGATGAGCATCAATGATCTGGACACCACGGCGGTGGAGGCGCTGACCCAGGTGGTGGAAGAACTCGAGGGGAGAGGGATCGAACTCCACATCACAGGGCTGGTGGGGCCTGTTCGGGATACGGTCCGCCACTCCGGGCTCTACCGTCAGATGGGGAGGAAGCGCTTCCACGCCACCCCCCATGAGGCCATCGTTGCCCTGCTGGGGGAGTGGGATCTGGAAGATCCCCGCCGTCGACTGGAGGACTACCGAGAGCGGGTGGGCCGGCAAACCTCCCCCACCCCCCGGCGAACGGATCTGGACTGAGGGTAATCATGACGGCACGGACACTTCCCATCCCAGGAACCGACCTCTCGGTCAGCCAAATCGGCATGGGGGCCATGCCTCTGTCGGTGGCGGGCCGGCCCGACGAGGAGGCGGCCCGGACCGTGATCCGACGGGCTGTGGAGCTGGGAATCACCCTGCTGGATACCGCCGACGTCTACGCGTTGGATGACCAAGACGTAGGTCACAATGAGCGCCTCATCGCCCGGGCGCTCCGGGAGGTGGGTGCCGGGTTTGGGGGCGTGCCCGGTGACCCGGTGGTGGTGGTGGCCACCAAGGGAGGCATGCGGCGACCCGGTGGACGCTGGGTGGCCGACGGGCGCCCGGAGCACCTTCGGTCCGCCGCCGAGGCGACCCTCAGGCGCCTGGGCACGGAGCGCCTGGACCTCCACCAGCTTCACACCCCGGACCCGGAGGTGCCCCTCCTGGAGAGTGTGGGAGCGCTGGCCGAGCTTCGGGACCGGGGGATGATCCGGGCCATCGGGCTTTCCAACGTCTCGCCAGAGCAGGTGGAGGCGGCGCGATCGGTGGTTCCCATCGCATCGGTACAGAACCGGCTATCCCCCTGGGACCTGGGTTCCGGACCGCCCCCCATCGTCCAGTGGTGCCGGCGGTGGGAGATCCTCTTCTTCCCCTACGGCCCCCTCGGGGGCAAGGGAAGGGTGGAAGCCGTACTGGGCCACCGGCCCCTCATGGAGGTGGCACGCCGTGCGGGGTGCACTCCGGCCCAGTTCATCCTGGCCTGGCTCCTCCACCGGTTCCCGCATGTGATCCCGATCCCTGGCGCCAGCCGCCTGTCTACCCTCGAGGGGAGCGCCGCCGCCACCTCAGTGAGCCTGGACGCCGAGCTTCTGAGGGCCGGGGAGCGGGCCTTCCGCGCCCTCCCCGGCGCCCCGGGGGTGGTTCGGAGATGGGTCCGGCGGATCCGCGGACTGCTTCGTTGATGGTCATGACGCTTCGAGCTTCCCACTAATGTCGTAGTCGCTACTGCTTTGTTGCGGCTGATGGCTCATGGCCAGGTACGGGGCCCGCTGCGAAAAGTTGACGGAAAGTGGTCCTGGCGGCAGCTTGGGGTGCGTGGCATCCAAGTACGGTTAGGAAGCCCAAGGTCCCTGCCCCCCCCAGCCGTGCACGGAGGGCAGCACCTCCCGCCCCATCTAGGGGCCACCCTGAACCTGTCCGAATCCCTTGGCCCACTCGAGCCGCCCCCTCAGCACCGCCCGAAGCGCCCTCAAGGTGGCGTTCATCTATCTGGTGGTGGCATCGGTCTGGATCGCCTTTTCCGATGCCCTTCTGGCCCGGATGATGGACGGGGAGCCCTCGGTTATGGCGAATACCGTCAAGGGCATCGGGTTCGTCGTGATTACGGCGGGTCTTCTATTTGCTCTCATTCGAAGGGAGCTGGAACGTCGTCAGACCATCTCGGACCGCTTTCGGCTCTACCTGGATCATTCGCCTGACCTGGTCTACCGGTACAGGCTCGAGCCGGATCCGGCCTTCGAATACGTGAGCCCCGCCGCCACCGTGCTTACCGGGTACACACCGGAGGAACACTACGCCGACCCCCACCTGGGGATGAAGCTCGTGCACCCCGACGACCGCCACCTGCTGGAAGCGGCGGGGACAGGTCCGACCTCCGGAGCCCGGACCATGGAGCTCCGGTGGGTTCGAAAGGACGGCTCCGTCCTCTGGGTTGAGCAGAACAACCGGATCCGGGTTGACGAAGGGGGATCTCGAATCCTGGAAGGATCCGCCCGGGACATCACCCAGAGACGGATGGCCGAGGAGGAGCGTCGCCGACTCCAGCACGCCGTGGAGGAGGTGGCCGACTCCATCGTGATCACAGACCCCGAGGGAACCATCCTCTTCGCCAACCGCGCCGCTGCGGAGCTCACCGGCTACCGGACGGAGCAACTGGTGGGGTTGAACGCCAGGGTCCTCCGCAGCGGTGAACATCCGGATAGCCTGTACCGGAAGTTGTGGAGCACGCTGAGTCGGGGACGGAGTTGGCGGGGTCGCCTACGGAACCGCCGGCGGAACGGAGATGTCTACACGCAGGAAACCACCATCAGCCCGGTGGTGGACGGATCCGGACAGATTACCTCCCACGTGGCCGTCGCTCGAGACGTGACTGTGGAAGAGGCGCTCCAGGAGCGGCTCGAGTACGCCCAGCGGCTGGAACTCGTCGGACAGATGGCAGCGGGTACGGCGCACGACTTCAAGAACCTCCTGGGCGTCATGCGGCTGAATGCCGAGGAGGCCCACATCCACCTCACGGACCAGCTCGCCACGGCACGACAGAACCTGCAGGAAGTTCTCGAGACCGTTCATCGGGGCGAACGCCTGGTCACCCGACTCCTCTCCATGGGCGCCGGGGAAGACCTCACGGTGGAGGCCCTCGATCCACGGGAATTCCTGGACTCCCTTCTCCCCTCGCTTCGCACCGTTCTCCCGGCAGCGGTGGAGATCTCCTGCGACGTCGCGCCCGGCACGCCTCCCCTTCTGGCCGACCGGGGTGCCCTGGAGCAAATTGCACTGAACCTGGTGGCCAACGCGGGCCACGCCATCCCCGACGGAGGGACCATCGCCATCCATGTGGGAACCGGGCGGAATGGGGCGACGCCGGACCGGGACCCGGATTCGGGAGAGCTCCCATCCCGGGTACATCTGCTGGTGACGGACACCGGGGTGGGGATGGACGAAGATGTGCTGTCTCGCATCTGGGAACCCTTCTTCACCACCCGTCGAGGGAAGGGTGGGACCGGCCTCGGGCTCCCCATGGTGCGACTCCTCACGGAGCGGCTTGGCGGTGGGATCCGGATCGAGTCGGAACCGGGGCGGGGAACGACCGCAGATGTGATCCTTCCCGCCGCTCCGGCCTTCGAAGATCGGCAACCTGCTCCGAAGGACCCGGTCCCGCCCAGCGGAGCGCCGGCGGCGGCGACTGCGGAGGACCGGCCCTCCGCCAGGATTCTGGTGGTGGACGACGACCAGGCCCTTCGCCGGGTGCTGTCCCGGACCCTGCAGCGGATGGGGCACAAGGTCACGGCAGTCGACTGTGCCCCCGAGGCCCTCCGCCTTCTGGAGGAAGGGGAAGAGGTTCCGGACCTGGTCATCAGCGACGTGCTCATGCCGGGGATGAATGGGGTGGAGCTCTTCTTCCGGATCCAGGAGATGGGGATCCGGACCTCCTTTGTCTTCATGAGTGGAGCCGGTGCGTCGGACACGCCCGCTCAGGCGCTCCTGGGCGGCTCGGTTTTCTTCCTGGAAAAGCCCTTCGCCCTGAAGAAGCTCGAAGAGACGGTTGAGCTTGCCCTGGCGGCGGATGCGGCCGAAGCTCGAGTCGGAGGGGCCGGGATGAGCGTCGGGGGTTGACAGATCGACGCCGGTTCTCAAGAATGAAATTCGACAACCGATGTCGTGGTGATTTGCCGCCGCTTGCCGCCACGTAAAACAAAGTGCTAAAGAGCCTGAGCCCGGCGGTGGAACCGCCTGGGCTTTTTCGTTCTGCGGCGCGAACCCTGATCTGAGAGATCC
>SKJY01000322.1 GCA_007121775.1 Gemmatimonadota bacterium
CGTGGGAAGTAACCCAGGGAACTCGGGCCCCCCGTCAACTGCCGGCACCTTGGACCTGGACCCGGTGGAGCACGTCTTCTCCCACCGGCGCATCACCTACGCCGCGCGTCTGGTAGATCTCTGCCCGCCCCCACCCGACCTTCCCCACGCCGAAGGGGAGACCACCCCCACCCAGACGGCCATGCGTTGGGTGGCCCGCGAAGAGCTCCCCCAACTCCCACTCCCGGTGGCTCAGCGAAAGATCCTGGCGTTGGTCCGGGCCGCGGGGGGTGAATTGCCGGGCTGATTCGCACATCTTTAATGGCGCAGTGGGGCTCCTTCAGGCACTCCAGCGGAGGCTTTTCTTTCATGTTCCCATCCCTTCTCGTTCCCCTGGACGGTTCGGACTTCTCCGAAGATGCCATTCCGGTGGCCCGCCGCCTGGCCCGTCTCCTGGAGGCCCGACTCCATCTGGTCCACGTCATCCGTCCCGCCCCTGACGCCGACCTGAAATCCCCCCAGCAGGATCTGGAGTGGAAGTCCAAGATCCGGGAGGGGGCTGAGGGTTACCTGGATGCGCTGGCGTCGGAGATGGAAGAGGAGGGGATCCGGGTGACCACCGCGGTCCTGGAAGGGGGGGTGCCGCTGGCTTTGGACGGCTACCTGAAGCGCTCCCGCATCCCTCTGGTGGTCATGACCACCCACGGGGCCGGAGGATTCCGGCGTTGGTGGCTCGGGAGCGTGGCCGACGCCATTCTCCGAAAGGGGAGTGCCCACCTCCTCCTGGTGCGCCCTTGGAACGGCGCCGAAGCCACAGGTGAGGAGGCGGAGCCGGAGCGTACCTTCCGCAATGTGGTGGTCCCCCTGGACGGATCCTCGGAGGCTGAGGCGGCCCTCTTCCCGGCTCGTCAGCTCGCTCGAAGGTTCGGGTCGCGCCTCAGCGTGGTGCGGGTGGTGCCGGCGCCCCTGGAGCTCACCTCCATCTACGGTGTGGCCGGCGTCCGAATGGAAGGGGACGGGCACCGGCGCCGGAAGGACGAGGCGACTGAATACCTGGATGCCGTGGTGGCCCGGGGGGGAGATCCTGTCCCTGTGGCCCATGTGGCGGAGGCCAAAGGTGCGGCGGAGGGCGTGATCCAGGCAGCGCGGGATGTGGAGGGCGATCTCCTGGTACTCTCAAGTCATGGCCGGGGAGGGCTGAGTCGCATGGTCCTTGGAAGTGTGGCCGACAAGATCATCCGGGGAACAACGCTCCCGGTCCTTGTGGTGCGGCCACCGGAAGATCATTGATCTCCGGTCGCAGGCAGAGTCGGGACGACCGGCCCACAGAGGCAGGTGGCAACGTCTCCTGACCCAGACCCGTTCACCTGGCGCGGGCCCGACCCGCCCACTTCCCCCTACGCCACACAAGAGGAGTCAGCAATGTACAACCGGATCGTCGTTCCCCTGGGCGGTTCCCGCTTCGCCGAAGAGGCCATCCCCCTGGCGCTGACCATCCTCTCCCGTACGGGGGGAGTCCTGTCCCTGGCTACCGTTGCCGCCCTCGGTTCGGGGTATTCCGTCCGGGAGATGGGAAGCGCCCGGGATGAGGGAGTGGAACAGGCGGAGCGGTACATGAAGGCGGTGGAGGAGCGGATCCGGGCCGCCGGCTTCAAGGGAGAGGTGGAGTGGAGCGTGATTCCGCCCGGGAACATCGCAGCTTCGGTGGTGCGACACGCCCGGGAGGTGGCGGCCGACCTCGTGGTCATGACCACCCACGGTCGCGGACCCATGCGCCGGGCCTGGCTCGGGAGCGTGGCCGATGGCGTCATCCGCACCAGCCCCATTCCCGTGCTCCTGGTCCGTCCGCCCTTCGACGACCCCGAGGCCAGGAGCGGGGAGGGAGGCACCGAGATCTCGTTTACCCCTGCGGACTGGAGCGAGGCCCTTTCCGGACCCCTCTTCCAGAATGTCCTCGCCACCCTGGACGGCTCCCTTCGAAGCGAGGTGATCCTCCCCCTCATTCCGCCTCTGCTGGAGCCCGGCGCTGCCGTCACCCTCCTCCAGACCGTGCCTCCCGCCGCCCCCGGCGGGTACCCGTACCTTCCCCACAGCATCCAGGAAGAGCGGGAGCAGAAGGAGGTGCGAAAGGAGACCCAGCGCTACCTGGATGACCGCGGCGGGGAACTTCGGGCCAAGGGGCACCAGGTGGAGGCGGTGGTGAAGACCTCCCAGCATCCCGGGGCCGCAATCCTCAAGCACGCCGCCCAGTCCGGGTGCGACCTCATCGCCATGTCCACCGCCGGTCGCGGCGGGGTGGCGCGACTCCTCCTGGGGAGCACGGCGGACAAGGTGATCCGGGGGAGCGGTGTCCCAGTGCTGGTGCACCGGGACCGGCGGGGCGAGGAGTAGCCGTCCCGGCTCAACCCAGGTCGAAGCCCTGGAAGCCCGAGGGTCCGGAGCCGCCGCCGGCGGCCCGGGCCCTGGCATAGCGTCCACCCTCGCTCCGGGAGAGGCGGCGCTCCGCCACCAGCGCTTCCAGCACCAGCTCGCACGCCGCCGCCCGGGCCCCCGCCGATGCCCCGGTAGCGGCGAGTCCGGCGTCCTCCACCAACTTGAGCAGACCGGGCACCTGCTGGAATCCCTGCACGCACGCCTCCGCCCCGGCCTCGCCTGAGACCTGGAGCGCCCCTCCATCCTCGAAGTACTCCACGATCCCTTCCACATCCGCCTCGCCGGCCCGGATCAGGAACACCTCCCGGGCGGCTCCGGCGATGAGCTCCCGGGCGATCTTCTCGGCGCCCTGGATCTCCCCCTCGTACTCCAATTCCATCTTTCCGGTGATGGTGGGGAGGGAGGCGAAGACGTCGCCCACCCGGGGCACCGCCGCAC
This sequence comes from Gemmatimonadota bacterium, assembly GCA_007121775.1. Classification (GTDB taxonomy): domain Bacteria; phylum Gemmatimonadota; class Gemmatimonadetes; order Longimicrobiales; family Gaopeijiaceae; genus PWLA01. The sequence goes on from SKJY01000322.1 coordinate 2,851, forward strand.
CCTCCGAGAGGCGCAGCGCCCGGCGCTCGGCGTTGGAGACTGCGCTGTCCAGGAGGGTGATGGGGAGGCGCTGGCTCACCCCGGAGCGCTGATCGATGCGCTTGTCCTTCCGGGCCAGGAAGGCAACCCGCTCCACCACCTCCGAGACGAACTCCGGCACCTCCACCGGAAGCTCGCCCCGCTCCACCCACGCCTCCTGGGCAGTGATCCCCATCCCCGTTTCCACATCCTCCGGATAGTGGGTGCGGATCTCGGCGCCGATCCGGTCCTTGAGGGGGGTGATGATCTTCCCCCGGGCGGTGTAGTCCTCCGGGTTGGCGGTGAAGACCAGGAGCACATCCAGCCGGAAGCGGATGGGGTATCCCTTGATCTGGATGTCCCCTTCCTGAAGGATGTTGAAGAGCCCCACCTGGATCTTCCCCGAGAGGTCCGGGAGCTCATTCAGGGCAAAGATCCCCCGGTTGGCCCTGGGGAGGAGCCCGTAGTGGATGGTGAGCTCGTCGGAGAGGAGGTGCCCGCCCCGCGCCGCCTTGATGGGGTCCACGTCGCCGATGATGTCCGCCACCGTCACGTCGGGGGTCGCCAGCTTCTCCACGTAGCGGGCCTCCCGGGGGAGCCAGACCACCGGGGCCTCGTCGCCTGCCGCCTCCACCAGGAGGCGCCCCTCCCGGGAGATGGGGTTCAGGGGATCGTCGTTCACCTCCGTCCCCTCCAGCGCCGGGATCTC
>SKJY01000121.1 GCA_007121775.1 Gemmatimonadota bacterium
CGGATGGCGGAGCGTGCCTCCTCATCCCACTCCAGTACCCCATCGTAGAAGCCCGGGATGGCAACGCGCCCCTCCTCATCGTGGAGAGACGCCAGGAGCCGGGCGAGCACGGTTGCGGCGTTGGGCACGGCGCCTCCGTAGGCCCCCGAATGGAGGTCTGAGCGGGCCCCGTGGACATGGATTTCCGTATACGCCAGCCCCCTCAGCGACGAGAGGAGGGACGGGACGCCCGGCGCGAACATCTGGGAGTCGGAAATGATCACGGCATCGCAGCCCAACTGTTCCCTATACTCCCGGAGGAAGGGAAGGAGGTTGGGGGAGCCGATCTCCTCTTCCCCTTCTGCCACCACCACCACATTGACCGGTAGCCGCCCCCGGGCCTTCATGAGGAGTTCAAGCGCCTTCAGGTGCAGGTAGAGCTGCCCCTTGTCGTCCGTGGCACCACGGGCATAGAGGCGCCCATCCCGGATCTGGGCCTGGAAGGGGGGAGAACTCCAGAGCTCCAGAGGCTCAGGTGGCTGTACGTCATAGTGCCCGTAGATGAGGAGGGTAGGGGCCTGGGGGCCCGCCCCCCGCCACTGGCCCAGAACCACCGGGTGTCCCGGCGTAGTCATCACCTCTGCGGCAAGCCCGGTGCTCCGAAGATGATTCGCCACCCAGTCTGCGGCCCGGCGTACGTCTTCCCGATGCTCGGAGCGGGCGCTCACCGAGGGGATGCGGAGGAAGTCGAAGAGTTCTTCCCTGAGGGGATCGGCCATACGGGCCAGCAGTTCCCGGGGGTCAGGCATGGATGGCTCCTTGTGATAAACGAAACGGTCCCGCCCCCGGAGTGCGGGGCAGGACCGTCTCAGACGCAGAACACCGGATGGAAACCGGCGTCAGACCATGGTACGAATCCCCCAGCGGTAGATCCAGGCCATGACACCGGCCAGGACCACGGCGCTGGCCATTCCACCCACCGACAGGGCCGAGGGGTGATAGAAGTGGAAGAGGCCCACGCCCAGCATCCCACCGATCAGGGCGCCGAAGGACCCCAGGACGGCCAGGATCACTGTGTGGCCGGGCTGCTCCTCCGGACGCTTGACCACTGCCTTCATGGCCAGGCCGATGACGGCGCCAAGCACGATCCAGACTCCAACCCCGATCCAGTTCTCCATCGATGCGTCTCCATTACGCGTTGTTCCCGGGCGGGTGACGAGCCGCCCCCACCCCTCCGGTACCGAAACCTGACGAATCTACGTGGGAAGCCCCGTCGGGGCCACCCCGTCGCTGCCTCCCCTCTCCCAGGACCCTACTGTCCCATTCGCCGCTTCAACTCGGCGAGGCGGGAGTCCACATCGCTGTGACTCGAGCCTGCTGCCTCCGCCTTCCTCTGCGGGAGATCGGACTCCTCCATCTCCGCCAGATCCTGGAAGGCCTGATTCCGGCGATCCATCTCGTCGATCTTCTGGGACATTCGGTCCATGTCGGCGAAGAGCCCATCGGCGTCCTGCAACGCCTCCCGGGCTTCCCGGCGACTGGACGACGCAAGGAGGGATTCGCGCTGGACCCTGGCCTCCTTGAGGGAGCGGAACATCTCTTGGACCTCGGCAGAGCGAACCTCCACCTCGCGGGCCAGCACTCCCGCCTTCTCCGTCAGGACCTCCTTCATGCGAAGGTGGCGGCGGGCGTAATCCCTGGCCACCTCCACGGTATCGTCGTCTCCGATCTGCCTGGCCAGCTCTTCCCGTCGAAGGCAGGTTCGAACCTCCTCCTCTTCTCTGGCCGCCTGCGCCCGCACCCGGGTGAGCTGCTCTTCCAACTCCTTGACCTCGCTTCGAACCCGGACCAACTCGTCTTCCATGGCCCGCAGCAGTCGATCCGCCGCTTCCGGGACCTGGTCCCTGTTGAGCTCGGTGCGGAAGTTGTGAACCGCCTCCTTGAAGGCATCCCGGAGATTTCGGAGCATTGGGGGTCTCCGTGGAGGGAGGATCCGGCCGGTGGGACCAACGCCGGTCCCGGAGAGACTTCCGAGCCTCAGTTCAGGGAGTGCTCGATGCGCTGGGCGAAGGAGTTGCGGGCCCGATGCAGCCGACTCTTGACCGTTCCCAGATTTACGCCGGTGATCTCGGCGATCTCCTCGTAGCTCTTTCCCTCGAGCTCTCGGAGACGGAAGACGAGCTGGTGGTGCTCCGGCAGCTCCTGGACCGTCTCCTCCACCAACTGCTGGAGGAAGCGCTTCCGGTAGAGATCATCCGGCTGCATGGTCACATCCTCGAACTGGAGCGGCCGATGATCGTCGTCCCAGTTGCTGGTGAGCTTCTGGAAGAGCACCAGCGGGCTACGGGACCGGTTGCGCAGCTCGTTCTTCGACAGGTTCGACGCGATGGTGTAGACCCAGGTCGAGAACTTCTTGCTGGTGTCGAAGCGGTGCAGGTGGCGGGTCACCCGGATGAATGCTTCCTGCACCAGGTCCTGCGCCCGGTCCGGGTCGCCAGTCTTGCGGGTTATGAAGTGCACCAGCCTGTCACGGTACCGATTGAAGAGCTCCTGGAACGCTCCCGGACGACCCTCAAGGTGGGATGTGACGAGATCTTCGTCCGACAGCTCGGAAAGGGAAACGCGCCCGTTTCCCTGGTGTGACCCTCCCCTTCCGTCCACCGAATTCCTGCGGTTGTCTCTGGACATGTGCCTGCTCATCCCTGGGTTCTGAGTTGAGTTACAGGCAACGGGAAGAGGACAGGAGATGCGGCCGTCGAAAAACGACACACCTCCTTGACCGTCACGGACTCTTCCCGAGAGGGGAGATCTCGAGTGCAGCGATCCTGACGAACGGAATATGTGGAGATGGGGCGGGAGCCACAAGGGTACCGGTGATGGCGGGGGCGTGGTTGACGGTGCGCCGGCCCTCCGAGGCCCCGCCGACGGGCCCGGTGTCTATCGGGCACATTGCCTCGCATTTGTCGGAGGTGGAGATTATGGTCTCCCGAGTCGTCCGGTCCCCGAGTCGTCGTCGGTCGTCCCGACTCCACCGTTGCCCTGAACCCCCGCCTACGTGAATTCAGATCCGTCCGAAGATACCCGGCGCCGGATCCATGCCCGCCTGGCGCTTGCGCTCCTGGAGACGTTGAAGGCCCAGGACCTCCCCCCGGAGATCCTGGATGACGAGAATGTGAGCGTGACACTCCCCCGGCGGCTGGGCCTCTCCCATGTGGTGGAAACCCAGATCCACCGCTACCGGGAGGAGGCTCGCCGTCGCCGCCGGCTTCCGGACCGAGAGGTGGTGGATCTCTTCCGGTTGGTCAGCCGCCGCCCTGATGCGGCGCAGGTGTTCCTGCGAGTGGGGGAGCGGTTGGCAGGACGGCGGGGAGGGCGTCCCGGAAAGAGTGTGCTGCCGTCCCGCCTCTCCAGGTATCTGGCCCGGCGCCGGATCCAGCGCCGGTTGTCCTGGCTCTTCGGTCGGCGCATGGTCCGGACCACCGGTCGGCCCCTGCGGGTCGAGCTTGCCGACGACTTCCTGGTCCGGGCCGCAGAAGCCGGCTATGCCTGCAATATCGTGCTGGGGTTCGCCAGGGTGGAGCTGGCCCGGAC
>SKJY01000273.1 GCA_007121775.1 Gemmatimonadota bacterium
CTCCGCCAGAGCAAGGGTGCGGCCCATACCGGATCCGCACGCAGCACCGCTCGTGCTGACTCCGTCTGTTCACCCCGAAGCATCAGGTACGCAATCAGATTACTGTCGGCTACGATCACGGACGACTCTCACCGATTGCCTCGTCCAAGAAATCGTCGGTGAGCGGCGGCACCGTTGTACGATCCTGGAGCCGGCTCAGTCGCGTCAAGAACGATTCCGGGTCCACGACGCTCGGGCCGACGGACCGCTCGAGAAGCCAAAGCACTTCGCTGTTGAGGCTGCGGCGATGCTGCTCCGCGCTCCGACGGAGCTCCTCCAACAGATCTTCGGGAATGCCTTTGATGGTAAGGCTTGCCATGTTCTGAACCGGTTAGCGGTTTCGCAATGCAACCATAATGGAACTTTCCAGAAATCTGGCGCAAGGTCAACGACCCCAAGCAACACGGTTGAGGCGGAGAGCCGCGAGTCCTGCTTACGATGAAGGACTGCGTACACGGTGAGGCCTGCGGCCTAACGCCCTGGGCATAAGCTGCGCCCGCCGCAGGCGGGTGACAGCTTCATGCCCTCGTTATAAAGCGGGAACCTCCGGCGATTCGAACAAGCGACCCTTCAAGAGCGTTTGGCGACATCCGGTCGTCGCCCGTTGCCGCTCTATCACCCACCTTTGGCCTCAGCGTGAAGTCGGATGCCGAGAGCACCAACCACCTTCAGAATCGTGTCGAAGGAAGAGGTCCGCTCGCCGGAGAGAGCCTTGTAGAGACTCTCGCGAGAAAGCCCGGTACCTCGCGCCACCTGGCTCATTCCCTTCGCCCGGGCAATGTCTCCGAGCGCCTTGGCCACGAACGCCGCGTCCCCGTCCGCCTCGTCAAGGCAAGCCTCCAGGTACGCCGCCATTTCCTCAGGCGTCCTCAGATGCTCCGCTACGTCGTAGCGTGTAGTCATAGTCTCGGGCAACTCTTACTCCCCCAGCTCCCGAGCCAGTCTGAGCGCAGCCCGGACGACTTTCGATTAGGTGCTCTTGTCGCCTCCGGCCAACAGAGCGATCAAGCGGCGTCCCTGCTGCTTGAAGTAGGCGCGGTACCCAGGGCCGTGGTCGATTCGGAGTTCCGAGACCCCTTCACCTCCTGGCGCCACGTCTCCGGGATTCCATGAAGCAAGGCGCTCAATGCTCGCGGGTCCGCGAGCTCGCGCCCGGGTGTCTCGCAGCCCATCGACCCACCCGGCGAAGACTTCGGTCTTCCGAATCTCCATACCCACATCGTAGCCGTGCGGCTACACTACATCAACGGTCGGATCCCGGAGCCTAAGCTCTCCTTGACCAGGCAGATTCGGAGCAGCAGTGACCACCCCATTACCGCCCCTCCTTCCCTGTACCGGGCCCGGGGAAGGTGCCCCCGTATGTCGGCGCGGGAGGAATCGGGACAGTGCCTGCTGATGGAAGATGCAATTGCCCAAGGTCAGCAATCTCCCCGCTTTCGAGTAGTGCGACGCTCCCGCCGCCCAGATCCCTGGCGACCACCCGTCCACGGCCAGGGGTCACCTCCCCCCCGGGCTTCCCGCACACCTTCTCTCGGGCTGCTCGCCCCCAACGACAGGGCGCGCGGCATCCGCTTCGAGAAGGTGTCGTGAGGATCGGGCCGCGCCGCATTGCCGGCTCCCCTCTCCTAGCCAAGAGAGTGCCGTCGTCAGAGCGTGGCGGCGCCTATCCCTCCATTCGCTCGAGCACCCCGTCCATTTCCTCGGCCCACTCGAGCCAGGCTTCCTCCCCCCGGATCCCCAGTCTCAGCATCATGCAGGCGAGCTGGTGTACCGGGGGCAGTGCCTCAAGCGCATACTCGGTGAAGTGCTCTTCCTCGATCCGCCGGTACTCCTCGAGCCTACGCTGTCGCAGTTTCTGCTGACTCGCGAGAAGTGATCGGAGCGCGACCGATCCCACGAGCTCTCCCGCCAAAAGGCGCACAAGCAGCTCGTCATGCAGCTTCCGCGGCCGGATGGGGGATTCGATCCAGGCCCTGAGGGCGTCCTCGCCCGCCTCCGTCAACTCGTAGACCTTCCGGTCGGGCTTCTCGTCCTGGGGTACAACGTTGAACTGCACGAGTCCTTCCTCTGCAAGCTTCCCCAGGTCCCGGTATACCTGCTGATGGGACGCGCTCCAGAAGTAGCCTACCACCGTGTCGAACTCCTTCACGATGTCGTACCCGGTGGCGGGCCCCCTGTGGAGCAGGGTCAGGATCACGTGTCGCAGGGCCATGCGTGCCTCGAACCATCGGATGGGATGCGGAGGGAACGGGTAGGCGTTGACAATATGCAATCTGTTGCTTAATCTCAAGCCACTATATGTGCAACACGTTGCATATCTTCTCCCTGGCATCCATCCCCGACTCGTGACGATCGCCCCATGACCAAGCCATTCCCCCTCTGGAAGCTCGCCACCGTGCTGATCGGGTTTCCGATCGTGCACTACTTATACTCCCTGGCGCTCCTGCACCGGGATCTCTTCACCTTCGGGAGCCTCGACTTCTTCCTGACGTTCTGGCTCGGCTCCGCACTGATCTACCTGGTGAAGATCTGGGTCGTGCTGCGGCTTGTCGCGGGCTCCGGATGGACTCCGTCCGACATCGGGTACAAGCTCTCCCGAAAGGGCACCGGGGTCCTGACTGTGAGTTACTTCGTGGGGGCACTTCTCCTCGTACTCCTTCTGGAGATGGCGCTGGGTCAGGTCGATCTCGATCCGGATCGAGTTGCCTCGATGCGCGGCCTCTATCCCGATACCACGGCCAAGCGGCTCGTCTTCATCCTGATGGCCTTCGCGGCCGGCTTGTCGGAAGAAATCGTCTACCGGGGCTTCGCGATCCGGGCACTCGAGAGCCTCCGCATCCACCGCTGGATCGCCGTCCTCCTTGCCGCCATTCCCTTCGTCTTCCAGCACGGCATCAAGTCGCTGGACCAGTTCTGGTGGTTCTTCGGGAGCGGCATCTTTTTCGGCATCCTCTTCATCGCAACGAAGCGCCTCCTCCCCAACATCATCCTGCACTGGCTGATCATTCTGAGCGCGCTCCTGGGTGTCTTCACGGCGGTGGCGTAGTGATGAGACGGGTGGAAGACTTGAGTTTGGGCCAGGACACCGTCCAGAGGGCGATCCGAAGAAGGCGGTGAGCTTGAAGCTCCGGAGGGATGTGGCAGCGTGGGCTGGGTCGGCCTACCAGCTCTCAGAACATCGGGAGATGACGGCCGTATGGGATCATCGTCCTCCGTTCGATACAAGAGCCTACAGGCCTCAAGGGTGTCTCGGGGCGGAAGCGGACCTGGGAGATCTCAGAGGCTTGTATGATCGGCGGATACCGGCCGATTCACGCTCTGCTTCGCCGGGAGGGGCTGGAAGACGAACCACAAGCTGGTCCAGCGCCTTTCCTAGGAGGAAGTCCTGCCGCTTTATAACGCCCTCGGCTTGACCTGCCGGATCAGGATGCCAACCGGGAGCGGGAGCCGCAAGGCGAGGGCTCCGGACCCGGGCGGCCGACCCGGTCAGGTCCAAACCCCTGTTAGAACGCCTGTGCCCGCGACGGTCC
>SKJY01000111.1 GCA_007121775.1 Gemmatimonadota bacterium
AACCGCTCGCCCCGATAGTCGGCCTCGGTGAGGTCGTGACCCTGGAGCATGGTGCCCATGGCGCCGTCCAGGACGAGGATGCGCCGACGGGCCGCCTCCATGAGGCGGTGGGTTGGGTCGCCGGGAGAGCGTTCGACTCTCGACGGATGCTGTACGGATGACACTGTGGAGACTCCTTGTGACCATCCCCGGCGGAGGCGTGGCGATGCGGCCGGGAATGGAAAAACCCCGCCGCAGGATCACGCCGGGGAGTGGCTTTTTAGCGGTTCGGTTTCCCGGGTCGCAATACGCCTCAAATCACCCCGAGCTCTGTGGCTCAGAACTGCAAACTAGGAAGAAGGTAGATCGGGCACCAGACCGGCGTTACCAAAGACGGCCCGTTCGGCCTTCTTCTGTCGTGATGAACGGGAAAACCCCCGAAGGCCATCCAGGGTCCAGGGTCCCGGGTCGGTCAGGGCCACGACCACCGTCATCCAGGCGGGTGGGCCAGGGCCGCGACCTTAGCCGCTCCATCGTCATCCAGGCGGGTGGGTCCGGGCCACGACCGTGGCTGCTTCAACCTCAGCCATGCGGGTCCGGGCCTTATGGACCCGGGTCAGCTTCTGGTAAACTCCTGCTACCCCTGAACCACCCTGGACCACCCTTATCCACGCTGGACATCCCTCGTCCATGCCGGCCAACCTTCGTCCGAGCCAGCCAACCTTCGTCCAGTTTCACCACCTCTCATCCACTCTGGCCAACTCCCATCCATGCTGCCCCCCTGATCCATCATCGGCGGAGCTGAGTGGGGGACGCCGCCGGGCGGATCATTGGTTCCGGGATCGGCAAATCCAGGGCCAGCTCCCGGGAGATAACCGCGAGCCGTTCCCCGAGGAACCGGCCCCCGGGTCCAGCCAGCGCCGCCTGCAGGGTGGGGCTCCGATTGAGGGCATCGGCGGGAACCGGATCGGCTCGGAGCTTCAGATGGGCAAAGAGCGGAGACCCAGGGGCGCTGACCGGGGTCAGCCCCCCGCCTGGATGCCGCTCCCCCGCCACGACCTTAAGCCCCACCGAGCGAAGTACATTCCCACCGATCCCCAGGATTCGGCCCCCCTCCACATCCACGGCTACCACGATGTCGCAGTGACTGCTGGCCCCGGAGCCCATCTGGGCACGACGCTGAGCTACCGTACTGTAGGCCGGCCGTCGCGCACGGCAGACCATGTCACCGGGCTCCACAGGAGCTTCACCCAACTCGAAAGCCACGTATGCGGCCCGAGGGGCCGCTCCGTCCCGCGCTCGGATGGCCTGGTCCACATAGCGCCAGTGGGCAATGGCCCGGTGGAACTCATCCCTGGATCCCAGCCCCGCCTCGCACATGACCCATGAGATGAAGGCAGCAGACCAGGGCGACCGCCACCGGGCCCCGCGCCCGGCCTGGGACCAGAAACGGTTCTGGTCCGCCACGATGCCGGGCCCCTCAGGCGTCACAGCCCAGTACCCGGCGATGGACGCGGCCACTCGCACCGCCTCCCCTTCCTCCAGGGCACCGGGCCACCCCCGGGACTCCTGGAAGCGGGGTCGTGCGCCGTTGCCGGTGAGCCCGGGCGGGAGGAGCCGAGTCCCGGAAACTCGGTCCAGCACCGGGACCCCGAAGAAGATCCATTCCCGGATGGCGACCTCCACAATGCGCTCCCGGAGATGGGCGCCCGGCGCGCTTGTGCAGGGAGCCGGCTGGAGGCTGAGGCGTCCCGGCTCGCCCGTAACCCGAACCACCGGGGAGGGAACGTCCGCCAGGGTGGGAGCCACGGGCCGATCCACCTGCCACCCCACCATCTGTCCTTGCAGCGGAGAGGCACCGGCCGCGCCGGCCACCAAAGTCAGACCTGCCAGAGCGATCCCCAGCCCCCAGGCTCCACCACGAACCCGCCACACCGCCCCCATCATCCGCCCCGTCCCGTCATGCCGCTTCCCCAATGCAAAGAGAAATGTCCAGATACGCCCACCCGATCTGCACCAGACCCACCGCCGCCGGGGGGCCACCCCCAGACCCACAACCGCCCAGGGACCCACCCTCAGATCCGGCGCCGGTTTCACAATCCTGCCTCACCGGCATGAAGCACCAGCAGCGGCTTCGCGGGGCCGTGGGCTCTGGCTTCGTATCCCGAGCCGGATCGTAGTAGCCGGGGAGGGAGATGGTGTTCCCACCGATGTTGGTGAACGGCGAAGGAGGGTGGCGCCAGGGCGGCGAGAGGGAATCTCCGTCTGCCAACCGCCTGCCGGGCCAACTGCCGGATACTGCCGAGCACGCCGCTAGGGGCTTGTTCGTGGATGCTGTTGTGGGCGGGTTGCCCCTGTGGCGGCACCTCTGAGGCCAGGGCTGCCCCACCAACACCGTCCAAGAACAGGGGCGAGGGGGTGGCGGAGGACCCTCAAGGCCGAGCGGCAGAATCGGTCGGAACAACCGGGATCCCAACACCCCGGGGCCCGATCTCCCGGATCTCGCCCCAAAAAAACCGAACTCAGATTCGGTTTTTGGGACCGTTTCCAATCCTGGTGGGGTCACGGCAGTGGGCCCGGCAGGGTTAGCTTCGCTGATCCTGCCGGGATGCCGTCTGAGTCCAGGTCACGGTAGTGGGCCCGGCAGATTAGCTTCGCTGATCCTGCCGGGATGCAGTCTGACTCCAAGTCATGGTAGTGGGCCCGGCAGGATTAGCTTCGCAGATCCTGCCGGGGTGCCGTCTGAGTCCAGGTCACGGTAGTGGGCCCGGCAGGATTCGAACCTGCGACCCTTCGATTATGAGTCGAGTGCTCTAACCACTGAGCTACGGGCCCGGGGGGTGGGGGTCACCCACCTGTATCCGGGGCTCCCGCGTCGGGAGCCCCGGACCTTGGATCCGACGGCGGGATCAGTCCTTTAGGGTGTACCGGAGACGGGCCGCAAGCCCTTCTCCGTCCATGTCCAGCCTCTCCGCGCCTTCACCGGAGAGCTCCTCCACCTCGGCGTGCTGCTCGAAGGCTGAACCCACCAGATGGTCGGCGTAATCGGTGTTGGCCCGAATGAAGTTCCGGCTGATGAGGAGGGTGTCGACCCGCCCCTCCTTCAACGCCTTCTCCACCGCCTCGGGCCCCAGGGCGCCTCGGCCTCCGGCGCGGGCCTGATCGATGACCTGCTCCAAGAGCTCGCCCTGAACCCGCTGGTTCATGGCGGAAGCGTTCGTCTCCACCGCCTCCCGTACCTGGGCATCCGTCATCTCAAGCCGGAGGGAAGCCTCTACTGCGGTGCGCGCCTGGACCCGGGCGGGGAGGTGCGAGTGGAGAGCCGCCACAACCTCGGGCGTTCCACCCAAGATCACCAGCGCCTCGTCGCCGGCCCGCTCCGTCACGAGCTCAGCCAGCTTCTTCTGCATCCGCTCCGAGCCTACCTCCAGGAACTTCTGGGCTGCGTCCGTTCCGGTCTTACCGCGCACACCGGTGTGGCTGGTGGCCCGCTTCGACACGTTGATGTCGGTAAGATCCCCGAGGAAGGTCTCGGCGTTCAGGTTCTCGGGCTCGCCGAGCTCCCCATTCCGGTACTCGAAGATCCG
>SKJY01000088.1 GCA_007121775.1 Gemmatimonadota bacterium
GCGCCTGGACCCGGGACGTCGCCCCCGCCAGGTCCAGGTGGTGCAGGCCCTGCCTCGGAACCGCAACGGAAAGGTGGATCGCCGGTTGGTCCGGGCGCTCTTCCTCCCTCCGGAGGTCTGACCCTGGACCCGTGCGTCAGCGGTTGAGTGTGGCGCCGTAGTCTGTGAACGAAGCCGGTCGCGAAGATTCTGGTGAACTCCCGCGTACTTCGGTGTATCTATCCAGTTCCGGCCCTATCCGGGCCTCATTCGTCCCGGTCCACCGGACCTCGCGACCTCCCCGACCCCTGCGCCCCATCGCCCATGTCCGATACCGTTGCCATCCCCGCCCCCCGCGCTCCGGAGACCTCCTCCGGGGATGCCTTCGAGTCGTCTTCCGCCCCGGCGAACCAGACGGCGTCCCCTCCGTGGACGGTTGCCGACGCCCGGGAACTCTACAACATCGAGGGATGGGGGGTCGGGTATTTCCGCATCAACCAAGAGGGGCGGGTGACGGTGCACCCCACCAAGGATCCCGATGTGGGGTTCGACCTCTTCGAGATGGCGCTGGACCTGGAGGCGCAGGGGCTGGGGCTCCCGCTCCTGCTACGCTTCCCGGACATCCTCCGGACCCGCATCGAGATGCTGACGGAGAAGTTCGGCATCGCCATCGAGGAAGCGGAGTACGAGGGCCGATACACCCCGGTCTATCCCATCAAGGTCAACCAGCAGCGGCATGTGCTGGAAGAGCTGGTCGCCTACGGTGAAGAGCACGGGGTGGGGCTCGAGGTTGGGAGCAAGCCGGAGCTTCAGGCGGTGCTGGCGCTGAACGACCGCACCGACCACCTCATCATCTGCAATGGCTACAAGGATGAGGCCTACATCAGCCTCGCCCTCATGGGAAAGAAGCTGGGGCACGAGGTCCTCATCGTGGTGGAGAAGCCTTCGGAGGTGGATGTGGTGCTCCGGGTGGCGGAGCGGATGCAGGTAGAACCCACCATCGGTGTTCGGATCAAACTGTCGTCTCCCGGGGCGGGGCGCTGGTCCGAGACAGCGGGCGACAAGAGCAAGTTCGGGCTGGGATCGCTTGAGCTCATGCGGGTCATTGGTCGCCTACGGGAGGCGGGCAGGGAGAGCATCCTTCGCATGGTGCACTTCCACCTGGGTTCGCAGATCCCCGATGTGCGGAACGTGAAGCACGCCATGAGCGAGGTGGCCCGCTTCTACGTGGAGTTCCGACGCCTGGGGTTGGATGTGGAGTATGTGGATGTGGGTGGAGGGCTGGGCGTGGACTACGACGGCTCTCGTTCTACCGGGCCCGCCAGCGTGAACTACAGCGTCCAGGAGTACGCCAACGACATCGTGTACGCCCTGGCCGACGCGTGTCGGGAGGAAGAGCTCCCCATGCCCCACATCATCTCCGAGTCGGGGCGGGCGCTCACGGCCCATCACGCCATCCTCCTGGTTCGGGTCATCGACCTGGAGACCCAGGCGGTGGAGGTGCCCACCGAGATCCCGGAGGAGGCCCACACCCTGGTCCATGATCTCTTCGAGGCCTACCACGGCATTGACGAGAGGTCACTCCGGGAGGTGTTCCACGACGCGTCCTACGCCCGCTCCCAGATGCGGTCCCACTTCAACAGCGGGGTGCTGAGCCTCCCGGAGCGGGCCATGTGCGAGGCCCTCTTCTTCGGGATCATGAACCGGGTGCTGGAGTTGGCGCAGCGGGATCCGGACGAGTGGGACGACATCATCCCCGAGGCCGAGGCCATCCTGACGGACCGGTACTTCTGCAACTTCTCCCTCTTCCAGTCACTCCCGGATTCCTGGGCCATCGATCAGCTCTTCCCCATCATGCCGGTGCACCGGCTGGAGGAGGAGCCCATCCGCAGGGGTACCCTCCAGGACGTGACCTGCGACTCGGACGGAAAGATCGACCGCTTCGTGGGCTGGCGGGAGCCGAAGAAGAGTCTGGAGCTTCATCCCTTCCGCCACGGGGAGGATTACGTTCTGGGGATCTTCCTCACCGGTGCCTACCAGGAGATCCTCGGTGACCTCCACAACCTCTTCGGCGATACCAACGCCGTCCACATCTATGTGAATGATGAGGGGGGATACGAGGTGGGGGGCGTGGTCCACGGCGATACGGTGACCGAGGTGCTGGATTACGTCCGCTTCGACAGCCATGCCCTCATCACCAACTTCCGCCGCAAGATCCGCAAAGCGGAGAATCTGAGCCGGGAAGACGCCAACTCGTTCATTGCGGACTACATTGCCGGGCTGGCGGGCTACACCTACCTCGAGAGCCGGTAGGGCAGTTTGGGCACCTGATTCGCCGGGTCCTGGCGAGCCCCGACCAAAAATAGAATCTGGATTCGGTTTTTGACATGGCGCCTGGCCTGATGTAGTGGCGCCCACCCTCTGCCCGCAAATTGGGGAAGAACCCATTGGTCGGGGGGATTCTTCCGTCACCCTCGGCTGCACCCTCGCGCTTGTTCGTGGACGGTGTTGGTCGGGGAAGCCGGACCTCAGAGGTGCAGCCGCAGCGGCACCCCTCCACAACAGCATCCACGAACAAGGCCTTAGGGGCGTGCCTGGCAGTATCCGGCAGGTGGTCTCGGCGGGTGAGTGGGTTGATGGCGGGCGGGTGGGGAGGTGGCGGGCGTGATGGGGTCGCAGGAGCTTCCCTTTCGCCCTGTACATAAGAGTGGGTTTTCATTATAGATGTTTTCCGACGTTTTTCGACCTCCGGGTCACCTCGGCTCGTTCGCTGCAGTCCGGGTAACCTCGGCCCTTCGCTTCGGGCTGGGTGCCCGAAGGCCGGGGCATCTCGTTCCACCTGCGCTGGGTGTTCAGGTCGACCGGATTCCACCCGGAGAGAGGTCGACCGGATCCTGCTAAGCCTCATTTCCCGTCCGCTGGTACTCCATGCGCCTTCGAGTTCGTCGCCACGTCCCTGAGAGAGGTCAGGGTGGTCTTCGGGGTCCTCATGGGGATCCGGCGGCAGCGCTTGGATTTTGCTCCCGTCCCTGGGGAGTCCCGGCGCCGGGGCTCGGCGTGTTTCTCTTCTGGCTTGCACTGGGCCTCTTCCTGGTATCGGTAGCGCCTGTTTCCGCCCAACCGGTTGGTACGACTGTCTCGGCGTCCCCCGCTGCCCCAGCCTCGGCACCTCCCTCCTCCGCTGCCCCCACGGCCTTCGCTGCCCACACGGCCTCCGCTGCCCTTAGGCCCTCCGCCGCATTCACCGCCTTCGCAGCCCCCACCCCCACCGACGACCCGGAAGCCCGGGGTCATCTGGCGATCCGGGTGGTGGCGGCGGATTCGGGCGAGCCGCTCTCCGGGAGCACGGTACGCATTCAGGGGCAGGACAGGGGCGGGGTGACGGGACGGGACGGGACACTTCGGATCCAGGATCTCCGAGTGCGGGCGCATACTCTGGTGGTAGAGCGGTTCGGGTATATGGAGGCCTACCGGGAGGTTGAGGTTCGGGACGGGGAAACCGTCGAGGTCACGGTGGAACTCACTCCCTCCCCCATCCAACTGAGTGCTGTGGTGGTGACGGGCACGGGCCGGGAGCGGGGACCCGGGGAGGTCTACAGGCCCACCGCCACTCTCTCGGGGGTGGAACTCCAGCGCAGCCTGGCCTCCAGCGTTCCCGCGACGCTGGAGAGGGTGCCGGGATTCTCATCCCAGTTCAACGGGCCCGCGGCGGCCCGTCCCTCCATCCGGGGGATGGGTGGGGACCGGGTTCTGGTCCTGGAAGACGGCCAGCGCACCGGTGACCTCTACGCTACCGCCGCGGACCATGGGGTCATGGTGGAGCCCCTCACCGCCCGCCGTATCGAGGTGGTCCGGGGCCCGGCGGGGCTTCTCTATGGAGCCAACGCCCTGGGCGGCGTGGTGAACGTCATCCGGGACGATATCCCCCGCTCCCGCCCGGCGGCCTTCCAAGGACGGGTGGGGGCCCAGATGGAGTCGGTCCGGGACGGCGTGGGAGTGGGCGCCGTTGCCGAGACGCCTGCAGGCCCGTTCGCACTGCGGGTGGAGGGGACGGGGCGGCGTGCCGGCGATACCCGCACGCCCGATGGGCCCCTGGAGCAGACGGACATGACGGCCGTCAACGGCTCGGTGGGAGCGAGCTGGATCCGGCAGTGGGGCTTCTTGGGCATCAGCGGCCGCATCTACGACGCCACCTACGGGGTGCCTGGTGAGTTTGGAGGTGTTCTCATTCCCGGCGGACACCCGGGCGGTGTGGACATCGAGGCCCTTCGCCGTTCCCTGCGTCTCCAGACGGCGTACCTGGAGCCATTCTGGGGATTCTTCGACAGCGCCGAGCTGAATGCGGGCCTGACCCGCTACCGTCACGACGAGATCGAGGGGCTCATTGGCGGGCGCCGGGTCATGGGCGCCCGCTTCGATCAGACGACCTGGCAGGTGGGGCTCCTCGCTCGCCATGACCACGCCCTCCACGATCACGACGAGCCCACCCTCCGGGCCGAGGGTGCCTACGGGATTTCCCTGGAAGGTCGGGAACTCCTCACCGGCGGCGTCTCTCCCGGGAGTCGGTCGGCGGAGGAGTGGGCTATCGCCCTCTACGGCTTCGAGGACTTCCAGGTGGGCGACTTTCGGCTCCAGCTGGGAGCCCGCTGGGACCGGCGTGAGATCACACCCTTTCGCACCGATTCCCTCCGGGTCCGGACCCAGCAGCGGCGGGTGACCAAGGCGGTTGCACCCCGGGACTTCAATACCCTCTCCGGGTCGGCGGTCCTCTTGTGGGAACCTCGGAGCCGATGGACCGTGGGCTTGAACCTCGCCCGCTCCTACCGGCCTCCCGCCATCCAGGAGCTCTACTCCGACGGGCCCCATCTGGCGGACTTCTCCTTCGACATCGGGAGTCCCGATCTGGATGTGGAGCGGGGCACCGGGATCGACGCCTTCTTCCGGACCCGCCGGGCAGATCTGGATCTGGAGGTCTCCCTCTTCCACAGTCGGGTGGACAGCTACATCCACTACATGCAGACGGGAGAGACGGTGCTGGTGAGCCGGGAAGGCGCGCCGGACCGGGACACACCCGTCTTCGAGGCCCGCGGGGAGGATGCCGTATTCCAGGGGGCCGAGGGCCGGATCCAGTGGGAGGCTCTGAGCCAGATGGTGGTGGACGTCACTGTGAGCTACACCAGGGCGGAGCGTCGCGCCGACGGCGACCCCCTCCCCTTCATCCCCCCCCTGAATGGGCGGGCGGAGCTTCGGTGGGAGGGACAGCCCTTCTTCGCCTCCGTGGGAGGGGATTTCGCCGCCGCCCAGAACCGGGTTCCCCGGCCGGTGACCATCGGGGACCTCTCTGAGCGGCCACAGGAGCCCACCTCGGGCTACGGTCTCCTGAACGCCGGCCTGGGCTGGCGCACCACCCTGGGGGGACGGACCCACACCCTGCTGCTGCAGGGGCGGAACCTGGGGGACCGGTCCCACCGGGACCATCTCTCCCGGATCAAGGACGTGGCACCGCAGCCGGGCCGGAACCTGACCCTCACCTACCAGATGCACTTCTGAATTCACCACGGGGATGACCGGGGGGCCAGGTGCCCCCTTCTGTCGCCCCGGTCTTCACCCTCAACCCGAACGAGTTGATCATGAGAAACCACTTTCTACGGAGCCGCAGAATGGCTGCCATGTCCTCCGGATCCCTTCCGATCCTGAGAAGGGTCCGGACCGCTTCGCTGGTCCTGGCCCTCCCGATGCTGGCTCTGGGGCTCGCAGCCTGTGACTCGTCATCCGACCCCCTGGCCCCGGACGACAACGGTCACGCCGACAGCGAGCGGGTAGAGATCCTGACCCGGGGACCGGCCTCGGCACTCCTGGCGGTCTGGATCGACGGGGAAGGGTGGCAGGATGCCGATGGGAACGCCATCACCGAACTCCCGAATCCCATCGATCGGGAAGGGCAGGACGGCCTTCAGCCCCTCCGGGTGAACGGCCCCAACGCGTCCCTCACCGTCCGCTTCTTCGGCCGCGACGGGGAGGCCTTCGAGATGGGCACCGTCAGTCGGGATCCGGTCACCCGGTCCCGCGAGTGCACTGAGTACAGTGCCCGGTACCGGCCCACCGACACGGAGACGTCCATCTTCGCCTGGCCCAACATCCAGCATCCGGATGAGACCAACGGCGGCCCCTTCCAGTTCGCACGCCTGGCCACCGGTGGGCTCGTGGGGATCTTCCACTGCGATCATGTCCACTTCTACCCGGAGCAGGCCGGCTCCGTCCAGGTCCAGTTCCGCCTCTGGCACGTGGACCACAGCGATCTGGACACGGACCCCATCACGGTGGTGGTGGAGGAGGGGGATCCGCGCTTCGAACTCCAGACTCGCGGTGACGCCAGTGAGGTCCTGGGCTACTGGACCGAGGGGCGCGGGTGGCGGGATGCAGACGGGAACGCCATTGAGCGAATCGAGGCTCCCCGGGATGTGGAAGGACAGGGGCTCCAGCCCCTTACCGCCTTCGGCCCCAACGCCTCCCTGACCCTGCGGTACTTTGATGCCGCCGGCCGTCAGGTGGACTTCGGCACGGCGGAGCGGCAGGCCGACGGGCCCCGGGACCGGCGCTGCACCCCCCTCTCCGCCCGCTTCCGTCCGGTGGACACGGAGACGACGGTGACGCCCTGGCCCACCCAGCCCCACCCGGATGGCCAGTTCGGTGACCCCCTCTTCGCTGAACTCTCGGGCGGCGATCTGGTGGCCATCTTCCACTGCGACCACATCCACATCTACCCGGAGGCGGAGGGGACGGTGGAGCTCATCATGCAGGCGTGGGACGGTGAGGCCGGCGCGCCCCTGGATGAGTCGGCGCCCATCGAGTTCGTGGTGACCGGCGGCGAGTAGGTCGAGGTCAAGGCCGACGCGTAGGTGGGAGCCACCACCTCCGCGTCGGCCCCACGCTACCCTCCCGGGAGGTTCGGCAGGGGACGGAGGTGGTCCGGAGCCCTTACCCCAGGGTCCGGGCCACCTCCGTCCCCACCCGGGCACCGGTGGCCCAGCACCCGCCCAGGCTCACCGCGTCCCGCCAGCTTCCCACCAGCCGGATCCCGGGAGCAGCTTCCTCGAAGCGGGCCACCTCTCGGATCCGGTCCAGATGACCCTGGGTGTACTGGGGAATGGCTTCAGGCCACCGGGTCACCCGCTGGTGGGTCGGGTCGCCCCGGAGGCCCAGGAGGTCTCCCAGCTCCCTTCTCACCATTCCCAGGATCTCCTCCTCCTCCGCCATGGCCCGCTCCGGATGGCGGGCTCCGCCCACGAAGTTGGCCAGTACCGCCTGCCCTGAGGGGTTCCGCCCCGGGAAGACGGCGTTGGGCCAGAGGGACCCCAGGATCCCCCGCCCCTCTCCCGACGGCGCCAGGACGCCGAACCCGGCCAGGGGATGCTCCACCTGAGTGAGGGGGTGGACCACGTGGACCACGCTCACCGGAGCGTAGGGGATCTCCAGGAGCGCCCGGGCCACCGCCCCATCCATCTCCTTCAGGAGGCGGGCGGCGGCCTCTGCGGGGACCGCCAGGATCACCGCACGGGCCCGGATGACCTCAGACGTGCTGTCCCCGGTCCTCTGCAGCCGGACCTCCCACCCCTCCTCCCCCTCGGTCCGGTGGAGCCCCACCACCCGGGTCGAAAGGTGCACCTGATCACCCAGGGCGTCGGCCACCGCCCGCGGCCAGCTCTGGAGTCCTTCGTCGAAGGAGAGGATCCGGTTTCGGGGGCGCTCCTCCGGCGTCCCTCCCGCCTCCTCCCGCGCCTTCTGCTCCTTGCGGGCCGCCTGCATGCGCTTCACGCCGCCCCGGATGATGCTCCCATGCTCCCGCTCCAGCGCCTGGAGCTCCGGCAGGGCCGCTGCAACGGAGATCTTCTCCGGATCCCCGGCGAAGACCCCGGAGACGAAGGGGTCCACCATGTGGTCCAGGACCTCCGGGCCCAGCCGGCGCCGTACGAAGTCGGCGATGGACTCGGCCTCGGCGTCCACCGGCTCTCCCTCGGCATCCACGCCTCCCTTCCGGAAGGGCTCGCCCAGTAGCCGGAACTTGGCAGCGGTAGAGAGAAGTGGGGTCCGGGCCAGGGAGAGGGGCCCGGACGGGAGCTCCACCACCTGACCCTCATGGACCACGAAGCGGCGCCCGCTGGCCGGGTCTGCCGCAAGGGTGCGGGAGCCGAGCCCCACCTCCTGAAGGGTCTCCTGGAGCTGCGGGTCCTTGGTAGAAAGGGTCTGGGGACCCAGATCCAGGACGGTCCCGTCGTCCAGCCGGGTGGAGCGCACCACCCCGCCCACCTGGTCATCGGCTTCCACCACCTTCACCGGGATCCCCCTGCGGTGCAGGCTCCAAGCCGCCGCAAGCCCCGAGACACCTGCTCCGATCACCACCACCGGATCCATGCCGTACCTCCCCTTCAGGAAGCGGAATCGTCGTCCGGGCGAAAGGCCTGTGGCGGCCCGACCCCCCTCGCGGAGGCCCCCGTGACCCGTTCAACATGGGAACCCCGGCTCCGGGAGGGAAGATGGTGAACCTCCCCCTGGCCTTCCCGGGGTGGTAGGTTGAACCGTCCCCGCTTCAGGGGGCACGGCGCGGCGTGCCCTCAGGGAGGCTCCAAGAGGGGTGTCACGGGTATGCCCATCTGCGTTGCCAGGGAAATGGCCCCGCCCCCGCTCGCCGCTCCGCGCCGGGCCCCGAACCGCTTCACCGCCAACCCCTTCATCGACCCATGACCTTCTTCGAGGAACTTCGCTGGCGCGGGATGCTGGCGGACGCCACCGACGGTGCCGAGGCCGCCTTTGCCGAGGGGGCGCAGACCGCCTACGTGGGCTTTGACCCCACCGCCTCGTCGCTCCATGTGGGCCACCTCCTCCCGATCTACGGGCTGGTGCACCTGCAGCGCGCCGGACATCGACCCATCGCCCTGGTGGGCGGGGGGACGGGGCTCATCGGGGATCCCTCGGGCAAGAGTCAGGAGAGGAAGCTCCTGACCCGGGACGAGGTTGCGGCCAACGCTGAGGCGGTGCGGCGCCAGCTTGAGCCCTTCCTGGACTTTCGGGGAGTGGCCAATCAGGCCCGCATGCTGAACAACCTGGAGTGGCTCGGCGATATGCCCCTCCTGGACTTCCTCCGGGATGTGGGGAAGCACTTTCCGGTGAACGTCATGCTCCGGAAGGAGAGCGTCCGGAGGCGGCTGGAGGAGGGCGAGGCCGGTCTCAGCTACACCGAGTTCTCCTACCTCCTCCTCCAGTCCTACGACTTCTACCGCCTCTTCTCGGACCACGGCTGCGGAGTGCAGCTCGGGGGGCAGGATCAGTGGGGGAACATCACCGCCGGTACGGACCTCATCCGGCGGATCACCGGTGAGCGGGCCCACGGCGTCGTCTTCCCCCTCATCACCACCGCGTCGGGGGTGAAGTTCGGGAAGACGGAGGCCGGCGCCGTCTGGCTGGACCCGGCCCGGACCTCTCCCTACCGCTTCTACCAGTTCTGGCTGAACACCGACGACGCGGATCTGCCGCGCTACCTCCGCTACTTCCTCCTCCGGGATCGTGGCGAGATCCTGGGGCTCGAGGAAAGCCTGCGGGATCGCCCCCAGGACCGGGAGGCTCACGAGGCGCTGGCGGCCCACATCACCGAGCGGGTGCACGGAGCTACGGGGCTCGCCCGGGCCCGGACCGCCACCAATGTCCTCTTCGGGGGCGGTGCTGTGGACGAGCTGGAGGCCGCCGAGATCTCCGACATCTTCAGCGACGTCCCGTCCAGCCGGGTGGAGCGGTCCGCGCTGGAAGGGGAGGGGATGGCTGCGGTGGCCCTCCTGGCGGAGGCCGGGGTCACCGGCTCCCGGGGCGAGGCCCGCCGGGGGATCGAGCAGGGTGGGATCTACCTGAATAACCGGCGACTGGATGATCCGGCGGCCACCATCGGAGTGGAAGATGCGGTGGAAGGCCGCTTTTTGGTCTTCCGGCGCGGCAAGAAGCGGTTCCATCTGGTGGAACTCGGTTCCACCTCGCGGGACGCCGGCGCCACCGGCCCTTCCTCGCGGGATGCGGCGGTGGACCCGGCCCGGGCCGGTGCCTCGCCGGAGACCCGGGCATGAGCACCCAGCGGGACTACGACGTCATCGTGGTGGGAGCCGGGCACAACGCCCTGGTCTCCGCCGCGTACCTGGCGGAGGCCGGGTACCGGGTCGGGGTCTTCGAGCGACGGGGCGCCGTGGGCGGGGCCACCTCCACCGCCGAGTTGATCCCCGGGTACCGGTTCGATCTTGGGGGGAGCGCCCACATCCTCATCCGCCTGACCCCCATCGTGGAAGAGTTGGGTCTGGAGGAGCACGGTCTCGAGTACCTGGAGCTGGATCCCCTCTTCTTCGCTCCCTATGAGGACGGGGACGCCCTCTTCTTCTGGCGGGACATTCACCGGACGGCGGAGGGGCTGGAAGAGCGCTTTCCCGGGGAGGGGGAGGCGTATCTGCGCTTCCTGGCAGAGTGGTCGCCCTTCGCCCAGGCGGTGAAGGATGCCTTCCTGGCCTCTCCGAGCCCCTTCGAGCTGGGGAAGCGCTTCGTCCTCCGGAGCCCCATGGGGGACCGGTGGGAGGAGGCCCTCCCCAAGATCCTCCGCCCCTACGGCGAGGTGGTGGACGAGTACTTCACCGAGGAGAAGGTGAAGGCACCCCTGGTCTGGATGGCGGCCCAGTCCGGCCCTCCTCCCACCGAAGCCCTTTCAGCTCCCTTCCTGCTCTGGCATCCCCTCTACCATGAGGGCGGGGTGGCTCGCCCCAGGGGGGGCTCCGGGGGGCTGGCGCTGGCGCTGGCGCGGAAGATCCGGGCCCACGGCGGAGAGATCCACACCTCGGCGCCGGTGACCCGCATCCTCACCGAGGGGGAGCGGGCGGTGGGGGTGGAGGTGGCGGTGCCGGACAAGGCGCTCCTGGGCTCCGGCGATCCCGGCGCCGGTCCCCTCCGCTTCCCCGGCGCCGCCTCGTGGCAGGCGCCGTCGGGGGTGGATGTGGCCGCGGCGCCCCGGGAACGGTACACGGCTCGGGCGGTCCTCTCCGGGGCCCACGCCTCCCAGACCCTCTACCACCTTCTTCCCGAACACCAGCGGGCCCCGGGCGCCGGGGGGATGCGGTCTGGGAACGGGTTCGGCGTCATGCTCCGGCTGGCGCTGGACGGCCCCGTGCGCTATCAGGCCCACCCCGGCCCCGAGGCGCGGCAGGGGCTCCAGCTCCTCTGCCGGGACCGGCGCCAGCTCAACGGTGCCTACGCGGACTGGCTCCAGGGGCGGCCCAGTCAGGACCCGCCTCTCATCGCCATGACCTTCAGCGCTGTGGACGACACCCTGGCGCCTCCGGGGCACGAGGTGCTCTGGCTCTGGGCCCAGTATTACCCCTACGAGCTGGCCGACGGGGGTGCGGCGGCGTGGGAGCGGATCGCCGACCGGGAGGCGGACCGGATCCTGGACGCCTTCGAACGGTATGCCCCGGGAACCCGGGACCGGGTGGTGGGTCGTCTCTTCCAGCACCCCCTCTGGCTCGAACGGGAGCTGGCCCTTCCACGGGGGAACGTCATGCACCTGGAGATGACCATGGACCAGATGTTCTCCCTCCGGCCCCTCCCCGGGCTCTCGGGATACCGGGGCCACCTGAAAGGCCTCTACCTCACCGGCGCCAGCACCCACCCCGGCGGCGGGATCATGGGCGCCTCCGGCCGAAACGCCGCCCGGGTCCTCCTGAAGGACCTGGGACGGCGGAAGGTGTGAGGGCGCCGTGACCTACCTTCAGTTCCACTACATCTTCATCTTTCCCCCCATCCTCCTTCTGGGGTGGGGGCTCTGGCGCCTCGGCGCCGAGCGTCGGCGTGAACTCCTGGGGAGGCGGTGGTGGTGGGCCATCCCGGCGGTGGCGGGGATCGCCTTCGTCTACACCACCCCCTGGGACAACTACCTGGTGTGGAAGGAGGTCTGGTGGTACGGGCCGGAACGGGTCATCGGCACCATCTGGTACGTGCCCATCGAGGAGTACATGTTCTTCCTCCTCCAGCCCTTCCTCACCGGCTTCTTCACCCTCCACATGCTGGCCCGGCGGAAGGGCGCCTCGGCGTGGGGGCTCCGGGAGATCCCGGGGCTTCGTCTCGAGCCCCTCCCGCGGAAGCCCGGGTTCGTGCGGGCGCTGACGGCCCTTCCCTGGTTCGTCCTCACCGCCCTGGGATTCTGGCTCCTCACCTTCGACGCCGGTGTGTACATGGGACTGATCCTGGCATGGGCCAGTCCGGTGGTGGGGCTCATGTGGGTCTACATGGGCCCCCGGCTCTGGCGCTACATCCACGTCATCGGGCTGTCGGTGGCGATCCCCACCCTCTGGCTCTGGTTCGCCGACATCGTGGCCATGGCCCAGGAAATCTGGATGATTTCCTACGATTTCACCCTGGGACCGCGTCCGCTGGGGCTCCCGGTGGAGGAGGCCACCTTCTTTCTCATCACCAACGTCCTGGTGGTGTGCGGGACCTTCCTCTTCCTGATCCCCGGAATCGACCGGCCCGATCTGGACCAGGAGCCGGGGCTGGATTCTTCCGGGGACTCCCGGGTATCTTCGATTTCCCGGTGATGTCCGGTCCCGTTTCCCCGGCGATGCCAATCGCCCTGCGTGATCCCCTCTCGCTTTTGCTTCCCGATCCGGTATGAACAACAAGACCCTCAGCTATCTGGTGGCCACTGTGGTGGGTGTGGCTCTGGCCGTGGGGACCTTCTGGGTTCTCCAGGGGCAGGGTGACGCCGCCGCCGAGATCCCCCAACC
>SKJY01000189.1 GCA_007121775.1 Gemmatimonadota bacterium
GAGTAGGGCTCTCCCACCCGGAGGCCCGCCTCGTCACGGACGTCCCGCTCCCGGAGGTTCTCAAGCCCCTCGAAGCGGATCCGACTCACCACCGGGTTCTCCTGCACCCGGAAGGTGAGAATCACCGGATCGTCTTCGTCGGCGCCGCCCCGGGCGAATACCTGAATGTCCCGGAAGCGCCCTGTGGCCCAGAGACGGCGCTCCGCCTCCTGGATGTCCACGAAGGTGATGGTGGCGCCTTCCACCAGCCCGGTGGTCCCTACGATGAGGTTGGACTCCACCCACTGGTTCCCCTCCACCTGGATGGAATCCACAGTCACCCCGGCAGCCAGATCCTGGGTGGGGAGTTCCCCCGGCGTCTGGGCAGACAGAGCGGGAACGGTGGCAAACGCCGCCGCCCCGAGCAGGAACCCGAAGAGGATCCTGCGCCGGAGCGGCGACACAACTCTAGATTGGCGCATGGTCAGGTCTTGGTGGCGGAGGCCTCGCGGAGGCTCAACTGCTTCCCGTCTTCCGTTACGTCCACTTCGATCTCGGCGCCGGCTCCGAACTCAGCAACCAGGATCTTCTCGGAGAGAGGATCCTCCAGGTACCTCTGGATGGCCCGTCGCAGGGGGCGGGCCCCGAACTTCTGGTCATACCCTCGCTCCACCAGGAAATCCACTGCCGCCGGTGAAATGGTGAGGGTAAGCTCTTCTTCCTTCAGGCGGGCACGGACGTCGCTCAGGAGGATGTGTACGATCTCCCCGATCTGCCCCTTGGACAGGGGGTGGAAGACGATGGTGTCGTCCACCCGATTCAGGAACTCGGGGTTGAAGGCCCGCTCGATCTCTTCGCGAACCTTCGACTTCATGGAGTCGTAGCTGGTCTGGGGATCGGTGGTGTGGAATCCGAGCCCTCCACCCTTGGAAATATCCCGGGCTCCCAGATTCGAGGTCATGATGAGAACCGTGTTCTTGAAATCGATGACCCGGCCGTAGTTGTCCGTGAGGTGACCCTCGTCCAGCACCTGAAGGAGGATGTTGAACACGTCCGGGTGGGCCTTCTCGATCTCGTCCAGGAGAACCACCGAATACGGGCGACGACGCACCGCTTTGGTGAGGGTGCCGGAGTCCTCGTATCCCACGTATCCGGGAGGCGCCCCGATGAGCCGGGACACGGAGAACTTCTCCATGTACTCGCTCATGTCGACCCGAATGAGTGCATCCCGATCGGCGAACAGGAACTCGGCCAACGCCCGGGCCAGCTCCGTCTTCCCCACCCCGGTGGGCCCGGAGAAGATGAAGGAGCCGATGGGCCGGCGGGGATCCTTGAGACCGGCCCTGCTGCGACGGATGGCCCGTGAGATGGCCTCGATGGCGTCGTCTTGCCCCACCACCCGCTTGTGGAGCTCTTCCTCCATGTTCACCAGACGATCCGTCTCGGCCTGGCGCAGACGCGTCACCGGAATCCCCGTCCAGCGACTCACGATGAACGCCACATCTTCCGGCTCAATCTCCGGCCGGTTCGTCTTGCGCTCCTCTTCCCACTGGACCTGCCGATCCTTGATCCGCTGCTGGACCTCGCGCTCCTGATCCCGGAGCTCGGCGGCCCGCTCGAAGTCCTGATCCCGGATGGCGTCCTCCTTCCGGCCGGCGATGGCCTGGAGCTCAGCCTTCAGCTCCTCCATGTCCGGCGGCGGAACCTGGGAGGCGATCCGTGCCCGGGCGCCGGCCTCGTCGATCACGTCGATGGCCTTGTCCGGGAGGAAGCGGTCGGTGATGTAGCGGTCGGAGAGCCGGGAGGCAGCGTCCAGCGTCTCGTCGGGGATGGTAACCTTGTGGTGGTCCTCGTAGTGACTCCGGAGCCCCTTGAGGATCTCCACCGTCTCGTCCACGGCCGGGGGATCCACGATGACGGGCTGGAAGCGCCGCTCCAGCGCCCCGTCCTTCTCGATGTACTTCCGGTACTCATTCAGCGTCGAGGCGCCGATGCACTGGAGTTCCCCCCTGGCCAGGGCGGGCTTCAGCATGTTGGAGGCGTCGATGGCTCCCTCAGCGGCTCCCGCTCCAACCAGGGTATGCAATTCGTCGATGAAGAGAACCACCTTCTTGTTCTGGGAGATCTCGTTCATCACGGCCTTGAGCCGCTCCTCGAACTGCCCCCGATATTTGGTGCCGGCGATGACGGCGGCCATGTCCAGAGCCAGGACGCGGTGATCCTTCAGCGCCTCCGTCACCTCATCCTTGGAGATGAGTTGCGCCAGACCCTCCACAATGGCCGTCTTCCCCACCCCGGGCTCCCCGATGAGGACCGGGTTGTTCTTCTTCCTCCGGCACAGAATTTCAATGACCCGCTCGATCTCTTCCGAGCGGCCGATGGTGGGATCCAGCTTCCCCTGGGTGGCCAGATCGGTCAAGTCCCGACAGAAGTGATCCAGCGCCGGAGTCTTGGATTTCTTGTCGCCCTTCCCGCCCTGGGAGCTACCGGACGAAGAAGACGAGGACGGGGTGCTTCCGATCCCGGCGGGTTCGGAGGGACCCATGTCAGAGCCCAGCACCTTGAGAGTCTCGGCCCGTGCCTCTTCCAGGGAGATCCCAATGGAGTTCAGAACCTGCGCCGCGATTCCCTTCTCCTCCCGGAGCAGGCCGAGAAGGAGGTGCTCTGTGCCCACATAGGAGTGGTTGAGCTCCCGGGCCTCCGCCATGGCGAACTCCAGAACCTTCTTGGCGCGGGACGTATAGGGAAGCTCACCCAGGGCGATGGTGGCCTTCCCCGGCTTCACCGACTCCTCGATACGCTCGTGGATCTGATCCAGATCGGCGCTGAGGTTGGTGAGGACCGCTGCGGCCACCCCTTCACCCTCCCGGATCAGCCCGAGGAGGATGTGCTCGGTGCCCACATAATCGTGCTGCAGGCGGATCGCCTCGTCCCGGGCCATGGCCAGGACCTTCCGAACGCGGTCTGTGAAGTTGTAGTTCATCGAGTCCCTCTGGCGGGATGGGACCGGAAATCAGCCGGTCGGGTCGGTGGAGGAGGGGTCCTGGGAAGCCCCTCCGTCGGAGGTCACCTCACCCTCCGAAGCGAGAATTCGCCTCACATAGGCTGCCCGGTGGGCATCCTCCTCACTCTGTGAGAGCTCTCGCCCGGCGGCCTCGGCCAAGTGGGCGGGCTGGGCGAAGATCATGATTTTGTTCAACGGGTATACACGAAGCCCGGGGAGTAGTTTCAGGGAAGCCCCGAGGCGAACACCACTCAGGAGATTCATCAACTCCTCGAAGGACAGGGACCGAGCATAGCGGAGGAGGCCGTAGCCACGCCAGATCTTGTCCTCGGTCACCCCGGCGGCATCCCGCAGGAGAACCTCCCGAGCCCGGACCTCGTACTGGATCACCTGGCGGACGATTCGGTCCAGATGCTCCACCAGATCTTCCTCACTCTTTCCGAGCGTGGTCTGGTTCGACAGCTGAAAGAAGTTCCCCACCACCTCCGAACCCTCCCCGTATAGCCCCCGGAAGGTGAGGCCCACCTGGGCCAGCCCCTGAAGGACCTTGCCGATCTCCTTGGTCAGGACCAGCGCAGGAAGGTGCAACAGCACCGAAGCCCGTAGGCCCGACCCCACGTTCGTGGGGCAACTGGTGAGGAAGCCGTAGCGGGGGTGGAAGGCGTAGGGGACCTCCCTGCCCAGCTCCTCATCCAGTCTGTCCAAGGTGTGCCAGGCTTCGTCAACGCCGAGCCCGGAGCCGAGGGTCTGGAGGCGGAGGTGGTCCTCCTCGTTCACCATGATGGAGACAGGGCGGCGCGTTCCCACAACCAGCGCCGCTCCCTGATGGGGCTTCCGGCCCTCTCCACCCACCAGTTCCCTGGAGGCTAGCCTCCGCTCCAGAAGGAGTCGTCGGGCCCGGGGAGACAGCTCCGTCACATCGGTGACCTGGGCTCCCTCCAGGGAAGAGACCCTGGAAAGCGCTGACCGGACCCGCTCCAGGACGCTGCCCCGATCCGGATCCCCAGCCTGGGGGCCGAAGGGAAACCCCTGGAGATTCCGGGCCAGACGAACCCGCGTCGAAAGGGCAATGTCGGCGTGCTCGCCCGAGGCATCGAGCCAGTCCAGACCGGCGTCTTCCGGTGCCGGGGAGAGGGGAGAGGGGGACGCGTCGGTCATGACCGATCCATCTCCAGCCCCCGGATCTCATCCCTGAGCGCCGCGGCTCGCTCGAAGTCTTCCAACTCGACCGCACGCTGCAACCTACGCCTCAGCGCCTCAAGCTTCTTCTCACGTTCCGTGACCGACGGATCCGGGGACAGGTAGACCTTGCCCACATGCTGATTGCTCCCGTGGATCCGCCGCACCAGGCCGTTCAGGTGCGAGTCGAAGGTGGTCCAGCAGTGGGAGCACCCGAGACGCCCTGACTCCCGGAACTGCTTGAAGGAGAGGCCGCAAAACGAGCAACGACTGCGGATGGAGAGCGCTGTGGAGGTAGAGGGAGGCTTTCCCATCTGTGCGAGGAAGTCGGTTAGAGGAAGAGCGGGAGGACTGGAGGTTCCCTGAACCCCCTTGTCGGCCCCGCACGCCTGGCAGAGATGAAGGGTCTTCATCTCGTTGTCGACGATCTGCGTCAGGTGGATCACTGCCGGTTCTGATCCGCAGTTGTCGCAGACCATGGGACCTCCCGGGTCACGGGTGTGGATTCGAGTCGACCTTCGTTCAGCAGGAGTGTCCGATCAGCCCGGGCCGCCAGCTCCTGATTGTGGGTCACCAGCACCAGCGAGAGGTTCCACTCCTCCCGGAGCCGGAAGAGAAGGTTGTGAAGCGCCTCACTGGTCCGTTGGTCAAGATTCCCCGAGGGCTCATCCGCCAGAACCACCGCCGGATCATTCACCAATGCCCGAGCCACGGCCACCCGCTGCTGCTCGCCGCCAGAGAGCTGCCAAGGGCGATGCTCCAGCCGCCCCTCCAACCCAACGCTTCGGAGCAATTCCCGGGCCCGGTCCTCCATTACCTGCCGAGACCGCCCCTCGATGAGACCCGGGAGCATGACGTTCTCCAGCGAGGTGAACTCCCGCAGCAGGTGGTGGAACTGGAAGACAAAGCCCACATACCTGTTCCGAATCCGTGCCAGCTCCTGGGAACGCTTCCCCGTCAAGCTCTCGCCGGCGAGCCGGACCTCTCCGGAGGTAGCCCGGTCCAGAGCCCCCAAGAGGTGGAGGAGGGTGGACTTGCCCGACCCACTGGTCCCGACGATGGCCACGGCCTCGCCCACCTGCAGGGTGAAGTCTACTCCCCGGAGCACTTCGAGTTCACTTCCGTCTCCCAGGGTGAAGCTACGGCGGAGCCCCGTGGCCTCCAGCGGAGGGGGCAAGCTTCCATCGATCCCGGGTCCACGCTTTGGCTCAGTCATGCTTGATGGCCTCTACCGGCTGGAGCCTGGACGCCTGAAGCGCCGGATAAATGGTGGCCAGAAGGGCAATGGTGAGACTTCCGGCGATGATGAGAAGAACGTCCACAGGATTCACCGAAACGGGGAGCCGATCGATAAAGTAGACATCCGGAGGGATCTGAATGATCTGGTAGCGGTGGAGGATCCACGAGAGGAAGAGCCCCAGAGAAGTCCCCAGGAGGGTCCCCAGAACCCCGATGGCCATCCCCTGAAGAACGAAGACCCGCAGCACCTGCCCGTCGCTCATCCCCATGGACTTGAGGATGCCGATCTCGGAGGTCCGATCCACCACCACCATTACCAGGGTGCTGACGATGTTGAAGGCGGCAACCACCACGATGAGGAAGAGGATCACTCCGAGGGCCAACTTCTCGAGCTGGAGCGCCGCGAAGAGCGACTGGTTCGTATCGATCCAGGTCTGCACCCAGTAGGGGAATCCCAACTGGTCCCGGATGGTGCGGGCCACCGCCGTGGCTTCCCAGGGGTCGTCGATGCGAACGCTTAGACCTGAGACCTGGTCCTGGTCCCGAATCCCCAGGAGTCCCTGCACGTGCTCAAGGGGCGCGTAGAGATTCGAGACATCGTACTCATACATTCCGGTGGTGAAGGCACCGGTGACTTCGAAGGCCCGGATGGTGGGGACCAGGTGACCGAAGGCGCTAGGACGGATGTTCTCCAGGGACACCACCCTGAGAGTATCTCCAGGGAAAGCTCCCAGCCGGTCGGCGAGTCTGCTGCCCAGCACAACGGGAGGATAACCGGATTCGGTGGGGCCCAATTGATGAACCCCCCGGAGGATCTCCTCCTCGATCTCGGTGACGGCGTCGTCCGGGTCCATCTCCAGGGAGACGCCATATAGGTCCGCCGCCTGGGCGTATTCCTCCGAGCGGAGTACCGCCACCTTGGTGAGGAGGAAGGGTGCAGCCGCCCGAACCCGGGGGATCTCCCGTACCTCCTCCATGACGCCCCGCCAGTCGGACATGCGCAGGGCGCTCCCATGCTCCAGGACCAGGACATGGGGGGTGGCGCTCAGGATCTTGTCCCTGAGCTCTTCCTGCATCCCATTCATGACACCCAGGACCACGATGAGGGCCGTGACGCCCACCGTCACCCCCGCCAGGGAGATCCAGGTGATGAACGAGAGAAGCCTACCCCGTTTGGACGAAGCCAGGTAACGGCGCGCCACGAACCACGAGAGTCCGGAGGTTCGTGGTCCCACCTCTTCCTCACGGCTCCCTCGATCCCAGGGGGCTCGCCCCGGTCCAAGACCGCCGCCCACCTCCCCCCCGGAGGTCATTCTCCCTGACCCTCCTCAGGCCTGAGGGTCGGGAACAGAATCACGTCCCGGATGGAGGGCTGATCCGCCAGAAGCATCACCAGCCGGTCCACACCGATCCCGACGCCGCCGGTGGGCGGCATCCCGTACTCCATGGCACGGAGGTAGTCCTCGTCCACCGGGTGGGTCTCATCGTCCCCCGCCTCCCTGAGTTGAACCTGGCCCAGGAAGCGGGCCCGCTGGTCCAGCGGATCGTTCAACTCGGAGAAGGCGTTGGCCAACTCCCGCCCGGCCACGAAGAGTTCGAAGCGTTCGGTCAGGCGCGCGTCTTCCCGGTGCGGCTTGGCCAGGGGCGAGAGTTCCACCGGATAGTCCACCACGAAGGTGGGATCCACCAATTCCTCCTCTACCAGAGCCCCGAAGAGTTTGTCCATGAGTCGGCCCCGACCCATTCCCTCCAGGCGCTCCTCCACGCCCTCCTCCCGAGCCCGGTCCCGGAGTTCCTCGTCGGTCATCTCGTGGAGATCCCGACCCAGCGCCTGGTTCAGCGCCTCCACGAAGGAGACCCGCCGGAAGGGGGGAGAGAAGTCGATCTCGGTACCCTGATAGGTCACGACGGGGCTTCCGGTGGCTTCACGGGCGGCCCGCTCCAGCATCTGCTCCACCAACGTCATCATGTCGCGGTAGTCGGCGAAAGCCTCGTAGAACTCAAGCATGGTGAACTCCGGATTGTGGGACCGGTCGATCCCCTCGTTCCGGAAGTCCTTCCCCACCTCGTACACCCGCTCCATCCCGCCCACGATGAGGCGCTTCAGATAGAGTTCGTCGGCGATGCGAAGGTAAAGCTTCATGTCCAACGCATTATGGTGGGTGGTGAACGGCCGGGCCGCCGCTCCCCCGTAGAGAGGCTGGAGGATAGGTGTCTCCACCTCCAGATAGTCCCGGTCATCCAGGAAGTCCCGAAGCGAGCGCACCACCCTGGCTCGTACCCGGAACACCTCCCGGACCTCCGGATTCACCGCCAGGTCGGCGTAGCGCTGTCGGTAGCGGGACTGCACGTCAGCGAAACCCGAGTGCACCACACGCTCACCGGTTTCCGCATCCACCTCCTCCTTCCCCCGGGGAAGAGGACGGAGGGACTTGGAAAGGAGCGTCCAACTCTCCACCAGGACCGTCACCTCGCCGGTGCGAGTGCGGAAGACCGGTCCCTCCAACCCGAGCCAGTCACCCAGGTCCAACAGTTCCAGGTCCTCGAAGCGCTCCTGTCCCAGGACATTGAGGCGGAAATAGAGCTGGATCCGCCCATACCCGTCCTCCAGATGCGCGAAGGCGCTGCGCCCGTGTCCCCGCCAACTCACGATGCGGCCGGCCACCCGGACCCGCTCACCACGCCCCTCATCGTCGAGGCGCCCTTCTGCCTCCGCATCCTCGAACCCGGCCAGCGCCCGGGAGGAGGGGTGCGTCCGGTCGAACCGGTAGGCGAAGGGCTCGATCCCCCGCTCACGGAGCGATTCCAGCTTCTGGCGGCGGGTTCGCAGGAGGTGACTCTCCTCCGATTCACCAGAACCGTCAGAGGTGTGGGGGGAGGGAGAAGCGGCGCGCTGGCCACCCTCCCGGTCCTGCCATGTCTGCTGGCTCATGCTGTAGCCTGGGCTCCGAATTTCTTCAGGTACGCTTCGATGAAGGGGTCCAGATCTCCGTCCATGACGGACCCCACGTCTCCCAGCTTCAACTCGGTGCGGTGATCGTTCACCATGGTGTATGGCTGGAAGACGTAGGACCGAATCTGGTTACCCCAGCCGATCTCCGTCTTGGTGGCCTCCACGGCCTGCCGCTCCTTCTCCCGTTCTTCCTCAGCCCGTTCGAAGAGCGCTGCCCTCAGCATCTTCATGGCGGTGGCGCGGTTCTTGTGCTGTGACCTCTCCTTCTGGCACGACACCACGATTCCCGTGGGCTCATGGGTAATCCGAATGGCCGAATCCGTCTTGTTGACGTGCTGCCCCCCGGCGCCTGAAGCCCGGAAGGTGTCGACCCGGAGATCCCCTTCATCGATCTCGATATCGATGTCGTCATCCACCTCCGGGTAGACGAAAACGGAGGCAAAGGAGGTGTGCCGGCGGGCCTGGGAATCGAAGGGCGAGATGCGCACCAGACGGTGCACCCCCTTTTCGGCCTTGAGGAAGCCGTAGGCGGACTCCCCGGTGACCTGCAGGGTCGCACCCTTGACACCGGCCTCCTCCCCGTACTGGATGTCCAGGAGTTCGATGGTATGGCCGTGTCGCTCGGCCCATCGCTGGTACATGCGCAGGAGCATCTCCGCCCAGTCCTGGGATTCGGTTCCCCCGGCGCCGGCGTGGACGGTGAGGAGGGCGTTCCGGTGGTCATTCTCACCCTGGAGCATGGTCCGAAGCTCCAACTCCTCCAGACCCTTGCGGAGGCGGTCCATCTCCCGCTTCCATTCCTCCTCCAGATCGGCGTCCGACTCTTCCACCAGGAGTTCAGCCAGTTCTCCCAGTTCCACCGCCTTATCGTGCAGGCGAGTCCAGGGCTCGACCCAGCCCTTCAGTCGATTCGACTCTTCCATCACCTCCCGGGCTTCATCGGGACGATCCCAGAAGCCCGGGTCCGTCATGCGGGCCTGCAGTTCCTCGATCCTTCGCTCTCGGTGAGCGACGTCAAAGGAACCCCCTGAGTTCATCGATTCGCTTCAGGAACGCTCTGACGCGGCTCACATCATCCTGGTTCATCTGTCCGGCCTCTCGTTGTCTCTTTGGGTATTGCCACTGGGCGGGATAAATCCCTCTGCCCACCTACATGAAAAAAAGGCCGCCCGCAGGGGACGACCCCAGCGCGGGAGACCCGCGAAAGCAAAGCGCGGAATCCTATATCGAACCCCGCAGGCTCGGAATGTATCCCTCGGTACGGAACGGTTCAACCAATGGGCACCTGGTCCCCAGCCATCCACGTCCAAGGGCTGGAACGAGGAACTGCTCTCCCCGCGCCTCCTGACGATCCCTCCCAGGTCAGTAGATGTTCTCGCCTCGTGCCAGCACCTCGTTCAGGGCAACCCGGAAGTAGTCCGTGGAATCAGCCATCTCCCGTCCCACCTGCTCGACGTACTCCCTGCGAGATTTCTCCACCTCCTCCTCGAAGGTTTCGCGCACCCGCCCCTCCCGGAGGGCCGCGGCGTGCTTGTCGGGATAATAGGCGATGATGTCGGAAACCAGCACCCGGGCCAAGCGCTTGGCTCGGTCATGGGGATCTCTGCGTCCGAACCGTGAGAGGCCGCTCGCCACAGCTCCCTGGGAGGCCTGTTCCTGATCGGCCTCCGCCAGCGCTTCGGCCGTCAGGGAGGAGAGGTCCTGGAAGCCCTCATCCGCCGGGGCAGGCGATGATGGCTCGGCGGACGACGGGGGCGGCGGTGTGGGGACCGTGGGTGGGGACGGCGCTTCCGGGGCCGGAGCCGATGCTGCAGGAGCCGCTGAGGGAGTTGCCTCCGGGGCCGGGGTCACACTCTTCCGGACCGGGGCCGATGCTGCAGGAGCCGCTTCCGAGGCCGGAGCCACGTCCACCGGAGCCTCGATACGGAAGGTGCGGGAGCACTGGGAACATACAGCGGCGATACCGGCTGCCGGGATCCGGTAGCGATCGATATCAAACCCGGTTCCGCACGAGGGGCAGTTGACTCTGAACACCACGGCCATGGAATTCAATTCGGATTCCTCTCACGATTTGGTTCAACGGTCTGTGTCGACCCCGGCCCTGAAGGCTCCGGAGAATCCACGGGCCGGTCAGGCCCCGGCGCAGGAGGCGGCGATTCATCCGAAGCCAGGCCCCGTGATGCCGGGGCGCGCCGGTCCACCACATATACCGATCCGGGAAGCGTCTTGGCAAAGGCCTTCATCTCGGCAGCCCGTTCCCCCAACTGCGCGGGGTGATCGAACTGGCCCAGGCGATTGGTGATCACGCCGATGCTCAGGGTCATGAGCGGCACTCTATGCAGCGTCCCCCGTCGATCCTGTCCGAGGAAGTACCCAGCGGTTCGATCCGCCTCCGAATACTGGTAGGGAATGATCTCGTCAAAAAGGGCGAGAATCTCGCTGCACACCTCATCCACGTGTTCCATCCCCACGCTGAATATGAAGTCATCTCCCCCGATGTGACCGACGAAGCCGTCCGGCGCGAGGGCCCGCACAACATCTCGCAGGATCCGCGCCGTCAGAAGGATGATCCGATCTCCCTGCGCGTAGCTGTAGCGATCATTGAACTCCTTGAAGTGATCGAGATCGGCATAGCAGACGGCGAAAGGGGCTCCGGAGGCAATCCGACCAGCCAGATCACGTTCGATCTGCACCGTTCCCGGGAGTCGCGTTGTGGGATGAACCGAGACGTCCCGAGCGGCTCTCCGGAGGAGGAGGTCCAGACGGAGTTCGAGTTCGCGCTCCGTCAGGCCTTCCCGGAGGACCTCGTCAGCTCCCGCCTCAAGCCCACGGGAAGAGAGCCCCGCCGGGACCGACGGAACGAAAGTGGCCACAGGAATGATGGAGGTGAAGGGATCGGCCTTGATCCGACGACAGAGTTCCAGAGCGGTCTCCACGCTTCCCGACGCATCCAGGACGAGACAAGCCGGAAAGGATCGGTTGGCTCGATCCAGCACGGCAGAGGTCTCATTCAGGTGGACCAGGACCATCCCGTGCTCCGTCACGAAGGACTCAAGCACCGTGGGGGGAGGAGTATCCGCTTCCCCGAAGTAGAGGACGACGGGCGCGTGCGTCATGGCCGGTATGGAATCGAAAGAGGGAATCCGTCAGGAAGCCAGGTCAGGGCCTGGCCTCCATGGGTAGCCGCTCAAGCAACTTGAAGTCCACCTGACGCTCCTCCTTGTCCGCGCGCACAACCTGCACCCGGACCCGATCTCCAAGCCGAAAGCGCCGCTTACTGCGCTCGCCCACAAGGGAATAGGCCTCTTCCACGAAGCGGTAGAAGTCATCACCCAGTGTACTCACATGCACCAGGCCCTCTACGAAGTACCGATCCAGCAGGACGAAGAACCCAAAGGAAGTAACCCCCCCGATGGTACCGTCGAACTCGTCGCCGAGATGACGCCGCATGAATTCGATCTTCTTCATCTCGATGGAATCCCGTTCCGCCTGCTGGGCCCTTCGCTCGAGGTCGCTGCTGGATTCGGCGATCTCTTCCAGATATTCTCCGGTCCAGCGTTCCGGTACACTCCCTGATCCCAGGAGGGCCTCGTGGAGAACACGGTGTGTCACTAGATCCGGGTATCGGCGGATAGGTGAGGTGAAGTGAGTGTATGCCTCTGAGGCCAGCCCGAAATGCCCCACGTTGGCGGCGTCGTAGCGGGCCTTCTGCATGTGTCGGAGGATGACCGTGGACACCAGCCCCTCTTCGGGGCGTCCTTCAACCCTCTCAAGGACCGCCTGCAGCGCTTGTCCGTCCACCTTCCCGCGCGGAAGGGAATGACCGACGGAGGCAAGGAAGGTCCGCAGGTCCTGGATTCTGGGCGGCGGTGGTGGTTCATGCACCCGGTAGGGGATGGGAAGCCGCTTCTGCTCCCCGGCCCGGGCCACGGTTTCATTGGCCAGGAGCATGAACTCCTCAATGAGCCGGTGGGAATCCAACTGCTGCACCTTCTGGATATCCAGCGGCGTGCCCTCCTCATCCAGGATGACCCGGGCCTCAGGCAAGTCGAAGTCCAGTGATCCTCGACTCCGGCGGTGAGCCCGAAGGCGGTGCGCCAACCGATTCAACTGCAGCAGGGCATCGTCGACCTCGGGATCTACGGTCGCACTCCCTTCCAGCACCTCCTGAACCTGCTGATAGTGGAGGCTGTGGCGGCAGCGGATCCACGTCTTCTCGAATCGCTGCTCTCGGACCCGGCCTTCAGCGTCCAGGACCAGGAAGAGGCTGAAGGCAAGGCGGTCCTCGTCGACCCGGAGGGAGCATAGGTCGGAAGAGAGCAGATGAGGAAGCATTGGCACTACCTGATCGACCAGGTAGACCGAAGTCCCTCGCGCCCGAGCCTCCAGGTCCAGGGGAGCCCCTTCGC
>SKJY01000063.1 GCA_007121775.1 Gemmatimonadota bacterium
GAGATCTACCAGACGCGCGGCGTAGGTGATGCGCCGGTGGGAGAAGACGTGCTCCACCGGGTCCAGGTCCAAGGTGCCGGCAGTTGACGGGGGGCCCGAGTTCCCTGGGTTACTTCCCACGGTGGCCCCCCTTCCCTCTCCGGCCCCACCTTCAGCGGGGACGTCACTTATGCCTCGGATCCGAAAGGGCACCCTCCCTTCCTCCGGAAACTCCCACATTCCCGCCAGGAGACCCTTGGGCGGTCGGCGCCGCATCAGGTACCACACCTTACCGCCGTCCCGGACCCGGACCACCAGGACACGGCTGGTGGAGTGGGGGACGGGACCGCGGGAACGGGGCACCGGGAGCTCTTCCTGTCGACCGGATGCCCGCCCCCGGCACATCTCTCTGATGGGGCAGCGGGGACACTCCGGGGAACGAGGGGTGCAGATGGAGGCGCCCAACTCCATGAGAGCCTGGTTGAAATCCCCGGGGCGGTGGGGGTCGACCAGGGCAGCGGCCCAGGCGCGGAGGGCGGTGGGAGCAGGGTCAGGCTCGTCCAGGAACCGGGCCATAACCCGCCGGACGTTCCCGTCCACGGCGGGAACGGGCTGTCCGAAGGCTATGGATGCCACCGCGCCGGCGGTGTATGGCCCCACGCCGGGGAGGGTCCTGAGCTCATCATAGCTGTCAGGAAGCACTCCCTCGTACCGTGCCGTCACCTCCCGGGCGGCGGCCAGGAGGTTGCGCGCCCGGGAGTAGTAGCCCAGCCCCTGCCAGAGGGCCAGAACCTCCTCCTCGTCCGCCTCCGCCAGCTCCGCCACCTCCGGGAACCGCTCTACCCACCTCCGGTAGTAGGGGATGACGGTCTCGAGGCGGGTCTGCTGGGACATGACCTCCGACACCAGAATGCGGTAGGGATCGGAGCTCCCCCGCCAGGGGAGATCCCGGGCTTCCGCATCGAAGTGTGCCAGAAGCTTCGCCCGTATGCCCTGGATCTCCGTTTGGGTCCAAGGCCCTTGGCCCGGCACCGGTCTTTCTGTGGAATTCTGCTTGGCCATGCCGTCAACCTAGCCCTTCCACCGGGGAAGCTCCATGCGTTTCACCACCTACACCCGCTACAAGGGCGGCTGGCTCGACGCCCTGAATCTCCAGGGCCTCCTTGAGCACCTCTCCGACTTTCTCATGGATGGGGGATTCGCAGGGGGACCCCACTTCCATCCATGGTGGGGTTGGTCCGGTGATGAGGATACCCGCTCGGTGGACGCCCTCAAGCGAGCGCTTCTGCAGGCGCTGGTGGAGAGTGGGGAACTCACCCCTGATATGCTGGAGGAGCTCCGGGGTGAAGGGGAGGGTGACGCCGAACTCCAGGAGCGCATCGCCGAGATGCTGGACCGCCTGGTGGAACGCATGGTTGAGGAGGGTTACATCACCCTGGACTCCGGCGCCGGCTCCGGCGCCACAGGCTTCGCCCAGGAGGAAGGAGATGTGGATGAGGCCCGGGAGGCGTCACGTAGCGTCGATTTCTCCCTGACCCGGAAAGGGACGGACTTCCTCGGGTACCGTGCGCTCCAGAGCCTTCTGGGCGCCATGGGGAACGCTTCCCCCGGGAGCCACGAGACCCAGCAACTCGCCACTGGCGTCGAGTCCGGTGCCGAGAGCCGTCCCTACCAGTTCGGAGACACGCTGAACCTGGACATCCCAGCGACGCTGGCCCGGGCCATCGCCAGGGAGGGGCTAAAGGTCCCCCTGGACCTGGATTACTCGGACCTCATGGTGCACCAGACCGAATACCGGTCGTCGTGCGCCACCGTCCTCATGCTGGACGTCTCCCACTCCATGATCCTGTATGGGGAAGATCGCTTCTCCCCTGCCAAGAAGGTGGCTCTAGCTCTCTCCCACCTCATCCGGACCCGCTTCCCCGGAGACAGCCTGCGGGTGGTCACCTTTGGAGATCGGGCTGAAGAGATTCCCCTGTCCCGCCTCGCCGACGCCCAGGTGGGACCCTTCCACACCAATACGGCCGAGGGGTTTGAGGTCGCCAGACGCCTTCTTCTGGCCCAGAAGAAGGAGATGCGGCAGATCATCATGATCACCGATGGGAAGCCCTCGGCCATGACCCTCCCCGACGGCCGCGTCTACACCAACTCCGGCGGGCTCGACCCGCGCATCCTCCAGCGCACCTTCCGGGAGGTCACGGCCTGCCGGAAGGCCGGGATCGCCATCAACACCTTCATGCTGGCCCGGGACCCCTATCTGGTGAAGTTCGTGGAGAAGGTATCGGAGATTGCACGGGGGAAGGCCTACTTCACCACCACCATGACGCTGGGCCAGTACGTCATGAAGGACTTCCTCCGGCGGAAGCGCCGGCGGGTGGGATAGGCGGCGAGGTGGGAAAGAGCGTGGAGGGCGCCGAGGTGGCGGGCGCCGTGGAGAGCGGGAGCGCGGGGAGTCGGCACGCAGAATCCGAGGGGGCCGGAGCCGAGCTCCCGCTGCCTCGGGAGGTGGACTACCGGGTGATCGACGCCTTCACGGAACGGCCCTTCGCCGGAAATCCCGCCGCGGTGGTGCTCCCACGGGTCGCCCTGACCGACCAGGAGCGCCAGGCCATCGCCGCTGAGATGAATCTCTCGGAGACCGCGTTTCCGGGGGCCCCGGGGTCCGACGGGGTCAGGGAACTCCGCTGGTTCACCCCCACCACCGAGGTGAGCCTCTGCGGACACGCCACCCTGGCCGCAGCCCACGCCCTGCTTGAGGAGGGGGCCGCCGAGCCCCTTCGCTTCCGCTCCATTTCGGGACCTCTCCAGGTGGATCGGGAGGGTGACGCCCTCCGCCTGGACTTCCCTGAGGATCCCTACCGGGAGGCGGCACCGCCGGCGGGGCTGCTTGAGGCGCTGGGCATCGGGAGCGATGCGCTCTTCGTCACCGGCACCCGGTGTGCCCTGGTGCTCCTGGATGACCCGGGACGGGTGCAGCGGCTCCGTCCCGACATGGCGGCGCTCGCACAGGTGTCCCTGGAGCCCGGTGTGATGGGGGTGAGTGCAACGGCGCCCGGATCGTGGCCCGATGCCCCCGCAGGCGCCGAGCCCACAGATTTCGTCTCCCGGTTCTTCGGCCCCTGGGTGGGCGTTGATGAGGACCCGGTGACCGGCATGGCCCACACTCTCCTGGGGCCGTGGTGGAGCCGCCGTCTGGGTCGCAGTGAGCTCCGGGCCTCCCAGGGGGGGAGTCGTCGAGGCCGGCTCACCGTACGGACCCGGGGAGACCGGGTGGATCTGGTGGGCCGGGCGGTCACGGTGGCGCGGGGGCGGTTGCGGCTTCCCGGGTGAGGGTGGGATCGGGGGCGATTGCGGCTTCCCGGGTGAGGGTGGCGCGGGAAAGGGGATGGGGCGTCGGCATTGGGTCCACCAGGCCAAAAAACCGAATCCAGATTCTATTTTTTGATCTTCTCCAAATTCAGTGCAGCGGGGTGGCTGAGGGGCTGAATGGGGAGGCTGGGGCTTGTTCATGGATGCTGTTGTGG
Source organism: Gemmatimonadota bacterium (assembly GCA_007121775.1). GTDB lineage: Bacteria > Gemmatimonadota > Gemmatimonadetes > Longimicrobiales > Gaopeijiaceae > PWLA01. The sequence continues at coordinate 3,504 of SKJY01000063.1, forward strand.
GAGGATGCTCCTGTGGCGGTACCACTGAGGCCGGGCTTGC
>SKJY01000199.1 GCA_007121775.1 Gemmatimonadota bacterium
AAATTGAAGTTCAGGCCGATGGCCAGGGGAACGAGGCCCAGGGCCGTGGTGACTGCGGTCAAAACCACTGGCCGGAACCGGGTGACCCCGCCCTGGATCAGCGCCTCCCTACGCCCCATGCCGTCCCGTTCCCGGAGGATGTCGATGTAGTCAATGAGAACGATGGCATTGTTCACCACGATCCCAGCCAGGGAGATGATGCCCACACCGGTCATGATGATGACGAAGGGCATCTGGAACACCATGAGGCCCAGGAACACGCCCACCGTGGACATGATGACCGAGGTCAAGATGATCAGCGGCTTCACCACCGAGTTGAACTGGCTGATGAGGATGAAGGCAATCAGGGCCAGGGCGATGAGGAAGGCGGTGGTGAGGAATTCCTGGGCCTCCCCCTGGTCCTCCAGCTGGCCGGTGAACCGCATCTGATAACCGGGGGGCAACTCCTGGGCCTGGAAGTCCTCAAGGGTAGCCATGACCTCCTGGAGAACCGCATTGGAGTTGAATCCGGCCCGGACGTCCGACGAGATGGTGGCCATCCGGTCCATGTCCTTCCTGCGGATCGACCCGAGCCCCTCTCCCACCTGCCAGTCGGCCACCGAGAGGAGGGGAATCTGGTCTCCGCTCTCCGTCACCACCGTTAGGTTCTCCAGCGCCGAGAGCTCGCCCCGGTGGGTCTCTGCCAGGCGCACCACAATGTCGAACTCGTCGTTCCCTGTTCGGAATTTGGCGGCCTCCACCCCCTGGATGGCGCCGCGAATGGCGCTCCCCACCTCGGCGGTGGAGAGCCCGAAGAGTGCGGCGCGCTCCCGGTCCACGAAGACGGACAACTCCGGACGGGCCTCATCCAGGTCGCTCCCAAGCCCTACAAGGCGGTCGATCACCGGGCTCCCCCTGAGAATGCCCAGTACCCGGTCCGAGAGGGCCTTCAGCACCGCAGCGTCGTCTCCGATGATCTCCAGATTCACCGGCGGCCCTCCAGGAGGACCCATATCCGGGGCCTCAGCGCGCACTTCTGCGCCGGCCAGATCCGCCCCGAGTCGCTCCTGGATCAACGACAGGGTGCGGAAAGAATCCTGACCCCGGTACTGATAGTCCACCATGGAGAGGGTGATGCGTGCCTCATTCTCGGCGCTGGCCCCTCCCTGGAACATGAAGCCTCCCCCGCTCCCCACCGTGGCCACCAACGACTCCACATCCTCGTATCCTGGGATGGCCTTGAGCTCCTCCTCCAGGCGAAGGCTGAGACGGTCCGTCACCGCGGCACGGGTTCCCACCGGGGCCTCCACATCCACCAGGATCTGCGAAGGAGGGATTCCTTCGGGGAAGAACTCCACCCCGTGGTTGAAGGGGATGAAGAGGAGGAAGGTGCCGACGAAGGCGCCTCCCGTGAGCCCCAGGACGGCGGCACGGTGACTCAGCGACCAACGGAGCGTTCCCCGGTAGCGATCCATGACCCACGGGAGGAGACGGTCCTGGAAGACGCGCCCCACCCGATCCAGCACCAGACGGTGGAAGAGGACGACCAGGGCGGCCGTGGCCAGGAGCAGGACCGCCGTCAGCGGATTGACCGCGGTCACGCCCAGGATCAGGAGCCCGGCTCCCGCCAGCAGCGTCCACCTGGCCGTGCGGGTGAAGCCGGGCCCGGGATCCCCTTCCACTCGCATGAAGAGGGCGCAGAAGGTAGGGAGGATCACCAGCGCCACGAAGAGGGAGCTGGAGAGGGTCACAATGAGGGTCAGGGGGAGGAACTTCATGAATTCCCCCGTCACATCAGGCCAGAACATGAGGGGGAGGAAGGCGCCCAGGGTGGTGGCCGTGGCGGCGATGACCGGGAGGGCCACCTCCCCCGTGGCCTTCCGGGCAGCCCCCGCCGAACTCCACCCCTCCTCCATGTAGCGGTAGATGTTTTCCACAATGACGATGGCGTTATCCACCAACATCCCAAGCGCCAGGATGAGGGCGAAGAGGACCACCATGTTCATGGTGATCCCCAGAACCGCCAGCACCATGAAGGAGAGGAGCATGGAGGTGGGGATGGCCAGCGCCACGAAGACGGACGTGCGCACCCCCAGGAAGAAGAGGAGGACGGCCACGATGAGGATCAGACCGGAGATGATGCTGTTCTCCAGGGAGTTCACCATCTCGGCGATATCCCGGGACTGATCTCCGGTGATGGAGACGGTGGTGGAAGGCGGGAAGCGGGGCTCCATGGCGGCGATGGCCGCCTTCACCGCCTCGGCCGTCTCGATGATGTTCTCGCCCGCCCGCTTGACGATGCTCAAGGTCACCACCGGGACCCCGTTCAGGCGGGCATAGGAGGTCCGGTCCGCGAAACCGAACTCCACCTGGGCCAGGTCCCGGATGTAGACGGGCCGCCCATCGAAGGTCCCCACTACCAGCTCCCCGATGATGTTCGGATCCACGAATTCGCCGTCGACCCGCACCAGGTAGTTCACCGGACCCACCTCGATGGACCCGCCGGGGATGTTCACATTCTCGTTGCGGATGGCGTCCACCACGTCATCCAGCGAGACGCCGTGGAACTGGAGCCGGGGTAGGTCCACATCCACCCGCACCTCGCGCTCCAGACCTCCCTGGAGATCCACCCGGAGGATCTGGGGAATCTGCTCGAGCCGGTCCTGCAGCTCCTCGCCAATCTCCTTCAGGCGAACCAGGCCGTACTCGCCGGCCAGATTCACCTGCATGATGGGCATCTCGGAGATGTCGATCTCCACGATGCTCGGGTCCTCAGCGTCGGAAGGGAGGTTGGGACGGGCCAGATCCACCTTCTCCCGCACCCGCTGGAGCGCCTCGTCCATGTCCACCGAGGTGGAGAATTCCACCGTGATGGACGAATAGCCCTCGGTGGAGGTGGAGGTCATCTCCCGCACATCGGAGATGGTGTTCAGCTCCTCCTCCAGGGGACGGGTCACCAGCGTCTCGATGTCCGCGGGCGACACCCCCGGGTAGACCGTGTTAACCACCAGGAGGGGGATGGCGATCTGGGGCGAGCTCTCCTTCGGGATGTTCAGGTAGGCCAGGAGGCCCCCCACCGAGATGAAGAGGAAGAGGACCACCACCGATGTCCGGTGGGCAATGGCGAAGCTGGTGAGGCGGAATTCCTTGAAGCGAGCAAGGAAGGTGGGATCGTGCTCAGGGACCCTGGGCCGCCTCGGAGGAACCTGATGCCCGCGCTGTCCCTCTTCCGTCCCGTCGCGTCCGTCACCCCCCAGGCTGTCCTGGTGCCCACCGCGTTCCTCGCGTCCGTCAGCCATCGGTGCTCTCCGCCGGCACGGCACGGCCATTCATCGCGGCACTCCCACCCGTTTCCTCTCGGGACTCCACAACCCGGACCCGGTCGCCGTGGGCCACCTGCTGCTGGCCCACCACGATGAGGCGGTCGCCGCTCTCGAGCCCCTCCTCCACCACCACCAGGTTCCGCTGCCCCCCACCGAGCCGGAGGTGGCGCCGCTCGGCGAAGGTCTCGCCCTCCCGGTCCAC
>SKJY01000264.1 GCA_007121775.1 Gemmatimonadota bacterium
CCCTCTCCACGAGAAGCTTGCCGTTGAAGTAGTGGTTCCGGCTGAGGGTCCGGATGCCGCAGGGGATGCAGGAGTCGCTGTGTGTCATGGGAGGGCGTCCTCGGAGTCAGTCGGAGAGGAAAGAGGAGCCCACCCGAGGGCCCCCCATCCGCTGTGATTCAAGGCGGGCGCTCCCCCCCAGGGTCATGCGGCCCACGGGTTCGGAGGGGTAGTCGCCGAGCCATGTGTCCACCCCCACGGAGGACTGGCATCCGATCCGGAGTCCGGGCTCGATCACCCGGAGCTCCGCCTCGGTGTGGGCGGGTTTCTGCGCGGTCAGAATCCGGAGCAGCTGCTCGCGGGCCTCGTCGGTGGCGGTAGCGGTGGACGGAACCACCACGGTGAACCGGTGCGGTTGCTCCGAAGGCGTTGGATCCAGCGGGCGCCCACCCACGAAGAGTCGGCCTCCCGGGAGATCGGTTTCCGGAACGATCCTTCGGAGCGGGTAGTCCCGGAGGCGGAAGTGCTCCACCAGGATGGGGAAGGGGTCCCGCAGCCCGCTGTGCCAGCGGACCATGCGGCGTAGCCCCGCTACCGTCCCCCGCTCCCGGAAGAAGCGGATGGACTGGGCCACCATTTCCCGACGGGTGTCCTCGGGCCACGCCGCCAGGAACCGCCAGTCGAACCACTGTCCCAGCCACTCCAGGAACTCGCCGGTGGATGCGTAGGGGTCCAGGCGGCCCGGAAAGGCGGTGGCGGCGTGCTCGATCTCGCCGTAGACCACATCGAAGTAGGTGAGGAGACGGTCCAGGAAGCGGGCGCTCTCCTCCACCTCGTGGAAGGGTGGCGGCAGGAATCGGAGGGAGCTCCGGCGGGGACCGTACACATCGATGCGCTCCAGGCGAGGGGAGGTCTCGCCGTCCCCCAGGAGCTCCATCCGGACCCAGAGGAAGCGGCCCGGCGGACTCTGCACCAGCACCTCCGGGATCTGGTCCGGCCCGATAGCCAGGGGGAGGGACCAGTCCTCCGCCCGCTCCTCGAGTCGCTCGGGCGAGAGGTCTTCCTCGGCGGTGAGGGTGGAGATCAGGATTCGCCCCTCGGAGGGGATGGAGACATCCAGGACCACCCGATCCCAGGCGAAGCCCGACCGCTCCCCATCCAGGCCCTGTGAGAGGAATAGACCGGATCTCGGCAGTGTGATGCGCTGATTCCGAGCCAGGAGGGGGAGTGCGGTTCCCTCGAGGCGGCCTCGGCGATCGACCCGGATCCCCCGCAGCTCCAGGGGCTCGCATTCGAGCCGTCCGGGGCGGGGGTGTGCCAGAACCCCATCCCGGAGCTCCAGGGGAGGCGGGAAGTCGGCCTCGAACAGTCCCTGGGGCGGTGCCCCGAGGCGGGGAACGTCTCCGCCAGGCTCCGGGAGCCCCGCCGGGTCCAGGCGCACCACTCGCTGCGCCCCCCCATCCACCACCCACACCACCCCGTCCGCCGAGACCGCCACATGCTCCGGTCGGACCAGGCCCCCGTCCCCGCCCCCTCGTCCGTAGGCGGGATCCTCCCGCCAAAGCGCGTCGAAGCGGCGGATCCGCCGCTCCCGGGCATCGGCGATGTAGGCCCGACCGCTCCCGTCGAAGGCCACGGCCCGGGGAGCCGATCCCGGCAGGGTAATGACCTCCCTGATCCGAAGCTCGGGCCAGGTCAAGACGAGGATGCGGCTGTGGCCGGCGTCCACCACTACCAGATCGCCCCGGGGCGACCTGGCCAGATCCGAGGGGCCCCGAAGCTCGTAGGGGCTCGGATCGACAGGGTCCGTGGGCCCCTCCCCCTCCTCCGGCAGGTTCGCCTCCGGGAAGGGCAGAGGACCGGGTTCCGGCGGGCGCCAGAGCTCCCGCAGAGGCCAGAAGGCGGGAGCGCCAGGGGGGCGCGGCTCGTCGCCGAAGGGGTTCCGGAAGTACAGGATCCGGTTCCCGCCGGGGTCGGCCACCAGGAGCTGCCCGTCGGGCCAGAGAGCGATCCCCCGAACCCTGGTCCGCCCGCCGAAGCTCCCGAAGGCTTCCTGGGGAGGGATGGCGAACTGTCCCGGGCGACCCAGGACCAACTCCCCGGTGGCGTGATCCTGCACCAGATCCCGGGAGCCCGGACTCTGACGCCAGCCCGTCCGGTCGAGGCGGAGGAAGGGCGGAGGGGCGGGCCTACCCATGGCGGCCGCTCCCGGCGGTGGGGTCGTAGCTCACATCCAGGTCGATGACGCTCCGAGGGAGGTGAATCAGATGACCTTCCTCCAAGGGGAGACGATCCGGTGGAGACCCCGCCGGCATCCCCTCGAGCCGCAGGTCCAAGGCCAGTACCCGCCGGACTCCCGGGACCTCCAGGAGCCTCTGATAGACGTTTCCGAGGTAGATGGCTCCGCCGAAGGGCCATCCCCGCCCCCCATCTCCGCCGCGGAGGGGGTGGAAGTAGGTCAGGAGCGCGGCTTGCGCCTCTTCCTCCACCGCCTTGAGCTCCGCGTCCGGTGCGATCCGGAGCGCGGCCCGAAGGACCTCTACCCGTGCATATCGGGGTCCGGTGACCCAGAGCTCGGTGGTGATGAGGCGCCGGGCGTTCAGGTACTCTCCGATGGCGCGGAGCTGGGCATCGGAGGGCTGGGGTGTCGCCTCCTTGTGGTTGGCGGGAAGCGCCACCACCGTCACCGCTCCATCGGCCGCCTCCAGCTCCCCCCCCGGCGCCAGACGGGTGCGGGGAACCGCGTAGGCCCGGTGGAGCGCCACCCCCGGTGTGGCAAGGGCCAGCTGGGAGAAATCCTCCGCGGTCACGGCGCGGTCGCGGCTCCGGAGATCGTAGGGAGCCCGGAGCTTGACCTCTTCCAGCGACTCGGCGTCGGCGCCGCCCACCGCGGCGCGGGGGTTCGTCACCTCGTCCACCCGGGGGAGGGCGGAGCGCAACTTCGTGACGGTGTTGCCTCCCGCGTTCCCCGCCGCTCCGCCGCCGTAGCGATAGCGCCTGGCCACCACCGTGGACCCCGCCACCGGGATGCGACCGTTCCGCCCATCACCGAAGCGGATCGTTCCGGACTGGGGGTCCAGCGCGAAGACCTCCGACTCGGGCCCCTGGCGAAAGAAGTCCGGCACCCTGGTCCACCGCCTCGCCTCCCCTCCTTCCACCACATCCAACTGGAGCTCCGGTTCCCCGGAGGTGGGATGGAAGTGGATCGGCGTGCGGGTCAGTGAAAACTGCTGCGCGGGTCGACCGTTGGAGGTTCCGAGCGTCTCCTCCAGACGGGTGACGGCGGCGGTGGCGGGGACGGTGTTGAGGAGAAACCCGTTCAGGAGCGTGGGCTCGTGTGCCTGTGCATCCAGCAGTCGAGCCCGGAGCCACACCATGGAGAAGGGAGGCGTGGCCGGGGCGTCGTACCCCGCCTCCGGCGGCCACTCCTCCGGCGGGATCCGGGAGGGATCCAGGGGAGGATTCCCGGACTCGGGGCCGTGCCGGCGATCCAACTCCTC
>SKJY01000026.1 GCA_007121775.1 Gemmatimonadota bacterium
CGGTCTTTCTCTTCTTCCAACTCCCGCCCACGGTAGGGGTCATCTGGGTCCTCCTGGTGGGAGCCGGCTTTCTGGGTTGGCACCTATGGGCAGCCGGGAGATCGGCCGCGGCGGCGGATACGACACCGTCAGGACCCGGGGAGGAGTCTGGGTGGGGGACGACGTCGCCGGGATCCGAGGAAGAGGTGGGACCACCCACGGGCTCCATGGGCAGTCCGACGCCGGGCGCATCTCGCTTCGGGAGCTCCGTTCCCCTTCACCTCCGGCTGAGACTACGCCGCCCCAGCCGGTCCGGATGGTGGCTCACCGGCATGGTGTTGGCGACCCTGGTCTTCATGTTCGGCGTGGCCCAGATCATCCAGCTCGTTACCGGGCCCATTGAGATGGGCGATGCCCCCTTCTTCCGGAGCGTACTGGAATACGTGGAAGATCCAGTGGGCTGGCTCGCATTCGCCCTGGCGGCGGCGGTGGTGATCCCCATTGTGGAGGAGTTCGCCTTCCGGGGGCGGATGCAGGCCCACCTGGAGGTGGCGTGGGGAGGTCCGGTGGGTGCGGTCCTGGCCACCTCGGCGCTTTTCGCCGTCATGCACGCCGGGGGGCCCCATCCGGCTCTCCTGGTGGTCCCCCTCCTCATGGGGATCTTCTGCGGCGCCGCGGTGATCCTCACCGGCTCCATCTGGAGTGGGGTGATCCTCCACGGCATCTGGAACGGTCTCATGACCCTGGGCACCCGGACCACCGGCCTGGAGGAGGCAATCCCCGACCCGGTGGAGGTAAGCCCTACCGCCACACTCATCTGGTCGGTGGCCATGATGCTCATCGGCGCCGCCGGGTGGATCCAACTGGCCCGCCCGGTACCGGAGAGGGAGTGGCCCCAAGCCCGGTAGATGCCCGGTGAGGGGGACCCACCCGCCTCCGCTCACCCCACCTTCCACATGCGGAGCCGCTCGGCGTGGCGAGCCTCCAGGATCTCCCGGACCCGGGCGTGTTCCGGGTGGGTGAGTTCCGGGTCCGCCTCCACCACCTCCCGGGCCAGCGCCCGGGCCGCCACCACAAGCTCCTCATCCAGGGTCAGATCGGCGAAGCGGAGGAGAGGATCCCGGCCATGCTGCTGGGCCCCGAAGAGGTCGCCCTGGCCCCGGATCTCCAGGTCGGCCCGGGCGATGCGGAACCCGTCGGTGGTGGATGCGAACACCTTGAGGCGCTCCGCCGCAGCCTGCCCTGGCTCGGAGATCAGGATGCACCATCCCTGCCCTCCTCCCCGCCCCACCCGCCCCCGGAGCTGATGGAGCTGGGAGAGCCCGAAGCGTTCGGCGTGCTCGATGATCATCACGGTGGCGTTGGGGACGTCGATCCCCACCTCGATGACGGTGGTGGCCACCACGAGGTCCACCTCCCCGTCCCGGAAGCGGCGCATCACCGTATCCTTCTCCTCGGCGGGAAGCTGGCCATGGAGGAGCGCCAGCCGGCGGTGGGGGAAGACCTCCTTGGAGAGACGCTCGAACTCCTGGACGGCGGCCCGCATCTGGGTGCGCTCCGTCTCTTCCACCAGGGGGTAGACCAGGTACGCCTGACGCCCCGCCTCCAGCTCCCGCTCCACCCCCTGGTAGACCTCCTCGCGCTGGGAGGGATACCGGAGGAGGGTCTTCACCGGCGTGCGCCCCGGAGGCATCTCATCCAGGATGGACAGGTCCAGATCACCGTAGAGGGTGAGGGCCAGGGAGCGGGGGATGGGGGTGGCGGACATGACCAGCATGTCGGGGCGGGGGCCAGCGTCGCCGCGCTCCACCAGCGCCATCCGCTGACGCACCCCGAACCGGTGCTGCTCGTCCACCACCACCAGCCCCAGGCGGTGGAAGTTGACCCCGTCCTGGATGAGGGCGTGGGTGCCCACCACCAGTGGGAGCTCGCCCCGGGCCAGCCGCTCCAGGAGGGCCTCGCGCTCCCGCCCCTTCACGCTCCCGGCGAGGAAGCCCACCTCCACCCCTAGTGGCTCCAGTAGCACCTCCAGCTTCCGGGCGTGCTGCTCCGCCAGGAGTTCGGTTGGCGCCATGAGGGCGGCCTGGTACCCCCCTTCCACCGCCAGGAGCATGGCGAACACCGCCACCATGGTCTTGCCGGCTCCCACATCACCCTGGACGAACCGGTTCATCCGCACCGGCGAGGTCATGTCGGCGCTCACCTCCCGGAGTACCCGAGCCTGGGCATCCGTCAGACGGAAGGGGAGGCGCTGATGGAGGGCCCGGATGAGCTCGTTGGTGCGGGTGTGGACGATGCCGGGCTCCAGCCGGGTCTCCCGGTGCCGGGCCAGCGCCTGCACCAACTGGAGGAAGAAGAGTTCGTCGAAGGCGAGGCGGCGACGTCCCTCCTCCGGCTCGTGGATGTGGGCGGGGCGGTGGAGGCGGCGAAAGGCCTCCGGGAGGTCGGTCAGCCCCAGGGCCCGCTGCCGCTCCGGGGGGAGGTACTCCTCCTCGTGGGCGTGGGCCAGGAGCCAGTCTAGATTGGCATCGTAGATGCGGCGGATCACCCACTGGGGTAGCTCGTCGGTGCCGGGGTAGGCGGTGTAGACGCGCCCGCCCTCGCCGTCATCGCCGTCCCCGGCCTTCCCGGCCCGGGCCAGGAGAGTGTACTCCCGGGGGTGGAGCTGGCGCCCGTGGAAGAACTTCACCGGACCCGTCACCAGGAGCTGATCGCCCTCCCGGATCTTCCGGTCCAGCCAGGGCTGTCCGGGCCAGGCGCAGGTGATCATCCCAGACTCGTCCTGAAGCACCGCCTGGAAGATCTTCAGACCGGAGCGGGTGGGGAGGACTCCGGAAGAGCGTACCCGGCCCCGGATGGTGGCATCCTGCCCCACCTGCAGCGCATCGATGGGGTGGATGGTGGAGGCGTCGTCGTACCGGCGGGGGGTGTGGTACAGGAGATCCCGGGCCGTGCCCACCGCCAGCTTCTTCAGGGCGTCGGCCCGTTTCGGTCCCACCGACTTGAGGAACTGGGCCGGGCGATCCAGGTGGCCATACCCCACCGGCTATTCCCGGGCGAAGACGCCGTCCAGGAACGCCTCCGGATCGAAGGCGTCCAGATCTTCCACCCGCTCGCCAAGCCCCACCAGCTTCACCGGGAGAGAGAACTCCTCCTGGAGCGCCACCACGATTCCGCCCCGGGCGGTGGAGTCCATCTTCGCCAGGATGATCCCCGAGAGCTGGGCGGCCTCCTGGAAGGCCTTCACCTGGGCCACGGCGTTCTGACCCACGGTGGCGTCGAGGACGATGAGCGTCTCGTGGGGGGCCCCCTCCAGGCGGCGGCGGATCACCCGGTCCACCTTCCGCAGCTCGTCCATGAGGCCCCGGTTCGTGTGGAGGCGGCCGGCGGTGTCCACGATGACCACATCGATCCCCCGCTTGATCCCCGCCTCCACCGCGTCGAAGGCCACGGCTGCGGGATCTCCCCCCTCCTGCCCGCGGATGAAGCCGGCACCC
>SKJY01000006.1 GCA_007121775.1 Gemmatimonadota bacterium
GACCCCCAACTCCCGGACGAACTCCCGAAAGAGCAACTCTCCAAAGGCGAATCCCGCATTCTGCAGGATCCGCGTGGCACTCAGGTCCCCCACTTCCTCGCGGATCGCACGGCGCACCAGGGAGAGGGTGGCAGGAGGCAACATCAAGGCCTCCCCCATGAGGTCCGGACTGCCGGGTTCGGTCTGAGTGGGGAGCGGGGAAGTCGTCATCCGGGGAGTTCCAGGCTACGGGGGAGAGAAGGGGAAGGTCCGTGAAGGATGGGCAGGGCGGCCGGCAGCCGCCTCTCCGGACCGTTAGCGGAAGGTATATCGGACGGCGCCATCCTTCCAGCACCACGGTCCGCGCTCGCTGCCGCCCCCGGTATGCCGGATCCGGCCCATGAGCTCACCCAGGACTTTCCGGAGCAGCATGCACGTTCGTTATGGGCCGAAGGGCCCTTCTGTTATATTCCCTGAGCGGGCCAACCGGTCCCCGCCAAACCCACTCTTCCCTGAACACACGGAGGAATCGATGGAATACGAGAATGACAATGGCGCCCTCAACTTCCTCACCGGTCTGGTGTGCGGAGCCGCCATCGGGGCGGGCATCGCCATCCTCATGGCACCAGAATCCGGGAAGCGGACGCGCCGGCGCATCACACGGGCTGCGGAAGATCTCAGATTCAACGCCAGCGATCGGTGGGAAGATATCGCCGATGAGGTCCGGGACAAGGTGGAGGAGGCGCTTGACGGCGCCCGGAAGCGCTTCAACGAAAAGTGAACCCGGTCCGGATCATCGAGGCCGTCCGGGACGGGGAAGAGCTCGATCCGGATGACCTCACACGCTTCCTCGAGGGATACACCGCCGGGGAGGTGGAAGAGTACCAGATGTCGGCCTTTCTCATGGCCGTGGTCCTCAAGGGACTGGCTCCGGAGGCGCTGGAGCGTCTGGTGGGGACCATGCTCCACTCCGGAGCCGTCCTTGATCTCTCCCACCTCCCCGGTCCTCGTGTGGACAAGCACTCCACGGGCGGGGTCGGCGACAAGGTGTCGCTCGTGCTGGCGCCGCTGGCGGCGGCGTGCGGACTCTATGTGCCCATGATGTCGGGGCGGGGGCTGGGCCACACCGGGGGTACATTGGACAAGCTGGAGGCCATCCCGGGCTTCCGCACCGACCTCTCCCTGGACCGTTTCGTGGCGGATCTGGAGGCCCACCGGGTCGCCATGATCGGTCAGACCGTGGAGATCGCGCCACTGGACCGGCGCCTCTACGCCCTGCGCAGCGTCTCCGGTACCGTTCCGTCAATTCCCCTCATCGCCGCCAGCATCATGAGCAAGAAGTTGGCGGAGGGGCTGACCGGGTTGGTGCTGGATGTGAAGATGGGGAGCGGCGCCTTCCTCCCGGATCGGGAGCGGGCGCTGGAACTGGCCAGGACCATGGTAGATATCGGCACCCGGCATGACGTTCCCACCACGGCTCTTCCCACCGCCATGGATCGACCCCTCGGTCGCACCGTGGGCAACGCCCTCGAGGTACGGGAGGCGCTGGAGTGTCTCAGGGGAGAAGGGCCGCACGATCTAAGGGAGGTCACCGTTGCGCTGGTAGTCGAGATGCTGGCGGTGGCGGATGCCTCGAAGGCGGTCTCCCCAAGGGGCGGGTCGGAAGTCACGTCGGTTCCGGAAGGTGGGACTTTACCGGAGGGGGAATCCCCCTCTGCGGCCGGAAATGGCCGGGATCCCCTCCGAGCACGAGTGCTGGAGAAGCTCGATTCAGGCGCCGCTCTCGAGATCTTCCGATCCCTGGTGGAGCGCCAGGGTGGTGATCCGGCGATCGCGGATGATCCCGACCTTCTTCCGGGCGCGGCTGTGGTGGAGGAGGTGCGCTCAGAGCGGTCCGGCGTGGTTCAGGGAGTTGAGCCCCTCCCCCTTGGCCGGGCTGCGGTTGAGCTCGGTGGTGGACGGATCCGGCTGGGCCAGACCATCGACCCGGCCGTTGGCTTCGACCAGCTCGTTCACCCAGGGGAACATGTTTCCCGGGGCGATCTTCTGGGCAGGGTCCACGCCTCGGGCCCGGCAGCGGCCCAGGCGGCCGCAGAGAGGTTGCGGAAGGCCATCTCGGTCGGGTCTACCGTACCGACCCTTTTGCCCCTCATCGAGACCCCCATCCAGGAGCGCGAATCCTGAAGACGGGCGGTCCGCCAAATGAGCTCGGGGCCAATGTCCAGAGGGGAAGCATTCGGTGGCGCTTGACACTGAGCGAATGTGAGTGGCACGGACGGGGTGTGTGTTCTGTAGAGGTGCGGGTTCTGTAAGGGACCTGGAACCTTGGCGGGGTCGGTGGGGATTTTCTCTGGGCGGAGGCCGGCCCAAGGTGACGTTCTGCTTCAGGGCAGGTCATCAGTGACGGATTCAGTGTTGCCGCCAAGTTGCGGATCTAACCCTGCCCCCGTTATGGTGACGATGCTGAGTGGGGGCCACGTTCAGCGGAAACTGGTCGGTTTCTTACGCGAACCGAGCAACCACGTTTGAAACGCCCATGGGATGGGTGGCTGAGACGAATGGGTGGCTGAAACGGAAGGCCCAGGATGCACACACGCCTCGCAAGGATCCCCTTCACCAGGAGGTATGCTTCTCCCGGAACCACGCACTTGCTTTCCACTTGAAGAAACGCCTGGGTTGGGCCTGTCCTATAGACAGCCTCGGCTCAAGCGCCCCATCACTGTGGGAATCGCCCGCTCCCGATTCAGCCCCGGCGGTCCCTTGACCGCCCAGCGGCATCCCGGCCCAGCCATGAACTCGGGCCACTGCCGCGCTCCCTCTCCGTGGTTTAGGCGGATGGGAGGGGCAGCCCGGGGGGCGCCGATCCCCACCTACACGGAAGTCTTCGTATGAATTCGAGAACTGGTCTGTTCAGTGGACTGGTCTCCGCTCTGGCCCTGCTGGCATTTCTGGTGATGCCGCCGGCCATGTCTGCGCAGCAGACGGGGACCATCGAAGGAACCGTGACCGACGCACGGACCGGGGCCCTGGTTGGCTCGGCCCAGGTGAACATCGTCGGAACCCAGCGCGGAACGCTGGCCGGAACGGACGGCCGGTACCGCATTGCCAACGTCGCTGCCGGTGAGGTTCAGGTCCGGGCCACCTTCATCGGGTATCGGACCCAGACCCAGACCGTGACGCTCCAGCCCGGCCAGACGCTGACGCTGGACTTTGCCCTGGAGCAGACGGCGCTTGCCCTGGACGAGATCTTGGTGACGGGGACCGCCGGTCGGCAGGATCGTCGTGCCCAGCCAGCCTCCATCGCGTCCATCGACGCTTCGATGCTCACGGAAACGGCGCCCATCAGCAGCGTGGCGAACCTGCTTCAGGGGCGCACCAGCGGCGTGAGCATCACCTCCGCCTCCGGAACCTCCGGAGCGACCCAGCGGATCCGACTGCGGGGTTCAGCTTCCATC
>SKJY01000158.1 GCA_007121775.1 Gemmatimonadota bacterium
CGCCAATCGCTCCAGGACGTCTTCATCCGCAGGGCCCTGGGTCTGAACCTGACCGTGACCCGGAGCATCGGCCGCAGTACCCCCTTGAGCGCCTACTACCGGCCCCAGCTCGCGAGCCTGGAGGCGGCAGAGGTCTTCTTCTGCAGCAGCTTCCTGGTGTGCGACCCCCAGGAGATCAACGTCCTGGTCTCGTCCAACCGCCTGGCCCCGGTGGGGCTCTCCTTCTCCCGGGACCGGACGAACCGGGCCTTCTCACCCACCGCCGGATATACGGTGGCCGCCGATGTGGAGCACGCCTCGTCCATTACCGGGTCCAACTTCGACTACGAGCGTGTAGTGGGCGAGACGACCCGGTTCTTCGCTCTGACGGAGAATCTGGTGGTGGGAGCCCGCATCCGCGGAGGCTGGCTCAACGCCGGTCCCTTCCGGGGGCTGGATGTGGAGGAGGGGCAGGATCGGCCCAAGATCGCCCATCCGCAGAAGCGGTTCTACGCCGGCGGTGCCAACTCCGTGCGCGGCTACGCTCAGAACCAGCTCGGTCCCCGGGTCTGGTCGCCCCCCCTGGAGGATTTGATCTTCCCCATGGAGGAGGGGGCCGATCCGGTGTGCTCACCGGGCCAGGTGGCGGACCTGTCCTGCGACGCCGGGCCGCTCCCCTGGGATGACCGTTTCGCCCGCCCCGGCGGGGGGAGCAACCTCGTGGAAGGGAGTCTGGAGCTTCGCTTCCCGGTGCTCCAGCCCCACCTCCGGGGCGGGGCGTTCCTGGACTTCGGCCAGGTATGGAACGGCTCCGGGGACGCGTCTCTCGGTGATGTGGCCCTCACGCCCGGGGTCGGCCTGCGCTACAGCACTCCCATCGGGCCGGTTCGGGTGGATGTGGCCTACCGTCCCCAGCGCACCGAGCGCATCCCGGTGATCACCTCGGGGCTTCGGGCCTTCGACCCGGATCGGGACGCGCCGGGCGACCGACTCGAGGCCCCGGACGGGACGGTGCTCGACTGGGTCCCGGTGGCGGATCTGGCCCTTCTGGATCCCCGCTACCGGTTGGAAGACGACCCCGGCTTCTCGTGGCGGCGGTTCCAGCTCCACTTCTCCATCGGACAGGCGTTCTGAGCCATGGACGAATCACCGAAGGAGACCGGCCCACGCCCCGAGGACGCACCTCGTGACCCGGATCGCCCCGCCCGTGGCGGAGGGCGCCGGATCGGACGTGCCCTGGGGTGGCTCACCGGCGGGGTGGCGGTTCTGGCGCTGCTGGCCTCGGTGCTGGCCTACCTGGCGGTTCAGACGCGGCCGGGACACGACTTCGTGTTGAGGACCATCCTGAGCCAGACTCCCCGCTTCGTGGACGGGAGTGTGGAGGTGGGGGGGCTCCGCTCCGACGGGCTCCTCAGGGGCTTTGTCCTCCATGATGTGGCGATCCGGGATACGGACGGGCGTCCCTTCGTGGAAGCCGATTCCCTCCGGGTCCGCTACCAGCTCAGGGAGATGCTCACCGGACGGATCGGGGTGGGCCCGGTGGAGGTGTGGCGTCCCCGGGTGGCGCTGGAGACTCTCCACGGGCAGGAGCGGACCAATGTGGAGCGGATCTTCGTGCCCGCCCCCCCCACCGAGGACGACGAGCCGGCAGAAGACCCGGATCCCACCGTGGAGGAGGAGCCGGCCGAGCCCTCGGAAATCGAACTCTTCCTCCGGGACGTGACCATCCATGACGGCGAGTTCGTCCTCCGGCTCCCCTACCAGGGCGAGGAAGAGACCACCGCAGCCGGTACGCTGGAGGAGATCCCGGGCGTGGATGGTCGCCATCTGCGCTTCCGATTCTCCGATATCCACGGGCGACTGAACCGTTTGGATCTCCTCCGGCCCGGGGTGGATGGAGAGAGGGTCGATGTGCAGCGCCTGTCCCTGGTGGGGGAGGTCATGGCTGAGCCCTTCATCCTGGACGACCTCCGGGGAGTGCTGGAGCGGTCGGGCCCGTCGCTGGCCATGGAGCTGGACCGGCTATGGCTCCCGGGAACCGAACTCGCCGGACGGATCCGCATGAGTTGGCTGGACCCGGAGGCGGGATTGGAGCTGGATGTGGCCATGGACGCCCCGGTGGTGGATCTGGCGGATCTGCGCTGGCTCGAACCCCGGATCCCCGAGGGGCAGGGGGCCATGGCGCTGGAGGTCCGGGGACCCATCGCCCGTTCGAGCTGGCGCATCCGCCAGGCGGATCTCACCGTGGGCGGCTCCCGGGTTCGGGGGCAGGTGGGGCTGGATCTGGGCGATGAGCTTCGCTTCGTCGGGGTGGACCTGCGGGCCGATCCCCTGGAGGTGGAGCTCCTTGACCCCTGGCTCCCCGAGCCGCTCCCCATCCAGGGGCGGCTCGAGGGTCGGGCCAGGGCGGATGGGCCCCTCAGCGCCCTCCGGGTGGATGGGCGCGTCACCTGGGATGACCCGGCCCAGGACATCCCCCCATCCACCGTGGACGCTCGGGGTGTGCTGGCGCTGCCGGAGCCCTTCGGGGTCCGAGACCTGGATCTCTCCGTGGACCCCCTTCGCTACGGCACCCTCGCAGCCTTCCTTCCGGACCTGCCCATCAGGGGAGAAGGGAGCCTTGTCCTCAGCGCGTCCGGCGATATGGCCGCCGGATTCGACCTGACGGCCAGCGCCACCCACCGCCTCGGCGTCGACGGGCCCACCTCCCAGGTGAGCGTGAGTGGGCAGGTCACGGAGCGCCTGGACGGGTGGGACCTCCTCCTGGACGCGATCCTGGATCCTCTGTCCCTGGACGGGGTGGGTTCGGCGCTGGCCATGGAGCTTCCTCTTACGGGAGATGTATCGGGCCGGGTCGAGGTAACGGGCCTCCTGGAAGATCTGGGCGTGGAGCTGGATCTGGCCACGGTGGCCGGGCAGGTGGCGGCCCGGGGCCGGATAAACGCCCTGGATCCGTCGGCGGGCTTGGAGGCCCAGGGCGAACTCGGGAACTTCGCCCTCCACCTGCTGGTGCCTGACGCCCCGGATCCCACCACCATCAATGGCAGCTTCGATGTGGTGGGCAGCGGCTTCACCCTGGATACGGTGGAGGGACGGGCCGCCCTGGATCTCCGGGACCTCCTGGTGGGGCCCGCCGAGGTCACTCGCGCCACCGCCCGTCTCGAGGCCCGGGACGGGACCCTCCTGGTGGACACGGTGGCGGTGCAGTCTCCCCTGGCGACGGTTTCCGGGAGTGGCTCGTTGGGCCTCCGGGACGATGCGCCGGACGGGGAGATTCGGGTGGTCTGGGATGTGGAGTCCATGCGAAGCCTCCGCCCGGTCCTCCTGGGAGAGGAGGTGGCCGCCGGCGACACCCTCACCGAGATCGACCGTCTGGAACTCCAGTTCCAGGGAATCGACCCGGACACCCTTCCGCAGCCTGTGGCGCTGGACGGCCGGGCTCGAGGTGAGATCCAGCTCCGGGGCGCGGCCCGGGACTTCACCGGCCAGGCGTCGGTGTACTTTCTGGACGCCGTCTACGGGGAGGTGGCCGTGGAGGAGCTCCGAGGCGATGTGTCCGGCACGTTCCAGGGCCGGGACGCCTGGTCGCTTGAGGGGAGGGTGGACGCCGATTCCGTCCGCTTGAACGGCCTCGCCTTCGAGAGCCTGGCGGTGTCAGGGGCCTACGAGCCGTCCAGGGGTCGCGGGGAGGTGGATCTCAGGCGTTCCGACGACCAGTCATACCGGCTGGCCGGCGGGTTCGAGGTGATTCCCGGCGGGGTGATCACGGACCTGGAGGAGCTGCACCTTTCCCTGGACGGTGCCGAATGGGGGCTGGACCGACCGGCCCGGATCCAGGTGGCCCAGGGGAGTGCGGAGGTGGATGTCCTGCGTCTCACCCGCCCGGGACTGGAGCAGGAGGGACGCCAGGAACCTGGCCGCATCGAGGCCCGGGGCCGGATTTCCCTGGACGGCGAGTCCCGCTTCCGCCTGGAGGTGGAGAGCGCCGACGTCCATCGGCTTGCCGGGATCGCTCAGGTGGCCGAGCCCCCCCGGGGCTACCTGGACCTGGAGCTGGACGTGACCGGGCCCCAGGATGCGCCCCGAATCGACGGGCGCTTCGCGCTGCGGGAGTTCCGCAACGGGCTGACCGCCGTCTCCCGGCTCGAGGGATCCCTGGATTACCGCGACCTGGTGGCCCGGGCCGAGCTGGGCGTGGAGGTTGATGGTCGCCGGCACCTCACGGCCCAGGGACGGGTTCCGGTGGATCTTTCCTTCCAGGCGGTGGAGGACCGCTTCCTGGACCGGACACTGCAGGTGGACCTGGATCTGGACGAGATGCCGGCGGCCACGGCCCTGGCCTTCCTGGAGGTGCTGGAAGATGTAGAGGGTGTTCTGGATGGGCAGGTGCGGATCCGGGGCACCACCTCGGACCTGAGGCCTTCGGGAGAGGTGCGCCTGGCCTCCGGGGTGGTGGCGCTGCCGGAGTTGGGTCTTCGGGTGGCGGGGATCAACGGGACGCTGGAGATCCGGGAAGACCGGACGGTGTCGGTGGAGGCCGAGGCCCGGGCCCGGGGGACCGCCCAGGTCACCGGGACCATCTCCTTGGAAGACCCTGTGGATCCCGCCTTCGACCTGCGGATCCAGGCGTCCAACTTCCAGGCCGTGGACCGGCGGGATCTGAACGCGCGGGTGGGGGGCACCGTGACCCTGGGGGGGCGGTTCACCTCGCCCCGGGTGGGCGGGAGCGTTCGGGTCGAACAGGGGAACATCTTCATCGAAGAGTTCGCTCGCACCGCCGAGGTGGTGGATCTCACCGATCCGGACTTCTTCAACGTGGTGGACACCATGCTGGTGGCCACCCGGCCGGCCATCGAGGCGGCCCAGAACCCCTTCATGCAGAACCTCCGGGTCGACGTGGACCTGCTGCTGCAGCGGGACTTCTGGCTGCGGAGCCAGGAGATCAACGTGGAGATGGGGGGGGAGCTGGCCGTCACCTTCGATCGGGCCCAGCGGGAGATCGTCATGGCCGGTACCCTGGAAGCCATCCGTGGGGCCTATTCCGCCTTCGGACGGCAGTTCCAGGTACGGGAGGGTGTGGTGGAGTTCGCAGGCACGCCGGGAGTGGATCCGGCGTTGAACATCGAGGCGGTGCATCGCCTCAGGCGTGAGGGGGGTGAGCCCCTGGAGATCATCGCCAATCTGGGGGGGACCCTCATGAACCTGCGGGTTGAGCTCACTTCCGACTCCCAGCCCCCCATCGCTGAATCGGATCTCATCAGCTATCTGGTCTTCGGACGCCCCTCCTACGCCCTGGCCTCAGGGGAGAGCTCCCTCCTGGAAGGGGCCGCCGGGGTGGGAGTGAGCGCCGGCGTGGGCGTCATCGGGACCCAGCTCGGTCAGGTGGTGGCGCAGCAGCTGGGCATCGACTTCTTCACCATCACCCAGACCCGGGAGGCCGGGGGGCTCGAATCGGCGGCGGGTTTCACCGGCGCCTTCGCCGGCACCCAGATCGAGGTGGGTCAGTACGTGGCCGACAACCTCTTCCTGGCCCTGGTGCTCCGTCCCCTCACGGGGCTGGGCGCGCAGGCCCAGAACCAGTTCCCGGGCGCGCGGCTGGAGTGGCGGTTCGCCGACCTCTGGACGCTGGAGGGATTCGTGGAAGACCGCTTCGCCCGGGAAGCCGCCTCCGGGTTCGGGCAGTTGGGCCTCCGGCTGGACAAGGTGCTGGGCTTCTCCCTCTACCGGGAGTGGGGGTACTGAGCCGGTCGCCGATCACCATCCACGAACGAACGGGAAGGAGCCCCGGGAGCGACAGACAGGGTAGGCCGGGCCCGGTTCGAGTGGGAGGGCACCCGGTGGCGGTTGGGGTGTATCCCCGAAGCAGCAAAGACACTCCGAACCGATGGGGACCGAGGGAGGCCTGAGGGCCTCCTTTCCCATGTTCGGGAGATCCACGAAATCGGCACGAATCCGAGGTGAGACAGCGATGAATCAGGCCAAGGTACTCTTCCTCATGACCGGACTCATGGTCTTCATGGTCCTGGTGGGGGGGCTGATCGGGGGCGAGCAGATGGCCCTCGTCTTCTTTGGCATCGCCCTGGTGATGAATGTGGGGATGTACTGGTTCAGCGACCGGATGGTCCTGAAGATGTACAAGGCCAGGGTGGTGTCGCCCAGCGACGCCCCTGAACTCTACGAGATGGTAGATCGGCTGCGGCAGCAGGCGAACCTCCCCATGCCCACGGTGGCCATCGCTCCCCAGGAGCAGCCCAACGCCTTCGCCACCGGCCGGAATCCCAAGAACGGGGTGGTGTGTGTCACCGCCGGGCTCCTCCGTCTCATGAACCGGCAGGAGTTGGAGGGGGTCATCGCCCACGAGTTGGCCCACATCAAGCATCGGCACATGCTGGTGTCCACCGTGGCCGCCGCCATGGCCGGAGCCATCGTCATGATCGCCCGCTGGGGGATCTTCTTCGGGGATCGGGATCGGAACATGGTGGTCATGATCCTCCTCATGATCCTGGCGCCCCTGGCGGCCTTCATCGTGAAGGGGATGATTTCCCGCACCAACGAGTTCCAGGCTGACCGGACCGGCGCCGAGATCGCCGGCACGCCTGACGGGCTGGCCAACGCCCTGCGCCGCCTGGAAGGCTACGCCGAGCGCATCCCCATGGATGTGAACCAGGCGGGGGCCAGCCTGGCCATCGTGAACCCGCTCCGGGGGAATGGGGCCATGGGGGCCATGACCAAGCTCTTCTCCACCCATCCCCCCACCGAAGACCGCATCGCGGCGCTCCAGGATCTGCGTGGGACCTTCTGAGCCCATGGATCAGACCGAGTCGCTCATCATCCGGGGGGCCAGGGAGCACAATCTCCAGAATGTGTCCCTGGCCCTCCCCCGGGAGCGGCTCGTGGTGCTCACAGGCGTGTCGGGCTCGGGGAAGTCGTCCCTGGCCTTCGACACCATCTACGCCGAGGGTCAGCGTCGGTACGTGGAATCCCTTTCCGCGTACGCCCGGCAGTTCCTGGGGCTCATGGAGAAGCCCGATGTGGACGCCATCGAAGGGTTGTCTCCGGCCATCTCCATCGAGCAGAAGACCATCTCCCGGAACCCCCGCTCCACCGTGGGGACGGTCACCGAGATCCACGATTATCTGCGCCTGCTCTGGGCCCGGGCCGGCACACCCCACTGTCCCGAATGCGGCGATCCGGTGCGCCGACAGTCATCCACCGAGATCGTCGACGCCATCCTCTCCCGGGAGGAAGGGACCCGGATCCAGATCCTGGCACCCCTCGTACGGGGTCGGAAGGGTGAGTTCCGGGAGCTCTTCGAGCGGGCGCGGAAGCAGGGCTTCGTCCGGGTGCGGGTGGACGGTGAGATCCACGACCTGGCTGATCCGCCGACCCTGAATCGGTACGAGAACCACGACGTCTCCATCCTGGTGGACCGGGTGGTCGTGCGGGAGCGTGACCGAGCCCGCATCGCCGACTCGGTGGAGACGGCGCTCCGCCACGCCGAGGGGGTGGTGGAGATCCTGGAGCGGAGTGGCTCGGAGGATGTGGCTTCCTTCCACTCCGAACACTACGCCTGCGCCGCCTGCGGCACCTCACTCCCGGAGATGGAGCCGCGGCAGTTCTCCTTCAACTCGCCCTACGGCGCCTGCCCCCAGTGCGACGGGTTGGGCACACGGCAGGAGGTGAGCGCTGAACTTCTCCTGGGCGATTCGAGCCTCTCCATCGCCGAGGGGGTGGTTCTTCCCTGGGGTGAGCCGTCGGGACACCTGAAGAGCTCCATCCTGCCCGGGCTCACCGAGGCGTACGAATTCAGCGTGAAGACGCCTTGGAGAGACCTCTCCCAGCAGGTGCGGGACGCCATTCTCTTCGGGTCCGGGCGAATGAAGATCCTCTTCCCCTATCGCCGGAAGGGGAAGGACCGGAGCTACACCGAGGTCTGGGAGGGCGTGGTGGCACGGATCTCCCGGCGCTACCAGGAGACCTCGTCCGACGCCGTCCGGGAGCAGCTCACCCGCTTCATGTCGGAGCATGAGTGCTCGGCGTGCGGTGGGGCCCGGCTCCGCCCCGAGTCGCTGGCGGTGACGGTGGGCGGGCGTTCCATCGGTGAGGTCGGAGCCCTGGCCATCGGGGAGGCGTTGGCCTTCTTCCGGGAGCTGACCCACGACACCCACCTCCCCACCCGCATCGCCGGCCCCATCCTGAAGGAGGTCCTGGATCGGCTGGGGTTCCTGAACGATGTGGGGCTCCAGTACCTGACCCTGGGCCGCTCGGCCCAGACCCTTTCCGGTGGGGAAGGGCAGCGGATTCGTCTGGCCACCCAGATCGGGAGCCGGCTGGTGGGCGTCCTCTACGTCCTGGACGAGCCGTCCATCGGGCTTCACCAGCGGGACAACGACCGACTCCTGGCCACCCTCAAGGCCCTCCGCGACCTGGGGAATACGGTGTTGGTGGTGGAGCACGACGAGGACACCATCCGTGCCGCCGACCACATCGTGGATCTGGGGCCCGGCGCCGGAACCCACGGGGGCCGGATCGTGGCACAGGGAACGCCTGCCCAGGTGGAGGCGGCGCCTGAGTCCCTCACCGGCGCATATCTCCGGGGAGAGCGGTCCATCCGGATCCCGGAGAAGCGGCGAGCCGGCGAGCAGGGCAAGGAGCTGGTGGTGCGGGGAGCCCGGGGTCACAACCTTCAGGAAGTCGATGCCGTCTTCCCCCTGGGCACCTTCATCTGTGTGACCGGGGTGTCCGGGTCCGGGAAGTCCACCCTGGTGAACGAGACCCTCTACCGGGCTCTCTCCAGGCACTTCTTCGGCTCCCGGGACCTCCCGCTGGCCCACGACGGGATCGAGGGGCTCGACCACGTGGACAAGGTCATCGAGGTGGATCAGTCGCCCATCGGGCGCACCCCCCGGTCCAATCCCGCCACCTACAGTGGGGTCTTCACTCCCATCCGCCAGCTCTTCGCCGATCTCCCCGAGTCCCAGATGCGCGGGTACGACCAGGGGCGCTTCTCCTTCAATGTGAAGGGCGGACGCTGTGAGGCCTGCTCCGGCGACGGGCTGGTGAAGATCGAGATGCACTTCCTCCCGGACGTGTACGTGCCCTGCGATGTCTGCCGCGGGCGCCGGTACAACCGGGAGACCCTGGACGTCCACTATCGGGGCCGGAACATCGCCGATGTTCTGGAGATGACGGTGGATGACGCGCTGGAATTCTTCCAGCCGGTGCCCCGGATCCGGAGCCGGCTCCAGACCCTCTCGGACGTGGGGCTCGGCTACCTGACTCTGGGCCAGTCCGCCACCACCCTCTCCGGCGGGGAGGCGCAGCGGGTGAAGCTGGCCACGGAGCTGGCGAAGAAGGCCACCGGCGACACCTTCTACATCCTGGATGAGCCCACAACCGGGCTCCACTTCGAGGATGTACGGGCGCTGCTGGACGTTCTCCACCGCTTGGTTGACAAGGGGAACACGGTGGTGGTCATCGAGCACAATCTGGAGGTGGTGAAGACCGCCGACTGGATCCTGGATCTGGGACCCGAGGGAGGGAGCGGGGGTGGTCGCCTGGTGGTGGAAGGAACGCCGGAGGAGGTGGCGCGCCACTCCGGGTCCCTCACCGGCCGCTACCTGGCCCCCCTCCTGGGAGACGCAGTGGCGCTGGCGGTCTGACGGCGGCTGCCCCGGAAGATCCCTGAAGTACCCCCGAGCCTCCGGGCTGGGAGGGGGAGCGTAGGGCGGGATGCCCCGATGGATCCGCCGGGGCGGAGAGGGAAAACGGTGGCGTGGAATCCGCCACCGTGCCATGATTGTGAACCGGGTCCCCGGTTCATTCGCGGCTCCGGCCTCGGCCGCGAATCCTTCTCCGGCCCCGATCCGTAGGAGAGGACGAGAGGCGGCGGTCCCGGATCGCCGCCTGCAGGGCGGAGGCGCCCCGAGACGGGACCCTCATCCGGTCCCCCAGCCCCCCAGGGAGGTCTGATGCTGACGCGAGAAGATCTGGAAAGCTTCCTGATCCGGATGGATCTGGAATACGAGGAGATCGCAGAGGGTATGTATTTGGTGCGGAGCCGGGAAGAGAAGCTCCCCATCGTGGTCCACCACTCGCCCCCGCTCCTGATCCTCCGCCTCAAGGTCATGGACCTGCCTCAGGGCGGAGGCTCCCACGAGGCCCTCTTCCGAACCCTCCTGGAGCTCAACGCCACCGACGTGGTCCACGGCGCCTACGGCCTGGAGGAGGGTGAGTTGGTCCTGGGGCTGAGCATGCAGCTCGAGGGGCTGGACTACACCGAATTCCAGGCATCGCTGGAGAGCCTCCACATGGCGGCCTCCGAGCACATGTCCACCATCAAGTCCCTGGTTTCTTCTGCCCCTGTGGGAGACTGAGCCCATGAGCATCTTCCAGAAGATCTCGACCCTTTTCCGCTCCAACATCAACGATCTCATCGCCCGGGCCGAGAACCCGGAGAAGATGTTGAATCAGATCATCCTGGATATGCGGGACCAGCTCTCCAAGGCCAAGCGGGAGGTGGCCGCCGCCATCGCCGACGAGCGGAAGCTCCGGGCCCAGGTGGAGGACGAGGCGAAGCAGGTCCGGGACTGGGAGCGGCGTGCCATGCTGGCGGTGCAGGAGGGGCGAGACGACCTGGCGAAGCAGGCCCTCCTCCGACAGCAGGAGCATGCCGAGCGAGCCCAGTCGCTGGAGGCCACCTGGTCGGCCCAGGCCCAGGAGACGGAGAAACTCAAGGCCTCCCTCCGGCAGCTCAACGACAAGATCGAGGAGGCGAAGCGGAAGCGGAATCTCCTCATCGCCAAGCAGAAGCGTGCCCAGGCCCAGAAGCGGATCCACCAGACCATGTCCGGTCTTTCCGACACCTCCGCCTTCGAAGCCTTCAACCGCATGGCGGAGCGCATCGAGGAGACGGAGCGTCGGAGCCTGGCCGCCGCCGAGGTGACCGAGGCGCTCCAGGGCGACACCCTGGAAGACGAGTTCGCCCAGCTCGAGCGAGGCAGCGGCGGCGTGGACATGGATCGGCGTCTTCAGGCCCTGAAGGAGCAGATGGGGCTCATCGCCCCCTCCTCCCAGGAGCGCCCCCAGCTCTCGGCCGGCGAGATCAAGGACGGAGAGCTGGAGGAGGAGGCGGAGGAGGGTGCCGACCGCGCGCCCACCGCGGATGGTGGGGATCGGGCCACCTCCGGTACCGCCGGCGCCAGCAACGCCGAGATCCGGGAGGCGGAGATCCGGGAGGCAGAACTCCTGGAGGAGTTCGAGCGACTGGAGCGGCGCGAGGCCAACTGACGATGCCTCTCCACCTCCACGGACAGGGGTGGGACTCACGGGTTGGTGCGGGCGCGGGTCCGGGCGGTTTAGGTGAGTCCGCGGGTCCAGGCGGTTTGGTGAGGCCGCGGGACTCGACGAAGATGCAGGCGGATGCACATCCACACACAGGGAGCGCACGGTGAAGGATATCGTCTATCTGAACGGTGAGTTCATGCCCCGGGCCGAGGCCCGGATCTCCCCCGATGATCGGGGATTCCTCTTCGGAGACGCCCTGTATGAGGTGACGCCGGTCTACGGGGGCCGCTTCCTGGCGCTGGATCGGCACATGGAACGGCTCCGCCGCGGGTGCGCCACTCTTCGGATCCCCTTTCCGGAGGGGCTCGAGGCGCTCCACCAGGAGCTTCTGGAGCTCAATGATCTCCAGGAGGAGGAGATGGCCACCGTCTACCTTCAGCTCTCCCGGGGGACGGCGCCCCGGACCCACGCCTTCCCCGACCCGCCGGTGCCCCCGACCCTCTATGCTTGGGCCAAGCCCTTCAAGCGGTTGGATCAGGAGAGCTGGGAGAAGGGGTTCGGCGCCGTCACGGTACCGGACCAGCGGTGGGGCCGCGCCGACCTGAAGACGGTGCAGCTCCTCCCCATGGTCATGGCGCAGCAGGCGGCACGGGACGCCGGTGAGGCCGACGCCCTCCTGGTCCGGGACGGGCTGGCGCTGGAAGGCTCCCACAACAACGTCTTCTTCGTCTTCGGCGACCTCCTGGTGACCCATCCGGCCTCGAACCAGATCCTTCCGGGGATCACCCGGGCGTTGGTCCTGGAGCTGGCCCGGGAAGAGGGGATCCCGGTGGAGGAGCGCCCCACGGCGGTGGGTGACCTCCAGTGCGTCTCGGAGGTCTTCTATACCGGGACCACCACCGAAGTCCGCCCCACAGTGCGCATCGACGGCAAGCCGGTGGGGGACGGGAAGGTGGGACCGGTGACCCGTCGTCTCCACGAGGCGTTCCGAGCCATGGTGGCGCGGGAGTGCGGGGCCGCGCTGGTCTGATCGGCCCGGCGCGCCTGAGGGCTCAACACCGACTCGTCTGAGCTTTGACGGATCGGTGCACCGGACTTCCCGGTATCCGGCGTGCCTGAGGGCTCAGTAGAGGAGGGCG
>SKJY01000077.1 GCA_007121775.1 Gemmatimonadota bacterium
GGGTCCTGGTGGGAGTCACGCCCTTCGTGGAATCGGAGGGAGGCGTCCCGGCGCCCCTCATCGTCACCACCGAGCAGGCCGCCGTCGCCGGGGCCGGGGCGCTGGACGCCGACGCCGTGCGACTCCGGGAGGTGGTGATCTCCGCCGCGGGGCCCGTGGACGAGGATACCCCGGGGCGCTGGCGGGTCACCGTATCGGACGGATCCGGTCCGGTGGAGCTGGAGGTGCGCCTTGCCGCCGTAGGGATCCTGCCGGAGAATGCGGCAGAGGTGTTCGCCGTGGGCCGGCGCCTCAACGTGAACGGGCTGCTCATCCCCTTCGTGGAGGCGCCCGAGGATCCGGATGAGGAGAACGCCGAAGATGGCGAGACCGCCGGGTGGCGGGTCCACCCCCGGGTACCGGCGGACGTGACCCCGCTGGACGGGTAGGGCGAGGGGATGACCACAGTCTATCGGATGGCCAGCCCCCGGAAGGCTCGCCTCCGGGTGGCCGCCCCACGGGCACCCCAGCCGATGACCACATCTGGCGGGTTGTGGGGTAAGGACTACGTGACGTGTGCCTTATGCATGATGAATGAGCAGGTATTGATCTCATGATCCAGCAGGCCGAAACCGACGCCACCCTCCTTGGGTGGCTCTGCCCCTCGGGACCGACCTCCGGTCTCGAGGAGTTCGGGTGCCTGCTGGCCACCTACGAGGTCCCCGTCCTTCTGGTGGCTGCGGTGGTGGTGGGCGCGGCGGCTCGCTTCACGTGGCTGTGGTTTGAGCGGAGGAAGGCGGCCCGGACTCCCCTTCTGGTCTTCCCCCTTTCCGGGGCGGAGGGGATGGATCCCGTCGAGGCGGAAGAGCGTCGACGGAAAGCCGACGCCGCCCGGCGAGAGCGGGCTCGGACCGAGACGGGACCGGCAGCCGATCCGGCGGGCCTCCCCCCAGCCGCACCGGCTCGCGATACCCCTGCCGATCCGGCGGGCGCCGGGTCCCCAGCGCCCTCGCCCACCCTCCCCGTCTCCGGCGGGGCCATGGAGGGCACCCTGCAACTCCTCCCCGGCCGGCTGGAGCTCCTGGAAGGCGGGGGCGCCGGCATGGCCCGGGAGGTCCGCTTCGTCCGAGTGCCGGGGAGGGACCCGGAGGTCACCTTCGGCCGGGAAGAGGGAGACCCCTTCCTCCACGTACGGCTCAACCTCCCCACGGTGAGCCGCCGGCAGGCGCGCCTCCGGTTCCGGGACGGACGATGGACGCTCCACAACGAGTCCCACACCAACCCGACGCTGGTCAGCGGCGACCCCCTCTCCCCCGACGGACCGGGACGGGTCCTGAATGACGGCGACCGGATCGAGATGGGAACGGTCATCTACCGCTTCCACCAGCCCGGAGCCACCTCGGAGCAAAAGGCGTCCGAGGAGGGCCTCACCGAGCGGAGCTCATGGTTCACCGACCAGGGCCGGCGCCCCTCCAATCAGGACGCCGTCGCGGTCCGCACCCTCCCGGATGGGCGGGAACTCGCCGTGATCTGCGACGGAATCGGGTCCAACTCCAATGGCCGGATCGCGAGCCATCTGGCCCTGGACACGTTGGTGGCCACGCTGGAGGGGGGGGCCGATCTGCAGAAGGGCGTCCACGCGGCCCATCGGGCCATCCGGACCCGGATTGAGGAAGATCCGGAGCTCGAGGGGATGGGCACCACCCTGGTCGCCGTCCTCCGCCACGGAGGCCGCTACGAGCTCGCCAATGTGGGAGACAGCCGGGCCTACCGCCTGGATGGTGAAGGGATCACCTGCCTGACCCGGGATCATTCCTTCGCCGCCGAGGTCCGCCGCGAGGGGACCATGTCGGAGGAGGAGTTGGCCCGCTCCCCCTGGCGCCACGCCATCACCCGCCATCTGGGCGCGGAGGGTGAATTGGAGGTGGACGTCTTCGGCCGCTTCGAGGCCCTCGAAGCCCACGTCCTCGTTCTCTGCTCAGACGGTCTCCACGGCACGCTGGACGACGAGACGGTGGCTCGGCTGACGCGGAGGTCGATCCTGGCGGAGGGTGGGGTTCGGGATGTGGCCCGGACCCTGGGAGAGGAGGCGCTCCGGCAGGGCGCGGACGATAACGTATCGGCGGTGGCCCTGACCTTCAGGCCGTGGGGGAGGAAGGGAGACGCCGTCCCGGCCTGGCTCGATGGGGAGACGGGATGACGGATCGGCCCGACTCCGAGCTTCCCCGGATCCCGGAACTGGAGGGGGAGTTCGAGCTGGTGCGGGAGCTGGGGCG
Source organism: Gemmatimonadota bacterium (assembly GCA_007121775.1). GTDB lineage: Bacteria > Gemmatimonadota > Gemmatimonadetes > Longimicrobiales > Gaopeijiaceae > PWLA01. Next base: position 2,256 of record SKJY01000077.1, read on the forward strand.
GGGCGGGACCGCCGTGGTCTACCTGGCCCGGGACCGGGAGCTGGGCCGGGATGTGGCCATCAAGCTCATCCGTCCCTCCTACCTGCAGGACGAAGAGGCCATCGCCCGTCTGGAGCGCGAGGCCCGGACCGTGGGGAAGCTTCAGCACCCCAACATCGTCCTCCTGCTAGGCAGCCGGCGCCTGGGTAAGCAGGGCCTCGCCCTGATCCTGCAGTACGTTCCCGGTGAAACGCTAAAGGACGCCCTTCAGCGGGACGCCCCCCTACCGGTGGAACGCGTGCAGGCCATCCTCACCGATGTGGCCACCGGCCTGGCCCACGCCCACCGCCGACGCATCGTCCATCGCGACATCAAGCCGGAGAATGTCTACCTGGACCGTGAGACCGGTGTCGCCCGTCTGGCCGATTTCGGGATCGCCCGGGCGTGGGACTCGGACTCCGGCCTCACCCTTCCGGGAACGGCGCTGGGAACCCCCTCGTACATGTCCCCGGAGCAGGTGGATGGGCAGGATCTGGATGGCCGGAGCGACGTGTACAGCCTGGGCCTCCTGGCCTGGGAGATGCTGACCGGGCAGGTGCCTTGGAGCGGCGAGAGTCTCTACAACGTCATCTACAAGCAGAAGCATGAGGACCTGCCCTCCGTCACCGAGTTCCGCGACGACGTGCCGACCTCGTTGACGGCGGTGATCGACCGGGCCCTCCAGAAGAATCCAAAGGCCCGATGGGCCTCCGCAGAAGAGTTCCTGGCGGCCCTCGGGGTCGACGCCGACCCGAAGCCGGGAGACGTCACCCCCGCTGTCCCGAACTGGCTCGCGGACCTGCAGGCACGAGAGGAACCGCAGGGCACGCCTCCCGCCCTTCAGGCTCCGGAAGGCGGCGTCCCCCCCCAGGGCCTGCCCCACCAGGGCGTTCCCCCCCAGGGGCCCCGCTCGTCCCGGCGGTCATCCGGTCGGGGTTGGCTCCTCTGGGGAGGCGCCGCCCTGGTGTTGGTGGTGGTGGGACTGCTCCTGCAGGGTCCCGATGCACCCCTCCAGACCCTCCTGCGAGGTGGTGGCGATCTGTCTGGCCCGGAGGTGGACTGGGACCAGTGGGAACGGCCCACCAGCCCGGCTGGGGAGGAGGGAGCCTTGGGACGCGTGGGGCTCGA
>SKJY01000248.1 GCA_007121775.1 Gemmatimonadota bacterium
CCCGTCAGCCGCTCCCGGCGGCCCTCCTGTCCACACAAAATCTGCCGGAACGCCTGACCCTCCTCTGGCTCCCTCAGCCAGCCCTTCAGTCTTCCGCCTGCACTGAGTTTGGAGAAGAACCAAAAATAGAATCTGGATTCTATTTTTGGATCTCCTTCAAAGGTAGTGCAGCGGGACCTAGTGCAACGGGGAGACTGAGGGGCTCACCGGAGAAGCTGGAGGCTTGTTCGTGGATGCTGTTGTGGAGGGATGCCCCTGTGGCGGCGCCTCTGAGATCGGGCCTGCCCGACCAACACGATCCACGAACGAACGGGAGGGGGCGGCGCAGGAGGCCCTCAAGGCCGGGCGGGAGGATCGGTGCGAACACCCGGGATCAGAACGTCCCGGATCTGAACACCCCCAATCAGAACGCCCCGGTGCCCCACGAGATTGAAATTTTTACCGCCTCCGGCTCCGTCTGCGCCTCCTCCCCTTTCCGACCCGCGCCTGCCTCCACCGGTTCAGTCTCTGCGGGCCCTCATCACCTGATTCGGAGAAGGCTCCCGGCTTCGGCTCTCACCCAGAGGCCCCTCCTTGTCGGAGCGTGAGGCTATGTTCGGTTTGCTGACCGGCTCCCACCATGGCGACAGAAGGAGTTCACACCGGTACACTGTCCCCAACGGAGCGATGGCTCGCCCAACGGAGCGCTGGATCGCCCAACAGGATGCCGGTTCGCCCAGCGGGATGCCGGTTCGCCCAGCGGGATGCCGGTTCGCCAATTGAAATACCAGCTCCCAACGGAGCACCCGCCCCAACGGGACAGCAGCTCGCCCAACCAAGCGTGATCCCCACCCAACCCCGGCCCCCCATGACACCATCCGGATCTCCCTCGACCCAGCACCCGCCCACCCTGAGCGCTCGACGTCACTTCGTGGATTGGAGCGACCCGGCCCTCCCAGGCGCGGCCCGGATTCTTCTGGAGCGGGGTGCGGATGGGGAGAAGACAGGGGAGGGGCGGGCTGACAGACAGGTGGGTGGCGGTGGCGACGGACCGACGGCCGGCGCCGGAGACCGCGAGAGAGTGGGCGGTGCTCACGGACCGACGGCGGCCACGACGACCGGGGTGCTGGATCTCTCGGAGCTCCTGGTGATTCTCCCCGGGGGGCGTGCCGGGCGCCGGCTCCTGGAGCTTCTCCTCGACGGGGCCGAGGCCCGAGGTCGGGCTCTCCGCCCACCCCGCATCGCCACCCTGGGGGCGCTCCCGGAAATCCTCTTCCCACCGGTCCGCCCCGAGCCCGGGCCGCTGGTGGAGCGGAGGGTCTGGGCCGAGGCGCTCCGGGACCTGCCACCTCAGGGCCTGGAACTCCTCCTCTCCAGGCCCCCAGCCAGGGGAGCCCTCTCTCGGTGGATGGGCCTGGGCCGTCTGGTGCGCGATCTGCAGCGTACCGTGGGCGCCGAGGGGCACACCTTTGCCGATGTGGCCCGAGCCTGCCAGGAAGGCCTCCTCTTCAACGACGAGGAGCGCTGGGCCCTCCTGGCCCGGGCCCAGCGCCAGGTCCGGGCGATATGGCGTCGGGAGGGGGTCGAAGACACGGAGACCCGCCGGGAACGGATCCTGGCGGGGGAGGAGGAGGCTGCCGGGGCGGGAGGCTTTTCCGGTGAGCTCTGGCTCGTGGGGGTGGCGGAGATGTCCGGGCTCGTGCGCCGGGTGCTCTCCCGTGCTGTGGGGGAGGGACGGGTGAAGCTCCACGCCATTGTCCACGCCCCCGCCACCCTGGCCCCTCATTTCGACCCCCTCGGGTGTGTGGACTCCGCACACTGGACGCCCGAGTCGGCCCGCATCCCCGAGGCCGCCATCCGGGTGGTGGAGGGGCCCCGGGAGCAGGCGGCGGAGGTGGTCCGGGCGCTCCGCGACGGTCTGCCCTCTGACGGAGGTGCCCTGGCCCCGGAGGAGGTGACCCTGGGTGCCCTGGATCCGGAGGTCATCCCCTTCCTCACCGACCGACTCACTCGGGAGGGTGCGGCCACTCGCATCGCCGAGGGGATCCCCCTGGAGCGTACCCTCCCCGCCCTCCTTCTGCAGGCTGTGGCAGAGTTCCTGGACGAGGGGGCGTGGGAGGGGCTGGCGGCGCTGGTGCGGCACCCGGACCTCCCCCTTCGTGCGACCGCCGGCGGCAGGAGCCGGGGGCTCGTGGAGTTGGCGGACCGATATCACTCGGCCCACCTTCCGGCCCGGGTGGTGCGCTCCGGTGGTGGGGACGGGGATCGGGGTTGGCTCCCGTCCTGGGGGGGAGACCGGGAGGGGGCGGCGGAGCTCTCCCGGGCACTGGATCACCTACTGGACGGCGTGCTGGGTGAACTGGCAGGGGAGGCCCGCCCCCTTTCCCGTTGGGGCGGTCCTCTGGCGGAGCTGGTCCTGGCGCTCTACGGGGCCGATTCGGAGTTGGATCCCCACCACCCCCGGGACCGGGAGGTGGTGGCGGTGAGCCGGGCCCTGGCAGGCAGCCTCCAGGAGCTGGACCGCCTCCCGGAGGGGCTGGATGATCCCGTCTCCGGGTCCACGGCCCTCCGGATCGTCCTGGATCTCCTTCGGGGGCAGAACCTTCCCCCGGCAGCGGACGATGAGGCGGTAGAACTCCTGGGGTGGCTCGAACTCCATCTGGATGATGCCCGCCACATGGTCATCTCCGGGGTGAACGAGCCCTTCCTCCCGGAGGCGGTGACCGGCGATCCCTTCCTCCCCCACGAGCTCAGGCGGCGGCTCGGGCTCATGGACAACGAGCGTCGCTGGGCCCGGGACCTCTACCAGCTCACCGCCATCCTCCATTCCCGCCCCGGGACCCGAATCGTTGCCGGGCGCCGCACCCTGGCCGGTGATCCCCTGCGCCCCTCCCGCCTCCTTCTCACTGGAGAGGGCGAGGAGTTGGCCCGGCGTCTCCTCCGCTTCCTGGGCGGAGAGGCGGGGGAGGTGGGGGAGTCGGAGGAGGCCGCTCGGCCGGAGGGGGAGCCCTCTGAAGGCGCCCTTCCGGTCCCCGGTGGGGACGGTGGGGCTCCTTTCCAGGGCCCGGCCATGGCGGGTGGGGGAGCGGTGGATCAGGAAGGAAGGGATCCCTTCGCCCTTCCTCCCGAGCCCGTGATCCGCCTCCCGGCGCCGCCCCGGAGGCTGGCGGTGACGGCGTTCCGCTCCCTCCTGGCCGATCCGTACCGCTTCGCCCTGGAGCGACTCCTCCGTCTGGAGCCCATGGACGACGCCGCCCGGGAGATGGATCCAATGGTCTTCGGTGTGGTGACCCACGCCGTTCTGGAGGCGCTGGGCCGGGCATCGCTGGAGGAGGAGGGGGGAAGGCTCCCGGGCGATGAGGCGGAGCTTCGGCGGAGGCTCGATCACCTCCTGGACAGGGAGTTCGGCGGGAGGTTCG
>SKJY01000079.1 GCA_007121775.1 Gemmatimonadota bacterium
CGCATAGTACATCGCTCCCTCCAGGCTCGGGCAAGCGCCTGCATGCCCTCGGCCTCCCTGCCACCTTACTGCTCCGCGTGGCTCAAGACCAGCCTCCGGGAGGGGCTTTTCATTCGGTCAGGTAGGCGAAGTGGATGCCCCCGGCCGGTCAGAAGCCTACTGGCGACTTGCCTTCCCCCAACTTGCGTTATCACGATTGTTATAACTCTTCTGGAGCGTTCGATCCATGGCTAAAGAAACCACCATTCGCGCCATCGGCAATTCCTCGGGCACCACCATCCCGAAGGACATGCTGGAGCGATTCCATCTCGCCCCGGGAGACCGGGTCCGCCTCATCGAAACCGAGGAGGGGATCCTGATCACCCCGTACGACCCCCTGTTCTCCGAAGCGATGGAGATCTACGAGGAGGGCGCGAAGAAGTACCGCAATGCGATGCGTGAGCTTGCGAAGTGACCGAGCCTCGCTGGCTCACATCTACCTTGGTTCTGGCGATTCATGCGGATCAGATCTCGAAGCACGGAGGATCCGGAGGGTTGCGTGATCGGGGACTCCTCGAGTCCGCCCTTGAGCGACCTCGGAATCGGTACCGATACGAAAAAGACTCCGACCTTTCCGGGCTCGCCGCCTCGTACGGGTTCGGCATCGCCAACAACCAGCCCTTCCTCGATGGAAACAAGCGAGTCGCATTCCAAGCGATGTATGTCTTCCTCGGTCTCAACGGCCTGCGAATCGAATCGGCAGAGGAAGAGGTGGTCAGCCTTGTCCTCTCTGTTGCCAGTGGGCAGACCGACGAACCGCAACTCGCTTCCTGGCTTCGTGAGAACACCGTTTCTCGCTGAACGCCATTTCGCTTGACTCTTCCGGTTAGGCGAAGCTCTGCGGTTGTCTCATCCTGCCCCTTCGCTCCCTCCGCTCCCCCGCTGAGATCGGGCGGAAGGGGCCCCCGCAATCAAACACTTCTCAGTCGGTTGTTCGGCCAGACGCCGCGCACTACCTTGCTTCCTGCCCTCGAGAGGGCGTTCGGATATCCCATCTCTCCAAGTCGAGGTTGACGGACCTCACCTCGATTCCTGCCCTACACCTCGATTTCTGCCCCATCCTCCATCGTGTTCACCATACCCCGGTTGTTTGAGGATCTCTTTGCCGGCGCCGGTACCTACACCAACGCGCACCTGAAGCTGTGTCCCGCCCATGTGGTGGCGCCGTCCGGGCGACCGGTCGCTGTTCTGGCTCGGACTGACCTCGCCGTCGGGTGCATGGCGTGATTCCCAGGTTCGACGTCAACCTGCCACGGGACGGCTACGCCTGGTGGTATCTGGACGCCATCAGCGACGACAAGCGCTACGGCCTGACCCTGATCGCCTTCATCGGCAGCGTGTTTTCGCCCTACTATGCCTGGGCGCGGAAGCGCGGACCAGCCGAGCCGGCCGATTTCTGCGCCATCAACGTCGCACTCTACGGGCCGCGCGGGCGCTGGAGCATGACGGAGCGTGGCCGCTCGGCTCTCGAGCACGATGCCACGAACATGCGCGTTGGCCCTAGCGGACTCCACTGGGACGGACAGACACTCAAGATCGACATCCACGAGATGGGCGTGCCCATTCCGCGGCCTCTGCGTGGGCGCATCCAGGTCCGGCCCAGCATTGCCAACGAGAAGATCATCGAACTCGATGCCCAGGGTCGCCACCGCTGGTCACCGATCTGGCCGGCGGCACGCATCGAGATGGATTTCGACAGGCCGGGGCTCAAGTGGTCGGGCGAGGCCTACCTGGACCACAACACGGGAACCGAACCGCTGGAGCGTTCCTTCGACCGCTGGACCTGGTCTCGCGCCATGACAGAGGACGGCCCGGTAATCCTTTACGACCCGGTGGAGCTGAGCGGACGGCGGACCAGACACGCCCTCCTCTTCGACCGCAGCGGCAACTCGACCCGGATCGAGAGCCCGACCGAGGTCATCCTCCCGCGCAGCTTCTGGGGCATTGATCGTCCGACCCGCTCCGAGGACGGCCAGGCCGGCCTGCTGGCAACCTGGGAAGACACGCCGTTCTACGCTCGCTCGCTGATCGAGACCCGCCTGCTGGACCAGCCGGTCAAGGCCGTGCACGAGAGCCTGAACCTGAAGCGCTTCGAGCGTACCGTGGTGCAGCTCATGTTGCCGTTCCGGATGCCCAGGCGCGCGGGCTAGTCGCAACCTACCTCTGAGCCGGCTTGGAGCGTTGGGGCAGAGGGGAAAGGGGATCGTCCCGAGACGGGTAAGGGTTCGTGGAGGCCGAAAGCGGGGGAGAATTTTGGGGGCGGGGGTGGAGGTGAATTCTTCCACTGGGTGCGAGCGAGGGCCAGAAACCCTTCACCCGTGGCACGAAATTCGTTGACTGAAGGGTTACCCTACGAAAACGAGGTGAAACCCTTCAACGAATGTCGCCGGGCCACCGAGTGTGAAGGGTTCTACCCCGAAAACGGAGTGCAACCCTTCAACGAATTCGACGCCGGCCTCCGCTGAAGGGTTTCGGGCCCCCTGCGCGCCCCACCCAACCTGCGCGCCCCACCCTACCTGCGCGTCCCAACGCAGGCCGCCCCCCCCGCATCCAGCGATCCGGCCGGGCGGGGCCTGTCGCGACGGGATCTGGCTGAGGCCGTGGGCGTGCACTACCAGACGGTGGGCTACCTCGAGCGGGGTGAATACGCCCCGTCGCTGAGCCTCGCCTTCAAGATCGCCCGCTTCTTCGAACTCCCTCTCGAAGCCGTCTTCTCGGACAGGCCCTTCGACCCCATGAGCCGGCAGATCTACGCCGAACGGTAAACCCGTTTCCCGTTCTCCCCCTCTACACGTGAGCGTTACCCATGAATAAAGGCCTTCTCGCAGGGACCTTCGATGATCCCTCGCTGGTTCGCCTGTAACGCACCGAGATCCCCCGCCGAGATCTGGACGAGGTCCAACTCGAGGTCCGGGAGAGGGCGTTCGCCACGGCCTATCGGCTTGTAGGTGCGTCCCTCCTTCCCCTGCTCATTGCGGGAGCGGGGTTCGTGCAAGGCTTTGCTGATGTCTCGTGGCTCGTCTTCGCAGCCCTCTTCGTCCCCTTCGTCTGGCTCGGTGCACCGGTCCAGATCCTGGCCTGGACCCTACCGGACGGAGAGGAAGAGGTGGAGCGGGGCTACGAGCTGGGATGATGGAAGAACCGCGACACCCGGGCCCTGAGAAGCCGGTTCGGCCCTGATTTTCTTTCTTGTTCGGGCGCCTCCTCCGCTCCTACTCTTCTAAAAGGGGAGCCTGAGGTCTACTCAGGCCACCCTGACTCCGGCCCAGTGCCCGCCGTCCCATCTCCTCCGGTCGGCCCCAGCGCTGCCGGACTTTCCCTCGCGCCGGAGGTGGTTCATGGCCCGCG
>SKJY01000185.1 GCA_007121775.1 Gemmatimonadota bacterium
GCCCACTCCCTCCTGGCCGTCCGCGCCGTGGAGCAGCTCAGAGAACGGACGGGCCGGTCGGTGGAGGTGGTGGACCTCTTCCGCTTCCCCACCGTCCGGTCGTTGGCGCAGCACCTGGCCGGCGACGCGGACGGAGAGGAAGAGGGGATGGATGAGGCCCGGGCCCGGGCGGCGCGGCGCCGGGGGGCCCGTCCCGGAGCTGAGCGGCGTACGCGGCGGTAGGGCGGTCCTGCCCAACGCGTCCGCGCCCTCCGGATTCTGGACCCTTCCTAGGGAGTGGTGTCCGTCTCCTTCATCGTGATGCTGATGACGCCGTGGGCACCTCGCTCGCCCCACAGGTGGCGCGCCGCTTCGCCTCTGAGTACCTCGACGGAGAGAATCTCGGTGGGGTCCAGATCGGCGGGGAACCCGGGTTGGACCTCCCCGTCGATGGTGATGAGGTGGACCTCCCCGTCGATCACGATTAGGGGTGAGGGTTGCTCCTCCACCCCTATCCGGTTGATCCGGACCTCATCGGCCTGCCTATCGAAGGCGCCGCTTATCGTCACCCGGGTGGGGCCGTCATCGCCCACGGTCGCCCCGACGTTCTCCGGCGGGGCCTCAGTCGCCATGTCCGACGTAGCCTCGACCGCCGGTGTCGGCTGATCGGGTTCGGCGGTGGGCAGGTCGACCTGGCAGGCCGCTAGGAGGGCCAACAGCGCCAGGCTTCCGCCTGTCATGGCAACGGGAATGCGGACGCGTAGGGAACGGGGTTTCATGGCACGAATCCTCCTTTTCAGGTGACGGGCGGGGGCGGATAGGGTGAGGGCGGGTAGAGGTCCTACGGGCTTCCCCATTCCCACCGAGAGCAGGGTTGCTGCGTAGCTCCTGGGAGACACCCCCTGCCGGAGGACGCGAGCGTCACAGTCGGCCTCCATGGCCTCCCGAAGACGACGGTGCTGCAGCCAGAGGAAGGGGTTCCAGGGAACGAGGATGAGGGGAGCCAGGGATGCCGCCAGAAGGCGGGTATCTCCCGCGCCTCGGTGTTCCTCCTCGTGGAGAAGCACGGCGTGGAGTCGGACTTGGTCCAGGGCGAGAAGGTGGCTGGGGATCACCACCTGGGGCCGGACGATCCCCAGCACCGCAGGTCCCACCCCATCCGACAGGCGAACCTCGTGGCCCAGGATCCGGGCTGAAGGCCACCGGGCGAGTCGACGGCGAAGGCGTCGCTCCGCTCCCACCACGCCCAGCAGGAGTGTCAGCGACGCCAAGATCCAGCCGGCCGGAAGGAGGGGGCCCAGGCGTTGGGCTAGCCCCACCGGAATTCCATCCTCTTCGGTGGCGCTCACCATGCCGCTGTGGAGTTGGGCGTTCGCCCAATTCACCAGGGAGGCGACGAGAGCCGGAAGCGCAGTCGCGACCTGGGCGACCCCCGGGCGAGCCTGAGCCTCAAGATCTGGATGGGTGGTACCCGCGACCGGGGGAGTGGCCGTGAGGGAGGCGGTGCCCCCAGCCTCCAACCCGGGGCCCGGTGCGATGACCCCTCCCGCCGCCATCCCCATCCCACCGACGCTGCCGACCAGCGCCAGGGTCCACACCCACCGGGTGGGACGTCCCAGCGCAGCCAGGCCCTTCTCGAGTCCGAAGGCCGCCAGGGTGAAGAGACCGGAGAGGGCGAGTCCGTACAGGATCCAGCTCATCCTTCCTCCTCGCCAAATTCATTGAGGAGCTGCCGCATCCGCTCCAGCTCGGCGGGGGGGATCTCCCGAGCTGAAACGAGGCGCGCCAGGGTGAGTTCAGCCGAGCCGTGGAAGATCTTGTCCACCACCCGGTCCAGAGCCGAGGCACCGGCCTCGTCCGCAGCGACCACGGGGAAGTACCGGTAGGCGCGGCCCTCCTTCTCATGCCGGACGTACCCCTTCTCCTCCAGGATCTGCAGGATCTTGAGGATGGTGGTGTAGGCCGCCGATCCTCCCAGCGCCTCCCGAACCTCCGCAACGGTCCCGGAGCCGGCCCGCCAGAGCACGCTCATGACGTCGAGCTCACGCTCGGAAAAGGTGATTTCGTCCACGCTGCCTCCAGCGGTGAGATACGCGGGAGTGAGATACGATGAGTTGGGTACGAATTCCTTCGTCACTCTGCCCTAAGCTACACCACCTCCGCGCGCCTGTCTACCCACATGTTAGTAATTAACCGTCTGCATCACACCGTCGACCGAAAGAAGCTGCATCGCCCCGAAAGTGATCAGGAGCTTCCAGACCTCCTGTTGCAGGAGGTCCAGCCCGGGGTCGTGGGGTCGAATCATCCGCAGCAGATCCACCGGCAGGCCCAGGCCCGGCAAGATTTCCTGACGCAGGTCCCCCTCCTCACCAGCGTCGAGGTGGGAGAAAGATGAGCACCCGACTCACTGGCGTGCCGGATCCCCCGGACCTCACCGGCACTTCCCCCGCTCGTTCCGTCAGGGAGAAGGGAGAGGCCTTCGTGCGAGATCAAAGCGAGACCGTGGTCCCCCGGGAGGGAGTGGTCGAGAACTCCTAGCCGGGGTGATCGGGGAGGCACGAAAACCCTTCACTCATAGCAGAAATTTAATTCACTGAAGGGTTACCCTACGAAAACGGGGTGAAACCCTTCAGCGAACTTCACCCGGCCATCGAGCCCGAAGGGTTACCCTACGAAAACGGGGTGAAACCCTTCAGCGAAGTCCGATGAGGGCTGCGATTGAAGGGTTCTGTGAGAGCGATTGTCAAGGACGGGCTCCGCCCCTTACCCAGAGGCCCGTCAAACCACGGGGCAGGTCCCCCACGCAAGGCCCCTTGTTTGCCGAACAGACCCGACGTACGGTCCGAAGCAGTTGCCCTGCCTCCCCCGCCCCTTCTCCTCCCTTTCCTGGCCCCCCATGCCTGCACCCGTCCGTCCTCACCCTCCCCGGGCCAGAGTTCGACGCCTGCGTCCGGCTCTCCTGACTGCCGTTTTCCTGGCCGCCGTCTCCCTGGCAGGGTGCGCCGGGTCCCTCCATCTGGCGGAGAGTGATCACCCACGGGTCCTGGCCAACCAGGTGATCCCCGGCGAAAGCCCTTCCACCCCCGGCCGATGGGAGGTGGGCTTCCTCACGTACGGGAGCGGCGAGGATCGGCAGCGCTCGGAGTACGCCGAGGGAGTCGCCTTCACCACCACCAGCGTGGACGCCTCGCCCTTCGCGCAGCGGACGGCCCGGGCCCGGTACTGGCGGCGGTACTGGGGGTTCGATGAGAACGCCTACCCGCGGAACGGGAGGGTCTGGTATCCGAAGGGGGAAGGGCCCTTCCCCCTGGTCCTGGTGGTGCACGGGAATCATGACCCGCGCCGGTCGTCGGACCGGGGGTATGCCTACCTGGGTGAGCTCCTGGCCAGTCGGGGATTCATCGTCAC
>SKJY01000029.1 GCA_007121775.1 Gemmatimonadota bacterium
AAGGTTGCCGCCGCCTCCTCCCCTCCCCCGCCTGCCACCAGGGGAAAGCGCCGGAAGGCCCGCGCCGCAACCGGGGGGATCCGGCGCCAGTCTGAAAGCTCTCTGGGGTCCACCCCACGGTTCGCCACCAGTCTGCCGTAGACCGGGACTGCCTCCGCTTGGTAGCGGAAGACCCGGAGAGCCAACTCGTTGAAGGCGACTTCGGCGTCCCCGAGTTCCGTCCGGTTCCAGGGTGCCGAGGCCATGAAGGAGAGCACCTCCTCCCGGAGCTCCTCTCCCCGGGCCTTGAGGGCAGGAGAACGGCTCATCCCGCGGAAGACCTTCGGATCCGACCGGGCTCCAGGCCCCCGGCGTGGAGGATCTTCTCCTGGAGCCGGCGGCCCTCTTCGGCGACGAAGGCCTGGAGTCGGGCGATCCCCTCCTCCGCCTCCTGGTAGGCCTCCAACGGGAAGTCCTGTCCCTCAGCCCGCTCCAGGGCACCCCGTACGGCGTCCAGCTCCCTGCGGCTTTTCTCCAGGGCCCGGTTCAGACGGTTGAGGGCCCGCCGGGCCTCCGATTCCACCGTGGTCATCTGTCGTCGGCCTCCAAAAGCGTGAGTGTTCGCTGCTCTCTCCGGAACGCCGGAGTGCGGCGAGGGTGAAACTGAGATGTAAATCTGAATGATACCACGTGGATCGCGCCTGGGGACACCGGAGCTCAAACCCCGGATCCCCACTCCGCCTGCCAACCTCCGTCTGCCCCCTGTCGGTCATGGATTCTGCTCGACCTCCCGCCTCTGGCGCCCAGCCCCACCCCATCAACGACCCCGACGCCGTCTTGGATCTGGCGGTGGTGGGCGCCGGTCCGTGCGGGATCGCCGCAGGGGCGGCGGCCCGGCGAGCCGGTCTGAGCACCGCGCTCTTCGACAAGGGCCCCCTGTGCGACTCCATCCTCCGCTACCCCACCTACATGTCCTTCTTCTCGACGCCGGAGAAGCTGGAGATCGAGAACCTGCCCTTCGTCACCGCCGAGAAGACGGCCACCCGCCGGGAGGCCCTTACCTACTACCGGAAGGTAGCGGACTACTTCCGGATCCCGGTGCACCAGTACCACCGGGTGGTGAATGTGAGCCGGGACGCGGACGGGTTCCGGCTCACTGCCCGGGACACCGCCGGGAGGGAGGCGGTGCACCGGACTCGGCGGGTGGTAATTGCGACAGGCGGCTTCCACGAGCCCAACTTCCTGGATGTGCCGGGGGAAGATCTCCCCAAGGTCTCCCACTACTATGTGGAGGCCCACCCCTACTGGCGCCAGGACGTTCTGGTGGTAGGCGGCTCCAACAGCGCAGTGGAGGCGGCGCTGGAGCTCTTCCGCGCCGGGGCCCGGGTTCAGATGGTCCACTTCGGCCACGAGTTTGACCGGGGCGTGAAGCCGTGGATCCTCCCGGACATCCAGAACCGGATCCGAGCCGGAGAGATCCGCATGGCATGGGGCCACCGGGTGCACCGGATCCATTCGGACCGGGTCGTGCTCCGAGCCGAGAAGGATGGGGGCACGGTGACCCTGGCGAACGATTGGGTCCTGGCCCTGACCGGCTGGCGGGCCAACCCCACCATCCTGGGGGCCCTGGGGGTACCGGTGGATCCGGAGACCGGGATCCCCCACCATGATCCGGCCACCATGGAGACACCGGTCCCGGGGGTGTTCATCGCCGGCGTGCTGGCTGCGGGCCACGACGCGAACCGGATCTTCATCGAGAATGGCCGGGAGCACGGCGCCCTCATCGTGAATGCCATCCTGGAGGGTAGCCGGCCCACTCCCGTGGGATAGCAGCCGGATTTGGTTCCGGTCAATCCCCGTGGTCCGGGTCGCCCTCCGCCAACACCCACCCGGCGTCGCTCAGGGCGCGCACCTCCACCTCAGGGCCATCGGCGGCGCCAAGCCGGGCGGTACAGGGAGGCTCCGCCTCCCGGCGCAGATACCCCAGGGCGATCCCCTGTCCGAACCGTGGGGACTCCACCACGCTCCGGATCTCCCCGGCATCCTTCTTCCGCCCTTCGATGAAGAGGGGGGTGCCGGGCGCTGGGGCCGGAGCATCTCCCAGGAAGAACCCCCGGAGGTGCCGATTGACCCGGCCCCGATCCCGGATCCGGACGATGACCTCCTGGCCGGTATAGCACCCCTTGGTCTGATCCACACCCCGGGTCACCACACCCGCTTCCGGGAGGAGGGTCTCCGGGAGGAGTTCAACACCGAAGGCGGGGCGACCATGCTCGATGCGGAGGGTCTCCCACACCGCCTGTCCCGCCGGGGGCACACCCCGCCCCCGAAGCTCCCGCCAGAGGGAAGCCAGCGTGACCGCCGGTCCCAGCACGTCCAGCGCCAAGGGGTGCACGTCGCCGCATCGTACCACCCGGATCCCGTGGGGGAGCGGCAGCACCACCTCCTCCCCCTCCTCCAACTCTTCCAGCGCTCCAACCCGACCCTCCAGTTCCGGGAAAGCGGAGGCCAGGAGTTGGCCGGCGGCGGCGCCCACCACCGTCACCATCCCCAGGGGTGCCTCCGGCTCCACCACCCGGGCGAAACGGGGCGGAAGGTAGCGGCGGAAGTGCTCCATGAGGGGCTCGAGGCCGGCAGGGGGAAGGTCCAGGAGGTGGGCGCCCTCCTCCCCTGGCTCCAGCCGAAAGAGGCGGAGGTCCGTCACCACCCGACCCTTGGGGGTCAGGACAGTGGAATAGAAGCTCCGGCCCCGGATGAGGCCGTCCGGCCCCTCCTCCGGGGAAGGAGGCATCTTGCCGGATACGATCCCCGCCAGCATCCGCCCTGGACCACGGCCCTCCAGCCGCAGAAGGACCCGGTGGGAGCGGTCCACCAGGGCAGCCTCCCCGGTGGCGGCCCGGTACTCGGCAGTGGTTTCCCCGTAGTGGCGGGGGACCAGCCCCCACGGCGTCTCGGCCATGCGGGCTCCCTCCTCCCGGTGAATGTCCTGAAGGGGAGCGGGGGTGGCGGGGGTGAGGGTGGCTCCGGCGTCGGCGGATCCGGTCATGGGGTGTCTTTCCACTTGAGCTGATCAACGAGTTGCCGGATGCGACCGGCGTCGGCCGCTTCCGGCACGGTGTCCAGGTACCACTCCAACTGCTCCAGCGCTTCGTCGATGCGACCCATACGGGCCAGCAGCGTCCCCCGATCCCGGATCTCCCCGGCGGAAGTGGGATGGATGAGGAGGATCCGGTCCACCGCCGAGAGGGCGCGCTGGTGGTCCCCCACATTGGAGTAGACTCCCTTCAGGTTCGTGAGGAGTCTCACCAGGACATCCCGGCGACGGGCGGTACGGAGAAACTGGGGCCGTACCCGCACCATCCCCCCATAAACCCGATCCAGGAGCTCCTGGGCCTGGTC
>SKJY01000311.1 GCA_007121775.1 Gemmatimonadota bacterium
CCGGCCCAGTTCTGGCTGACCCGAACCCAGCAGGAACTGTTCTCGTTCTGGGCACCCAAGCGGTCCCAGAAGAAGTGGACCTTCACCCGGCCGTACTCGTCCACCCAGATCTTCTCACCGGACGGTCCCACGACGCGGGCCGTCTGGCTCCCCGACACCACCGGCTTACGGGCACGGCGAGGCGGTCGATAGGGAGTTCCGTGAGGCACGGCTGTGAAGTCGTTCTGGTAGTCCAGTTCGTCCGAGTCACCTCCGGACACGAAGGACCCGGACCGGCCCCGGTGCCGCACCTCCAGGAGCAGGTATTCCTGATTCGCGTCGCCCCGGAAATGGTCATCAAGGCGAAACTTCCGGCCCGTCTGGAATCCGCGGCAGGTCCCACGACCCTGGACCACATGCCGGACGGACTCTTCCCGCTCCAGCGCGAGCCGGGCGTACCGATCCCCCTCGGCCAACTCGGTGAACTGGCTGTGGTGGTAGTCGTACAGTTCGTCCGACTCAGCGTCCCCCAGGTTGGCCCGCAACTCCAGGGAGGGCTTGAGGAAGTCATAATCCGCTAACGAGACGGAGCCCGTATGCACCGAGAGATCCTGGCCCAACTCCGTGAGGACGTCCATCCCGGGCCGACTCCCGCTGAACGCCCGGACCTCCTCGGGCCCCTCGCAGACCTCGACCTGTGCGTAGTCCGTAAGGATCAGCGTATGCCTCTCCTCGGAGTGCTCGAAGAAGTAGAAGATCCCCTCCTCCTCCAGGAGTCGGGAAACGAAGTTCAGGTCGGTCTCCCGGTACTGGACGCAGTATTCCCGCTCTTCGTAGTCCTGGGTCAGGCGCAAGCTGAAATCCGAGAATCCGTGCCCTTCAAAGACCTCCTGGACGATCTCCGGGACGGACTTGCCCTGGAAGATCCGGCTGTCCCGGGTCAGGGAGAGGAACCAGAGCCAGGGAACCACCTGTGCCCGATAGGCGGTGAGCGGTCCCCTCCGCCCCCGGAAACCGAAGGATCTGACCATTCCGTGGATGCGCCGGATCTCTCCATCCTGCATCTCAATCCCGATGGAGAGTGGGGTCCGGAGCAGATCGACGGGGTCGATGGAGGCGTTCTCGGAGCGGAGATCCAGTTCCAGGAGGAAGGGCTGGGAGATGGCCTCTCGGCCCACGAAGCCGGCGAGAAGGAGTTCGTCTTCTTCGAGGACGGTATCCACTCGGATGGGCTGATTCGCCTGCGAGTACCCGGACATTCGAAACCTCCCTAGGGGTGGGTCCGGCCTGGAGCGGACGGTGAGGATGGCTCAGAATAGGTCGGTTCAGGGGCCGGGGCAACCGAATCGCTCCCGTCTGACGCCCGAGCCCCGGGCACCAGCAGGAGCGGTAGGGCAATCCGGCGCGCCACCTCCCGGCTCTGGCTTCCGAGGATCGCTCCGGGGATACGCCCCCTCCCTCGGGTTCCCATGACCACAAGGGTGTTCTCGCTCTCGGCGGACACCGCCAGGACCCGCTCCCAGGAGGTCCCGCGCTCCAGCACCGTCTCCACTGTCGCCACGCCGGCTGCTTTGAGCTCCGAAGCGACCCGTGCCAGCCCCTGTCGTGCCTCTTCCTCGGGGCTCGGGTCCCAGGGCTCAAGGACATGGAGCAGGGTGATGGGGAACCCCTTCTCCAGCGCCAGCGCCCTGGCCACCTCCGTGGCCCGTCCTGAGGCCCTGGAGAAGTCCGTGGGGTGGAGGATCCAGGTAGAGTCGGGAGAGATGAGCGGCCGTCCGCGCCGTCCCCTGAGCACCGCATGGGGGAAGAGCATCACCGGTTTCTCGGATCTGTGGAGGACATCCAGCACAGTGCTCCCCACAACGGCTTCCTGGAGACGCCCGCGCTGTGCCACCCCGAGGACCAGGAGGTCAGCATCGCGATGGCGAGCCTCCTCGGCCAGACAAGCTCCCACGGGTCCGCTCCGGATGCACAACTGAATCCGAAAGAAGGGGGACAGCCACGCATTGGCCCGAGCCAGCTTGCCGGGGACGCCTTGGGTAGAGTCGACCTGGTGGATGAGCGGGAGAGGCGAGTCCCTGGCCACATGGATGAGGGTGAGGGCCTCCACGCCCCATGCTCGGAGCCCGGGGAGCGAATCCACGAAACCCTCTTCGGCTTCCGTGAGTTCCAGGCCCACCAGAGCCCTCTGCAGGGCCATCAAAACACCGCCTGGGTCAAATCATGACCGTGTGGGATCCTCATCAGTGGCCTCCGGGGGTTCCGTGGAGATGGACTGCTCCTCATCCTGCAAGCCCTGGATACCAGGGGCAAGGACGGTGTGATCCGACATGTCTTGAAGGGCGTGAAGCAGAAGGGTGTCCCAGGGCGGAAGTTGCGGGCTTCCCTCCTCCTGGGAATGATCGAACCGGGAACGGTTTCATGACGGCCTCGCCCCGAGCCTGAGGGTCCGGGTTGGCGCACATCAGGTCCAGTGAGGTGGGAGGGCGCCGGGCGACGTCACACGGGCCCTTGGCAGGAGGCGACGAATAAATCAGGTTGACGCTTCATCCCGTGTACCATACCGAGGCGGGTTATGTGTGGTCAGGTCGACCTTTGGCGGGGCAGCGCCCATGTCAGATGACCCCAGGGGCCGCGTTGCGTCCCTGGCTTTCCTTGTGCGGTTCCGGGCCCTTGTGGGGGCCTGTTTTGCCGTGCTGGTCATCTGCTCGGCGTGCGGGGGCGACCCTGAAGCGCCCTCCCATCCCATTGGAGCCGTCGGGGCCCGAAGCATGCTCTGGGCCGTGGAGATGGCCCTGGACGACGGAGGCGTCCCCGTGCAAGCTGAACGGAGAGACGAGCTGCTCCTTCTCGAGCACACCCCGGTCGTATCGCCGGCCTCGGACCTGGCAGAAAGAATGGTTCGAAACCCAGGCATTCTCGGTGTCGTGGGCCACTCGGGCTCCAGCGGCAGCATCATCGCCTCCGCCATCTACAACCGTAAGGAGGTAGTGCAGATCGCCCCCACCTCCACGGCACCGGTCTATTCGCGGGCCGGGCCCTTCAGCTTTCGCCTCGTTCCACCCGACGATGTACAGGGCGCCTTTCTCGCCGAGGTTGTGAACCAGCGGTTTTCCCAGCCCAGGGGTCGGGCGGCAGTGCTTTACGTAAACGACGACTACGGGCGCGCCCTGCGGGAGGCCTTCGTCCGGGAGTTGGATCCGGACCGGGTGGAAGTGGTTCTCCAGCTCCCCCATCTGGAAAGGGAGACGAGCCCTTTCCGGCCAGAATCCCAGGTGGAGGCCATCCAGGCATCCCGTCCCGACCTTCTGATCTGGCTGGGACGCCCCCCTGAACTCGACCTCCTTCTCCCGCTTCTCCGAGAGGTGATGGGTGACCTGGCGGTACTCGGTGGGGACGCCCTTTCAAGGGCTGAGACCCGAAGCGAACTCCACCCGGCGTGGGAGGGCGTACAGTTCGCCGATTTCCGTGTAGATGATCCCGACGGTCGGGTGGAGGCGTTCCTCCATCGCTATGAGGCCCGGACCGGAATCAGGGGCGGGATTCCGGAAGCCCTCGCCTACGACGCCGCCTCCATTCTCCTCCGTGCGGTGCAAGCGGGTGCCAGGAACGGTGACGGAGTCCGCCGTCACCTGCTCCGGTTCGGCCAGGACCTCCCACCCTTCCCCGGCCTCACCGGACCGATCCAGTTCACTCCCAGCGGAGATGTGGAACGAAGCTACGAACTCCGAATGGTCCGTATGCCCGGGGAGGGTCGTTGAAGCCCGATCCCCGTACCTTCTCCCTCCGAAGCCGTGTCATCCTCACGGGAGGTGCCCTTAGCCTCCTGGTGGTGGCAATCGCCGCCGGTCTTTTCGTCATCGGTGGGTCCGCCTGGGCCACCCAACAGGACGCGCTCGCCGATCTTCTGGAGGAACTTCGCATCGGCGAGGAGATCCAGCAGGGAGTGCTCTCGCAACTGGCGGCCATCACCGCCATGGAAGGGGATCCGTCTCCGTCCCTGCCCGACCCTTTCGAGGCCGCCGGCGACCGGATTCACACCCAATTGCGCCTCTACCTCTTCCGGGACCTGGGACCCGAGGAACGTCTCCAGCTTGAGGCCATGGGCCAGGCCCATCGCCACCTGGAGGTTTACGCCTCACGGGTCATGACGCTGGCGGCGCTCGGTCGGGATGAAGAGGCACGCCTGGCCCGTCATGAACTCTTCGGTTCTGCCCAGGCCCTCCTGATCCACAGCGAGGCCCTCCTTGCCCTCCGACAGGGCAGGCTTGAACGGCTCCAGGCTCGCCAAGCGGAGTTCCTCAGGATCACCCAGATCCTGTTGGGCGGGACCTCTCTCATCGCTTTGCTGGGAACCCTTCTCCTGGTTCAGGTCCTGGCCCGACGCCTGGTAGCGCCTCTGGAGCAACTCGTGGATGCCAGTGGGCGGCTCTCGGAAGGTGACTTTTCGGTGCGAGTCCCGGAGGCTGATCTGGACCGGGAGTTTGAGACCGTGGCCCACGCATTCAATGACATGGCCGAGAGTCTTCACTCCGCCACCATTGACCTGGAAACCCGGAATCAGGCTCTGGAGGAAGCGCTTCAGACTATCAAGGAGACACAGGGACAACTTATCCAGTCCGAAAAGCTCAGCGCCCTGGGCCGAATGACCGCAGGTCTCGCCCACGAGCTCAACAACCCCCTGGCCAGCGTTCTCGGATACGGGCAACTCCTGCGAGATCACCTACGGACAGGCGGGGGCTTGGATCCAGCCTCGCTGGAAGGGGAATACCTCACCCCGATCCTCAATGAGGCGGAGCGGGCCCAGTACCTCGTCCGACACTTCCTCGGCTTTGCGCGGCAGGGTGGCTCCACGCTGGGTCCGGTCGACCTTGCTTCCGTGGTGCGGACAGTGGTGGATCTGAGGCGGTACGCCTTCGCCCAGCAGGGACTGTCCATCGAGGTAGCCTCCCTCCCCCAGGTCCATATCCTGGGAGAGGCCCAGATGCTGAAGGGAGTCATCCTGAACCTCGTCAACAACGCCGAGGAAGCCATGGCACCCCAGGGGATGGGCACACTCCGGATCGAGGGGCAGGAAGATGGAGAAGAGGTCGTCCTGCACTTCCTGGACGACGGACCTGGCCTGGCCCATCCCGAACGACTCTTCGAGCCGTTCTACACCACCAAGCCCCCCGGGCAGGGGACCGGCCTGGGGCTATCGGTGGTCCATCAGGTCCTGGAGGCCTTTGGTGGAAAGGCAGATGGAGGAAACCGCCCTGATGGGGGCGCCTGGTTCTCCGTGACCCTACTCCGAACCGGTGCTCCTCCCCACCAGGATTCCCCATCGGTGACGGAGGAGGCCCGGAAGGGGGGCGAGACAGACGCCGGGAGGCCGCACCCGGCAGGGGGTGAAAGGGAGGCGGACGGCGGGGATTCCCATGGGGGCACGATAGGAGCCTTGACCGAGGCGGGCGGTGGGCAGTCGCCCCGGACCTCACCCTCGGCCTCCCTCCACCGACCCAGAGTCCTGGTGGTGGAGGACGAAGGGATGATCCGCGCCCTCCACGCCAGGCTCCTGAGGCGTATGGGGTTCGAGCCCCTTCTGGCGGAGGACGCGACGGCGGCACGGCGCATCCTCATGACCGAACCGGTGGACGCCGTGGTCTCGGACATAAAGATGCCCGGAGAGAGTGGCCTGGAGTTCTACCGCTGGCTCTCGGAAGCCCATCCCCACCTGGCGAAGCGGTTCCTCTTCGTCACGGGCAATGTGGCGGTAGAAGATGTGAAGGGCCTCCTGGAGCAGCATCCAGACCGGTTCATCACCAAGCCCTTTGACATTGCGGAGTACATGGAGCGGATCGGCAGGCTGGTGCAGGCGCCGACGCCCGCCCCCCACGGTGACGGGGCGAATGCATGAACCGGGAGTGGACGGAGGCGCAGGGGTGGAGTCAGGCCCGAACCCAACCGGCTTGACCGATACTACCCTCAGGCCATAACCTCCCCATCATGATTCTCCGTTCCCGCCTCCGGCACCCGGTGATGGTGGTCACCGGATTCGTGCTCCTCTCCATCTTCGGCGCCACCGAGGCGCTGGGAGTGAGGGCATGTCTCCATCAGGGGACGTACCATGGGACGGAAGCCGGTCACCATGGCCACGGAGCGGCACATACGGTCCCGGACCACTCCGGGCACCATCCGAACCACCCAGCCGACCACGACACCGGGCACGAGGGTCATGGGCCGGGTCACCAGAGCCCCGCAGCAGCGATGGATCATCCGGATCCGCACCTGCCGCCGGGGGCGTTCACCGCAGGTGGTTGCGAGATCCAGTCCGGTGCTCCCCTGGCTCATTCAAAGCAGAATTGCGACTGCGGATCCTTCTGCGGAGCCGGGGCGCTGGCTGCCCCATCGGTGCACACCGTAGCTGAGCCCGATATTCCAGTCGACCTTTTCCTCCGTGGCCCTCCCGGCGACCCGGAGGAGGTTCGTCCCCTCCCCTGCCGCATCCCCCACCTCCTCCCGCCCCCTCTGGCGCCTCCGGCGCACTCCTGACGCTCCGGGCTCCATCCGGGGAACCCTCCTCGGCTCCGGCAGCCCCATTTACGCGTCCAGCTCACAAGACAGACAAACTTGAGTCCTTCATCCCAATCTGCTCTGGAGAAGGCCTCGGGGAGATAGGCCCGCGCGCCGTTCCAGTTGGCGCCCACCCCCTCTCCGTGGCGTTTCGTCCGACCGGGATGGGGACGGCATTCGAGCCATGGAGTGTGCCCTATGCCTTCCAGCAGGCCCATCACGTCGGCCTTCACCGGCCGCGCCACATCATCCACTGAGCCTACGATGGCCCAGTCCCACCGGATCACTCCTCCGGCCCGCCGGTCCCACCGAGCGGTTTGCGGAGGTGTTGGCTTCGCCGTGCTCCTCCTCACCGCCCTCCCAAATCCCCTCTCAGGGGAGGCGCCGAGGGGAGTTGAGCGCACCCCTGGAAGCGTCGCCAGCCAGCCGGCGGCCGCCGAACTCCAGGGGGTTGTTCGATCCGACGATGGCGACCAGCCCCTCTCCGGGGCCCTCATCCGTGTCAGGGGTACAGACCTACACGCCCTCTCGGACGCCTCTGGGCGATTCCGGCTGTCGGAGCTCCCCGTGGGTGAGCACATCTTTGACGTGGAGCGGATCGGCTACCGGTCCACCTCCGTCGAGGTCTCGGTGGCTGAAGGGGAGCCCTTGGTCACCATGGTGATCCACCTTGAGCCCGACCCCCTGGTTCTCCCGGGTCTCGTGGTCTCCGTCACCGGCGAACTCCGTAGCCGCTGGGAGACGGCGTCCAGCGTGGGGAGCCTGTCCGGCGACGAGATCCGCTCGGTGAACCCTTCCCACCCGGCCGAACTCCTGAACCGGATCCCCGGCGTCTGGGTGAGCCCCACCAGCACCGAGGGGCACATGACGGCCATCCGGCAGCCCATCACCACCACGCCCGTCTACCTCTTCCTGGAAGACGGCGTCCCCACCCGGTCCCCCGGCTTCTTCAACCACAACGCTCTGTATGAGGTCAACGTCCCCCAGTCCAATCGGATCGAGGTGATCCGGGGCCCGGGCACCTCGCTCTACGGGAGCGACGCCATCGGCGGCGTCATCGACGTGGGCACCCGGCCCGCCTCGGCGGAGCCGGAGATGGAGGCGACGGTGGAAGGCAACTCCCTGGGGTTCCGACGGCTCTTGGCCACAGCCTCGGGGACCCGAGGGAGTGATGGGCTTCGCCTCGATCTGAATCTCACCGAGGGAGATGACTGGAGGGATTCCGCCGAGTACGACCGGCAGAGTGCCACCCTCCGGTGGGACCGGGCCCTGGGCAGCGGAATGAGCCTCCGAACCACCGCCACCTGGTCCAGCGTCAATCAGCAGGACCCGTCGGTGGTGAGCCGGGACGATCTGGCAAATGACCCCTCGGTGAACTACCACCCCATCACCTTCCGATCGGTAGACGCGCTTCGGGTCGCGTCTCGCTTCGAGAGGCGCACGGCCTCCTCTGCCCTCGAGGTCACCCCCTTCGTCCGCTGGAATACTCTGGACTTGATGCCGTCGTGGATGCTGAACTTCGACCCGGTCATCTTCTGGACCGGGCACAGCTCCACCGGGCTCATGCTCCGCTACCACCGTGACCTGGGGGAGTTGGGCGGCCCGGCTCGGCTTACCGTCGGGACGGATCTGGACCGGAGCCCCGGGTCCCGCGAGGAAGACCGGATCGTGATCACTCGGCAGGGGCCCTTTATCACCGACTGGGAGCGGGGGGAGCGGATCTACGACTATGAGGCCGTCTTCCTGGGGATCTCGCCCTACGCCCAACTCAGCCTGAACCCGGTGGCCCCCCTCCACCTCACCGCCGGCCTCCGCTTCGACCGGGTGGGCTTCGACTATACATCGTCTCTTCCGGCGCTGAGCGAGGGTCCGCACCGCCGGCCCGCCGACACCTCGGTCCGGTACTCGAACCTGGGGCCCTCGCTGGGCGCGGCCCTGGCCCTTCGCCCGGAAGTGAATCTGTTCTCTTCCTTCCGTGAATCCTTCCGTTCCCCCTCTGAGGGGCAGCTTTTCCGGCAGGGCGCCGCCGAGAGCACGGTGACCCTCGAGCCGGTGAAGAGCCGGAGTCTGGAGGGAGGGGTTCGGGGAGAGATCGCCGGCACCTTCGGCTACGAGCTGTCTCTCTTCACCATGGATGTGCGCGATGACATCCTGAGCTTCATCCGACCCGAGGACGGTCTCAGGGAGAGCCTCAACGCCGGACGAACCCGTCACCGGGGGGTGGAAGCTGGAATCAGCGCCTCACTTCCCGGTGGGGTGCGCGCCGACGCCACGCTGACGCGAGCTTCCCACCGCTACCTGGAGTGGCGGCCCCGATCCGATCAGGACTTCAGCGGGAATCTCATGCAGCAGGCGCCCAGGGACCTGGCGTCGGCCCGCCTGAGGACCCCCCTTCCCTTCCTCGCAGCCGGACACGTGGAGCTCGAGTGGGTACGGATGGGTGAGTTCTGGATGGACCCGGAGAACGAGAACCGCTACGAGGGTCACACCCTCTGGAACCTCCGGGCCGAGGCACCCCTGGCCGCCGGGGTCTCGGTGCAGGCCCGGGTCCTGAACCTGACGGACGAGGCCTACGCCGAGCGGGCCAGCTTCAACGCCTTCCGGGGCGAGGAACTCAGTCCCGGAAAGCCCCGCGCCGTCTTCCTGGGCCTCCGCTACCGGTGGGCCCAATGAGCCGGGTCCAGCTGGGAACCGGACCCTTGGGCTCACGACGGATGCGGTGGACCCCGGTTGCCCTGGCGGCCTCCGTTGGCATCGCCCTCGGGATGGCCGGATGCGACGCCGGGGAGCAGTCTTCAGCGAACGAGCACCTTCGGGTGACGTCGCTGGCACCCGCGGCCCTGGCTGGATTCGAACAGACCGCCGACCCGTCCCTGGCCCTGGATCCCACCAACGGCGAACTGGTCATGGCCTGGGGAGGCAGCCACCACGAGGGAGAATGGAATCTCTACGTGGCCCGGAGCGGGGACGCCGGGGCCACCTTCTCCGAGCCGGTCCGGGTGAATCACGAGCCCGGCCAGCTCCACCCCCACGCCGAGGGGGCCCCCCGGCTCGTGGCCACAGGAGGTGTGCTGGCCACCTTCTGGAACAACCGAATGGAGGTGGAAGGGCGACGGTTCGGCGCCAGCGACCTCCTCTTCGCCCGCTCCACCGACGGGGGCGAAACCTGGTCCCAGGCCATCGCCCTCCAGGATGATCTCGCCTGGGCCTCCCTTCCGCCCCGAGCCAACACCTTCCACGGAGCGGGCTGGGACGGCGGATCCACCTTGGTGGTCGCCTGGCTCGACGGACGGGAGCGGGACGCCCGCCGGGTGGAACGTGCCGTGGAATCGGGCCTGACCGCCGAGGAGGCGGCGCGGACCCCCGAAATCTTCGCTGATGAAGGGGACCCCCACGACGGCGACGCCACCGTCTTCGCCGCCGTCTCCCATGACCTGGGCGAGACGTGGGAAGCGCAGAATCGCCGCATCGAGGGTCGGGCCTGTCCCTGCTGCCGGATCAGCCTGGTCAGGACCTCGGACGGTGGCATGCTCGGGGGGTGGAGGGAGCATTTCCCGGGCAGCCTGCGGGACCCAATCCTCCAGGATGTACTCGGGCCCAACGGCGCATCGCCCAATGGCGACTCCGACCGGCCCCGGGTCATCCACCCCGATGAGTGGGAGTTTCCCGGTTGCCCCCACTCCGGCCCTGGACTGGACATGGACGGGAACGGTGTGCTGCACACCGCCTGGTATACCGGCGCCCCGGACCGGATCGGCGTCTACTACGCCTGGAGCGACGACCAGGGCCATACCTTCTCTGAGCCCTTCCCGGTGGTCACAGGGGATGCGGTGGGTGTGGCTCACCCCTCTGTGGTGGCCCTCCCCACCGGTGGGGCGGTGGTGGCTCAGAACGTCGCCGAAGACGGGCGGCGCGTCATCGTGGTGACCCGACTCTCCGACGCCGGAACCGTGCTCGGTTCACTGGAAGTGGAAGGCTCGGACGGAGGGACCCACCCCCAACTCCTTCGACTGGACGCGAATCGCGTCGTTCTGGCCTGGACCCAGAGTCGCGACGGAAGGGAAGAGATGGGTTTGGCTCGCATCGACCTGGAGAGCTTGCAATGACCTCATGCACGTCCCGTGGGGGTGAAGCATCCCGACGTGCCCGACGCCCGCGTCAGCGGGCTTCGGCGCTTCTTGCCCCGCTCCTTCTGCTTCTGGTGACGGGGTGTGGCGATGCCGACGGGAACTCACCGCGAGCCCTCCCCCCGACCCCCGGGAACCCGGCGCCCGCCTGGGAAGGCCGGACACTGGATGGAGAGGTCGTCTCGCTGGAAGACCTGCGGGGCCAGGTGGTGGTCCTGAACGTCTGGGCCACCTGGTGCGCTCCCTGTATCCGGGAGATGCCTGCCCTGGATCGTCTGGAGCGCACGTACCGGGACCGGGGCGTCCGCGTTGTGGGCGCCAGCGTGGACCGGGGCTCCGCCGCGCCGCAGGTGCGGCGGTTCGTGGAGGAGCACGACATCTCCTTTCTCATCCTCCTGGATCCAGATCAGACCATCATGAGCCGGTTCCGCACCCTGGGCGTCCCCGAAACCTTCCTCATCGGCCCGGACGGGGTCATCGCCCACCGCTGGATCGGGGAGTTCGACCCCATGGTTCCCAGCGAACTGGAACGAATCGAGGCTCAGGTGGCCCGGTTGACCGAATAGATGTGTCCGGAGGATCGCACCGATTCCTTTGGACCCGACTACATCACATTTCTATGGAGAAATTGACCATGAACCAGCAGAACCTCTCAAGACGCATCACCCCCGCCCTGACGCTCCTGGCCGCGGTCTTCGCCCTGCTACTTGTGGCCCCGCCCGCCGTCGAGGCGCAGGACAAGAATGTGGTCGTCCACATAGGCAGCTACAACGAGGACGTGCAATCGGCCCTGATGGGTCTGAATCTGGCTTCCCGCCTGCAAGAAGCCGGGGCCACGGTGACCATCTACCTCGATCGCAACGCCGTTCGGATGGCTGAGACCCGGCAGCCCCTCTTCCGGTACGCCGACTCGGACCTGGAGGTCATCGTTCGGGACTTCGTCGCGGAGGGCGGGCGCTTCCTCGTCTGCGGCCACTGCGCCGGCCTGGCAGGCGTTGATGAAGCCGGCTTCCGGGAGGGATTCATCCTCGCTGGGCCGGAGCAGACCGTTCCCATGTTCATGGAAGCGGACATCGTGATCAGCTTCTGAATCTCAAGGCGGAGAGGCGAGGGGACGCTGACTCCCCGTCCCCTCGCCTCCCGCCAACTCCGTAAGGAGGATCGTCATGATCCACACCCCCCTGGTTCTCGTCGGCGTCATGGCCCTCTCGTTCGGTCCAACAAGTTCACTGGATGACGCCCATCCTGCTCCGTCTTCCGGCGATCCCGGCGACCGGACCACCATCTCCCTCCAATTCGACGCCCGCGTCGGTGAGCTCCCCTTCGCATGCGGGACCCAGTACCACGGGATCGGCTCCGCCAATTCGACCATCGAACCGCGGGATCTTCGGTTCTATGTGTCCCAGATAGAGGTAACCCTGGATGACGGTTCTTCCGTGCCGCTCGAGCTGGAGCAGGACGGCCTCTGGCAGCACGGCGCTGTAGCCCTCCTTGATTTCGAAGACGGGACCGCCGGGTGCCGGAACGGAAACGAACATCTGCGCTCGGAGGTAGTGGGATCCATCGCGTCAGAAGCGGCTTCCCGGGTAACTGGTGTGACCTTCG
>SKJY01000220.1 GCA_007121775.1 Gemmatimonadota bacterium
CCGGCCTTCACATCCGCCCGTGGCCCGGTCTGCCGCTCCAGCGAGGCACGGGCTTGGGACAGCGGCGTCTGGAGAGGGACCCGAACCAGATGGATCCCCCTGACCGATCCGCCTTCTGCGGCTCCCGTGGCGATCATGCGGGCAAGGTGGAGGAGATACCCCCCGTGGGCCGGGTTGGCCAGAGCCACCGCAACGTTCCGGGGTGCTTCGGTCCCCAGCACCGGCGCTCGAGCTTGCGGTGCGATCCGGGGTGAATCGGGACCTGCAGGCCGGTGGATCTCCGCAGGCTGAAAGAAAGCCAGCGGCCCCAGTTGGGAGAGGCGCACCCTGAGGGGTCCCAGGCCATGCTCGATCTCCACACGGCTTCGGCCCCATGTGAGATACCAGAGCAGGCTCGCCACGATGAGGATGGCCACCGCGATCTGGGCGAAGGGGCCGGAGGCGGCGATGATGGCGATGCAGGCGACGGCCGCGGCAACCTGGAGAAGGGGGCTACCCGGTGCACGATAGGTGGGTTTGTACCACTGGGGGGCCGACGCCCTGAGCGCGACGCATCCCAGGTTCAGAGCCGCGTAGCTGTAGAGCTGAAGGGAGCTGGCGATCTTGGCCAGGTCTTCCAGACTCTCCACCAGGAGGAAGACCATGGCCAAGCCACCTGTGAGGAGGATGGCCCGGTGAGGGGTCATGAGGCGGCGGTGGATCGCACTCAGCCAGCCTGGCACCAGGCGATCGCGGGCCATGGCCAGGTTGATCCGGGACGAAGAGAGAATGCTGGCGTTGGCCGAGGAGATGGTGGCGAGAAGCCCTGCCACCACGATCACTACCCCGCCGGCCCCACCCAGGATGACTCCGGCGGCTGCGGCGAGGGGATCGGGTACGCCGGCGAGGGTGGCCTGTGAGAATATGCCTCCTACCACCACCAGGATAAGGACGTACAGGATCGTCACAAGGAACACGGATCCGATGAGGGCCCGGGGCAGGTTGCGGGCCGGATCCCGAATCTCTTCCGCCACTGCCGCAATCTTGACGAATCCCAGGAACGAGACGAAGACCAGCGCCGTCGTGGGTAGCAGCGGACTCGTGCCCAGGGGGAAGAAGGGAAGGAGGTTCTGGGGATCTACCCGGGTGAGGCCCATGATGGCGAAGCCCCCCAGGATCACCAGGAGGACGAGGACCAGCACGACCTGCGTCCGTCCCGACTGCTTGGCGCCGGTCACATTGAGGGCCGTCAGGAGGGCACCACCGATGAGAGCGGCCCAGAATGGCGTTATGGGGAGAAAACGGGAGACGTACTCCCCCATTCCGAAGAGGTAGAAGGCGATGGCGAAGGTGAGACTGAACCAGATCCCCACCCCGGAAATGGCGCCCAGCGCCGGCCCCAGGGACCGGGATACGAAGTAGTAGTCTCCACCGGACGTGGGCATTCCCGTGGCCATCTCCGCCGCACTAGCCGCCGTGATCATGCAGACCACACCGGCGCCGAGGAAGGCGAGGATGGCGGCAGGCCCGGCCTCCTGGAGGGCCACACCGGAGAGGAGGAAGATGCCTGCTCCTACCATGGTGCCGGCACCGATGGTGAGGGCATCCCAGAACCCGAGATCCCGCCTCAGATCCTGACTGGATTGGCCTTTATCCATTTTGGGTAGGCTCCTGGGTCGGCCGGCTGGAGCCGCTGCGGTCCCCCGGGCGGGGGATTCTCCGATCCGAAGCGTCCAGCGAAGGCGGGTGGCTGTGTCAGGCTGCACAATAACCTGGCTCTTCTGAGGAAAAAGCGAAGCCCCTGTGTCCCCTTCTGCCCACCGCTCATCCACGCGGCGCCCTTTGCACCCCTGCCCACAAAGAAGGCCGCACTTGCGGAGCCGGCGAGCCCGGGTAAGCCTTCGGGTTCACCGCTGCCCATGACACCCGTGTTCCGCGGCGGGCACACACAGTCTTCTGCACTCCTTCCCCCAGAGCCAACATGTCCATACCGACCCGCGCCGAAGCCCTCGCCCTCCTGGACGACTGGGTGGAGACCGATGGCCTCAAGACCCATATGCTCGCCGTGGAGGCAGCGGTGCGTCACTACGCCCGCCTTCGGGGTGGAGATGAGGAGCTCTGGGGTCTCGCCGGCCTCCTCCACGATCTGGACTGGGAGCGGAATCCGGAACGCCACCCCCTGGACGCGGTGGACCTCCTCCGGGAACGGGGCTACCCGCCCGAGGTCATCCAGGCCATCCTGGCCCACCGCTCCGAGTACACCGAGGTGGAGCCGGAAAGCGAGCTGGACCGGGTTCTGGTGGCGTGCGACGAACTCTCCGGGCTGGTGGTGGCGTGCTGCCTGGTCCGCCCCAACGGGGTGGATGACCTTACCCCCCGCTCCGTCCGGAAGAAGCTGAAGGACAAGGCCTTCGCCGCAGGGGTGAGCCGTGAGGAGGTGATGCGGGGTATGGAACTCATCGGGCTCGAGCCGGCGGAGCATATCCAGAACGTCATCGATGGTCTCCGGGCCCGGGGAGAGGAGTTGGGGATCCGCGGCGAAGACGTGAGGAGGTAGGCCTGTGCGCACCATCATCGAGCCCTTCCGCATCAAGGTGGTGGAGCCCATCCGGATGACCACCCGGGACGAGCGGCTCCACCTCCTCCGTGAGGCAGGTCACAACGTCTTCCTTCTCCGGAGTGAGGACGTGCTCCTGGACCTTCTCACCGATTCGGGCACGTCTGCAATGAGCGCCGAGCAGTGGGCCGGCATGATGCGGGGAGACGAGTCCTACGCCGGGAGCCCCTCCTACTACCGGTTCGAGGAAGCGGTGCGGGAGGTCTTCGGCTTCCAGTACGTCATTCCCACCCACCAGGGTCGGGCGGCGGAGCGGATCCTCTTCCAGACCCTCTGCTCCCCGGGCGATATGGTCCCCTCCAACACGCATTTCGACACCACCCGGGCCAATGTGGAGGCGGTAGGAGCCCGGGCCGTGGATCTCCTGGTGCCGGAGGGGCTCCGGCCCTCGGATGTCCACCCCTTCAAGGGGAATATGGATGTGGCCCGGCTCGAAGCCCTCATCCAGGAGGAGGGGGTGGATCGCATCCCCCTGGTCATGCTCACCATGACCAACAACTCCGGGGGCGGTCAGCCCGTCTCCATGGCCAACGTGCGGGCGGTGGCGGAGGTGTGTCGCAGTCACGGGATCCCCCTTTACGTGGACGCCTGCCGCTTCGCCGAGAACGCCTACCTCATCAAGCTGCGGGAGGAGGGCTTCGAGGATCGATCCGTCCGGGAGATCGCCCTGGAAATCTTCTCGTGGGCCGATGGGTGCACCATGTCGGCCAAGAAGGACGGCCTGGCCAACATCGGGGGCTTCGTGGCCACCCGGGATGAGGAGCTGGCCAGGCAGCAGCGCAACCTCCTGATTCTCACCGAGGGCTTCCCCACGTACGGCGGCTTGGCAGGGCGGGACCTGGAGGCCATCGCCATCGGCCTCCGGGAGGTGCTGGAAGAGGACTACCTGGAGTACCGTTTGGCCTCGGTCCGTTATCTGGGAGAGGCCATCGCCGCCGGAGGGGTTCCCATCGTCCAGCCCCCCGGAGGGCACGCAGTCTACATTGACGCTGCGGCCTTCCTCCCCCACGTGACGCCGTTGGAGCTCCCGGGCCAGACCCTGGTGGCCGAACTCTATCTGGAAGGTGGGATCCGGGGCGTGGAGGTGGGTACCGTCATGTTCGGAAGGCGGGATCCGGAGACCGGTCAGGAGTCGGCGGCCCCCATGGAACTGGTGCGGCTGGCCCTTCCTCGCCGGGTCTACACCCAGAGCCATGTGGACTACATGGTGGAGGCGATCCTGGCATTCGCCCAGCGTCGGGAGAGGGTGGGGGGCTTTCGCTTCACCTATCAGGCGCCGGTGCTGCGCCACTTCACCGCCCGCTTCGAGCCTCTCTACTCCCTGGCCTGAGCCCTCTCATGGGTCCCTTTCGCCTCCCCGCCCCCATCATGGGGTTCCTCCTGGCCGCCTCCCTGGCGCTGGCGGGTCCGGACGCGGCCATGGCCCAGGATGTGGAAAAGCTGGCGGAGCGGTACGGGACTGCTCTCCCGGAGGCCTACTGGGCGCAGGTGGGGCGCGATGCCCGCTCCTTTCAGTTCCAGCGGGAGGGAAGTGAGCGGCTTCTGCACCTCCAGACCCTTCGCGGCGGCCGCTTTCCGGACCTGATCCTCCGGCAGGGTGATCGGGTCCGGAGTCTAGGGCCTCGGGATGTCCCCCTGGTGGGGATCTTCCGCTTTCCCCTGGTCCTGGGGCTCTACGCCGATTGGCCGGAGGAGGCCCCGTTCCCAACCCAGGCGGTGCAGCGGGAGTTCTTCGATGGCCCCAACTCGTATGCCCAGACCCTCCCGGAGCTCTACCACGAGATGTCGGGTGGAAGGGTGGACCTCCGGGGGGAGACCTTCCCCTGGGTGCGGACCGGGCTGGAGAGAAGTCAGGTCACCTTGGGGGCGAGTGGTCTCGTTTCGAGTCCGGACCGGGGCGTCGCCGCCTTCGTGGAGGATGTTGTCCGACGGTTGGACGCCGAGGGGGTGGATTGGAGCCGTTTTGACAACACCGGCGACGGATTCGTGGACGTGCTGGCGGTGATGCACCCGGGCGCCGGCGCCGAGTGCGGCGCCAGGGAGAACATCTGGTCCCACCGCTGGAATCTCCGTTCCGCTTCCCAGGGTCGGCTGGACCCCGGGATCCCCACCTCCACCCCCAATCCCCATGGGACCGGGGTGATCCATGTGAACGACTACATCATCCAGCCGGTCCTGGCCTGCGGTAGCGAGGGCGCCATCAACCGGATCGGGGTCTTCGCCCATGAACTGGGCCATGGTTTCGGGCTCCCGGATCTCTACGGGACCAGAGGGACGGCGGTGCGGGGCGCCGGGCGCTGGGACCTCATGGGGAGCGGGACGTGGGGGTGCCAGGGTGAGGATGCAGCGCGGCCCTGCCACATGGGAGCATGGAGCAAGGCCATGCTGGGGTGGGTGGACATCGTGGATGTGGCGCCTGGGGAGGTGCTCGGGGAGGTGGCGCTTCCCCCGGTGCAGACGTCGGGGCGCGTCTTCCGGGTGCCGGCCCAGGACGGTTCCGGCGAGTACCTCCTCCTGGAGAATCGTCAGCGGATCGGTTCGGACGCCAACCTCTGGGAGCCTGGCCTGCTCATCTGGCATGTGGATCCGGCCACCGTATCGGACGCATGGTCTTCGAATACGGTGAACAACAACCCCGGGCGCCTGGGAGTCTGGCTCAGGCAGGCCGACGGCAGAAACGAACTGGCCGGCGCCGGCGCCAGTCACGGTGACCCTGGGGATCCCTTCCCCGGCTGCATAAAGGACGACTACTTCGACTATTTCCGTCCCAACCTGCCCTGTGTCCGGACGAATACGGAGTTCCACTTCGCCACCGAGCCCGCCGCCTGGACCCACCGGGGGCAGCCCTTCGGCGTGACCATCACCGGGATCCGGCTTCGGGGGGCGGCCCCTCATGATGTGGTCTTCGACCTTTCGGCCCGGGTGGAGCCGGGGGTGGCCATTGAGCGTCTGGTGGACCACTTCCTCCGGCCAGGGGAATCCTCGCCCCTGACGGCGGCGCAACGGGAGTTCCTGGATCGGAACGGGAATCGGGACGGCCGCTACGACGTGGGTGATCTTCGGCGTTTTCTGGTCACCCATGGGGAGGGCGGCCCATGAGTCGGCGACGGGGAGGGCTTCTGGTCATGCTGGCAATCGTTCCCGCCCTGGTCCTCCTGGGGGGGTGTGACCGGGATCGGGCCAGCCCTGGGGTCGTGGAGGCGGTGGTGGAGGGGCCGGCCGCGCCCTATGGGGCGGCGGTGCTGGAGGTCTCGGGGCAGGGAGTGGAGGGCGTGGTGGAGGTGGCCGGCACCCGGATCTGGAGCCGGGAGGTGGAGCAGGAGCGCATCCGCTTCGTGGTGATTCAGCCGGGGGAGGGGCCTCTCGTCTTCGGGGTCCGGCTCGCGGACCGCGACGGCCCGGCCCCCACCTTCACCATCGTGGAGCTGGCGGACTCCGATGACGGGAACGTGGTGCCCACCGGCCAGGAACGGATCCGGCTCCGCAGGTAGGCGCCCGGGAGGGGGGGCGGGACTTTCCCAGTCTCCTTCCCCCTGGCACCTGAGGAACAATGGGGAAGGTCCAGGGAGGGGAGCGCCTTGATTTCGGAGCCCTCCGGGTCGAGTTTACCCCGGTTCCGGGATCGGTGCGGGGAAGAGCCGTGCCTCGACCCCCACCTGGACCAGGTCTTCCGACGGGAGATTGCGTATGACCACGGCAACCTGGGTCACCATGATCGTGATCCTCACCGTCGTCTGGGGCGGATGCGCCCTGACGATCCTGGCTGCGATCCGGAAGGAATCGGACAAGTAGGGCGGGGCGGGCGACCGATGTCGCTCGCCCCGTTCGCAGATTTGACCGTCCACACCGCGCATCGCGCCTGACCTCACCTCAAGTTCCTTCTCCACCCTCTCCGGATGGGACCACGTGCCAAGACGAGATGATCTCGAGACCATCATGATCCTGGGGTCCGGCCCCATCGTGATCGGCCAGGCCTGCGAGTTCGACTACTCCGGAACCCAGGCGGTCCGGGCTCTCAAAGAGGAAGGGTACCGGGTGGTGCTGGTCAATTCCAATCCCGCCACCATCATGACGGACCCGGAGTTGGCGGATCGTACCTACATCGAGCCCCTGACGGCGGAGTGGGTGACCCGGATCATCGAGGTGGAGCGCCCCGATGCCATCCTCCCCACCATGGGAGGGCAGACAGCCCTCACCATCGCCATGGAGCTGGCGGAGAAGGGGGTGTTGGAGGAGTACGGGGTCGAGCTCATCGGGGCCAACGCCCGCTCCATCGCCATGGCCGAGGATCGGGAGGAGTTCACCGAGGCCATGAACCGGATCGGCCTGGCGGTTCCCCACGGCGGCTTCGCCGGGACGCTGGACGAGGCGCTCGAGATCGTGGAGGACACCGGCTACCCCGCCATCATCCGTCCCTCCTACACGCTGGGGGGAACGGGCGGGGGCATCGCCTACAACCGGGAAGAGTTCGAGCACGCCGTTCGCCGGGGGCTGGATGCCTCACCCATCACCGAGGTCCTCATCGATCGCTCCGTGCTGGGGTGGAAGGAATACGAACTGGAGGTGGTGCGGGACGGCGAGGACAATGTCATCATCGTCTGCTCCATCGAGAACTTCGACCCCATGGGCGTCCATACCG
Source organism: Gemmatimonadota bacterium (assembly GCA_007121775.1). Lineage (GTDB taxonomy): Bacteria > Gemmatimonadota > Gemmatimonadetes > Longimicrobiales > Gaopeijiaceae > PWLA01. Next base: position 7,236 of record SKJY01000220.1, read on the forward strand.
GCGACTCCATCACGGTGGCACCGGCCCAGACCCTGTCCGATGTGGAATACCAGCGGATGCGGGATGCGGCCATCGCCATCATCCGGGAGATCGGGGTGGAGGCGGGGGGGTGCAATATCCAGTTCGCTGTGAGCCCTGAGACCGGGGAGATTCTGGTCATCGAGATGAATCCCCGGGTCTCCCGTTCGTCGGCGCTGGCCTCCAAGGCCACAGGCTTTCCCATTGCCCGGGTGGGGGCCAAGCTGGCGGTGGGATACCGGCTCCACGAGCTGCCCAACGACATCACGAAGACGACCCCGGCCTCGTTCGAGCCCACGCTGGACTACGTGGTGGCCAAGTTCCCACGATTCGCCTTCGAGAAGTTCCCGGGATCGGACCCCACCCTGGGTGTGCAGATGAAGGCGGTGGGCGAGACCATGGCCATCGGCCGGACCTTCAAGTCAGCATGGCAGAAGGGGCTCAGAGGGCTGGAGATTGGACGGGCCGGGTGGGTCCGGGGCAAGACCCTGGCTGAGGACGGGCTGGAGGCCGCTGACCGGGAATCCCTCCTGGCGGCCATGCGCCGGCCCACCACCGAACGGCCCTTCCAGCTGAAGCGGGCCATGGAGGACCTCCTGGCCTGGGAAGGCGATGCGGATGATCCCGCCCGTCCCGCCACCATGGAGGAAATCCACGAGGCCACCCGCATCGATCCGTGGTTCCTGGACCAGCTCCTGGAGATCGTCGAGATGGAGGTGTGGTACACCGCCCTGGACGAGGTGGGCCCCACCGAACTCCGCTGGATGAAGCAGCAGGGCTTCTCGGATCGCCAACTCGCCGACCTCCGGGGAGAGAAGGAGGAGGCCGTCCGGACCCGCCGGTGGGAGGCGGAGATCCGCCCCACCTACAACGTGGTGGATACCTGCGCAGGCGAGTTCCCTGCCGCCACCCCCTACTTCTATTCGTCCTACGAGACGCTGAACGAGGCCGAGCCCTCGGACCGGCAGAAGGTGATGATCCTGGGGAGCGGGCCGAACCGCATCGGTCAGGGGATCGAGTTCGACTACTGCTGCGTGCAGGCCGTACTGGGGCTCAAGGAGGCCGGGTATGAGACCATCATGGTGAACTCGAACCCCGAGACCGTCTCCACGGACTTCGACATCGCCGACCGTCTCTACTTCGAGCCCCTGACCCTGGAAGACGTTCTGGAGATCGTGGACCGGGAGAAACCGGTGGGGGTCATCGTCCAGCTCGGGGGGCAGACGCCCCTGAACCTGGCGGAAGGGCTGGAGCGGGCAGGCGTCCCCATCCTGGGAACGTCGGTGGACGCCATCGATCGGGCCGAGGATCGGGAGAGGTTCGAGAAGGTCTGTCGTCAGGTCGGTGCGCTGGTGCCCGCCAACGGTGTGGCCACCTCGCTGGATCAGGCGCGAAGGGTGGCCGCCGAGGTGGGGTATCCCGTCTTGGTCCGGCCCTCCTACGTCCTGGGTGGCAGAGGGATGGAGATCGTCTATGACGACGCTTCCCTGGAGAGCTACTTCGAGCGGGCGGTGCAGGCATCGCCGGACCACCCGGTCCTCATCGACCGCTTCCTGGAAGACGCCTTTGAAGCCGATGTGGACGCCCTCAGTGACGGCACCGATGTCGTCATCGGTGGGGTCATGCAGCACATCGAGGAAGCAGGGGTCCACTCGGGGGATTCGGCGTGTGTCCTGCCCCCCTACCGCCTGGAGCCCGAGGAGCTGGACCGGATCCGGGAGCTCACCCGGGCCTTCGCCCTCGAGTTGGGAGTGGTGGGGCTGGTGAATATCCAGTACGGCATTCGGGACGGGAAGGTGTACGTCCTGGAGGTGAACCCCCGGGCGTCCCGGACCATCCCCTTCGTAAGCAAGGCTACGGGCGTGCCTCTGGCGCGTCTTGCGGCCCGGATCATGGCGGGAGAGACCATACAGTCCCTGGAGGTTCCCGCCGAACCCCAGGTTCCCGGTGTGGCGGTGAAGGAAGCGGTCCTCCCCTTCAATCGCTTCGACGTGGACATCCTCCTGGGGCCGGAGATGCGCTCCACCGGTGAGGTCATGGGATTCGACGACTCCCTGGGGATGGCCTACGCCAAGGCCCAGGCTGGGGCGTACAATGTGCTGCCCCTGGAGGCGGGGACCCTGGTGGTAACGGTGAACGACCGGGACAAGCCCACCGTAACGCCTATCCTCCGACGCTTCCACGATCTGGGGTTCAGGATCCTGGCCACCAAGGGAACCCATGAGTACCTGACCCAACTGGGCCTTCCCAGCGAGCGGATCTACAAGGTGAACGAGGGGCGGCCCAACATTGTGGACGCCATCGTCAGTGGGGAGGTGGACCTCCTTGTGAACACGCCCCTGGGGAAGAAGTCCCAGTATGACGATTATGCCATGCGGCGGGCGGCCATCACCTACAAGATCCCCTACCTGACCACCATGTCGGCCACCAACGCCGCCTGCGACGCCATCCTGGCGCTCCGAGCCCTCCCCCATCGGGTTCGCTCCCTCCAGGAGAGGGTGGGGACCGGGCATGGTTCCGTGCCCACCGAACCGCCGGGTGAACCATCGGCACCGGCGCAGTCCTCGGCACCGACTCCCTGACGGGCGAGAACCCCATGACATCGGGTGCACCGGCCCTGCCCTCGGGGTTCTTCCTCCACCCCGCAGCTGCCCTTCACGATGCCGGTTGGGGGCATCCGGACCATCAGGGCCGCCTGCGCACCCTTGCGTCCTCCGTGGGGCGGGACCTCCTGGCGCTCCACGGTCTGGTGGAGCAGAGGGAGGCCGAGCCTGCCCCACTGTCCGCCCTGGCCGCCGTCCACGACGCCGCGTACCTGGATAGAGTGCACCAGGTCTGCATGGCTGCGGGGGTCACCCCCCGGGTGGTGGGGTCCGAGACGCTGGTCTGTGAGGCCTCCTGGGAGGCCATCACGGGGAGTACCGGAGCGCTCCTGGAGGCCGTGGAGGAGGTGGCACAGGGGCGGCTCCGGAACGCCTTCGTGGCCACCCGTCCACCGGGCCACCACGCCTCCGCTGATCTGGCTATGGGGTTCTGCGTGGTGAACCATGTGGCGGTGGCGGCGCGCTACCTCCTGGATCGGGGGTGGGCCCAGCGGGTGGCCATCGTGGACTGGGATGTCCACCATGGGAACGGCACCCAGGAGATCTTCTGGACCGATCCCAGGGTCTTCTATCTCTCCCTGCATCAGGTGCCGCTCTTCCCCGGTACCGGGGCCGCTCACGAGGAGGGAGGAGGGGACGGCGTGGGAACGACACTCAACGTGCCTCTGGCGGCGGGGACCGGACCCGAGGCCTATCTGCATGCCTTCCAGGAGGCCCTGGAACGGGCTCGAGCCCGTTTTCGCCCCGACTTCATCCTGGTTTCCGCCGGCTACGACGGGCTGGCGGCGGATCCCCTGGGTGGCCTCCGCCTCACGCCGGATACCTTCCACCATCTGACCCGGAGGGTACTGGAGTGGGCCGAGCAATCGTGTGGCGGGCGAGTGGTGGCGGCGCTGGAGGGGGGCTACCATCCACGAGACACGGGAGCGGCGGTGGTGGCCACCCTCCGGGCCCTTGCCGGAGTGCCCCTGGAGCGGGGGAGCGATCCGTCGGGCGCTTGAGGGGTAACCTCTCATGGGCAATATTGTGAGTTGGCCCGGCTTCGGAGGGGAGTGCCAACCGTGGAAGCTCCACCCCGGATCCTGCGACCCGTTGAGGGAGGTTCCATCCATGCGCACCATCCTTAATCTCGTCCTGCTCCTGGGGTTGACCGCCGGAGCCCTGGGTGCCCAGATCCCCGAGGGTGTTGAGGGCACCTACGAGCCCCACCCGGAGGCATTGAAGGCCATCGACCAGCTCCTGTCCCCATATTGCCCTGGCCTGATGCTTTCCCAGTGCCCTGTGGAGCCGTCCCGGATGCTTCGTGATTCCATCCATATGCTGGCCGGCCAGGGTTGGACCGCCGACGAGCTCAAGGCGTGGATGCTGGCAAATCATGGCCCTGAATGGCAGGCGGTGCCCGACAGAAGCGGGGCCGGGCTCTGGGCTTGGATCCTTCCGCCCGTCGCCCTCATGGCGGGGTTCGGGACAGTGGTGGTCGTGGCTCGTCGTTTCTCCCGTTCCGAGGAGGAGGATGATGAGGGCCGTCAGTTCCGGTCGGATCCCACCCCGGAGGACGAGGCTCGACTCAGGGAGGCGTTGAGGGAGCTGGAACTGGCTGAGGACCCCTCGTTCGAATAGTCGGACACCCACCCCGTGACCTCTTCCCCCGGGGCTCGCCCGGATCCGGATGACAGTCCGTCCATGCTGGACCTCATCCGGCTGAGCCCTCGAGACATCTTTCCGCCGGGCGGTCGGGACCTGTACCGTCAGATCGCCCTACTGACGGACATGGACGAGGGACGTGAGGTGTTGGTGGCGGCCTGTGCCACCGGCGTTACCGCAGAGTACTTCGCCGCCGATTTCGGAGTTCTGGTCAGCGCCGTTGACGAGGATCCGCGCCTCATTGAGCAGGCCGAGACGAGGATACGTGCCAAGGGTCTCCAGGGCCGGGTACAATTCCAATGTGCGTCCATGGACGCCTTGCCCTACCGGGACGGGGTCTTCGACGTGGTGGTGGCCGAGGTGGGCGCCACGGCGTCGGTGGAGCCGGAGGCGGCCATGGCCGAGCTTGTCCGGATGACGCGTCCCGGAGGCCATGTGGTTCTCATCCATCTGGTCTGGAAGGCCCCGGTGGAGCCGGACCGTAGGGAAGTGCTGGCCCGCCATCTGGGCGCCCGTCCCCTCATGATGGTTGAACTGAAGCGGAATCTCCGGAAGCTGGGCGTCACGAATCTCCATTCGGAGGCCTGGTCCGATGAAGGCACCGCATTCCGCCCTCACGCCAAGAAGCCCTTCCCCGATTTTTCCGAACTCTTTTCCATCCCGGAGAAGCTGGGGATCCTTCGTCGTGCCTGGTCCCGGTGGGGCTGGCGCGGGATCCAGACCGTCCTGGCCCGAGAGCGGGAAGTGCACCGG
>SKJY01000152.1 GCA_007121775.1 Gemmatimonadota bacterium
GCGCCCACCCGTCCGGCCCAGGTTTCGAGCTGGGAGACGGCGCCGGCCCGGTACGTATCGCCGGCGGCCACCAGGACCGAGCGCCCCTTCTGGATCATGTGGTGGGCGAGCTTGGCGATGGAGGTGGTCTTCCCCACCCCGTTCACGCCCACGATCAGATACACAGTGGGGCCGTCGCCGGAGTTCTCGGCCAGCTCGGTGGAGGCCCCGTCGTCGAGGATCCGGGCCACCTCGTCCCGCAGGGCATCCCGGAGTTCACCGCCGCCACGGATCTTCCCGCGCCGGGCCAGGTCCTCCACATGGTCCACCAGCCTGAGGGTGGCAGTGACGCCGAAGTCGGCGGCCAGGAGTCGCTCTTCCAGCTCTTCCAGCGACTCGTCGTCCATCCCTTCCGAGATGACCCGGACGTCGGTGAGGGCCAGATCCACGACCCGGCGCCAGAGGCTCTTTCGCTTTTCGTCCTTCTTCTTGAAGAGGCGCATGGTATCCGCACGGCAGGTTCCGGGGGCGAAGGGGTCGGACCGAGGACCGATCCCCTTCCGCTCGATCTCCGTAAGGTACACCGGGTGCCCCGGGAGTGTAGAGGGGAAGAGCAGCGGCGCCTCCTGCCGGTGGACGGCGGCGCCCCGCCCCCCCTACCTTGCCGCCCATGATGCCGCCTCTCACCTGCCCCCTCCTCCCCAGGTCCATGTTCCCGCTCCGCCGGACCGTACTTCTGCCCACGTTCCTGGTCTTGGGCCTGGCGATCCTGGGGTGGAGCGCGCCGGCGGCGGCCCAGGCCCCTCCCTTTCAGCGTACGGTGGAAGGGGAGTGGATCGCCCCACGCTGGATGGGGGATGTGGCCTTCCTGAGCACCAACGCCCTCACCGGAGGGGTGGCGGCGGGGGTCCTCCGCCGGATGGAGGGAGGGAGGTTCCGGGACGGGTTCGCCGCCGGGACCCTGGGGGGCGCCACCGCGTATCTGGGTCGGCGGGTGGCGGCAGAGGAGTTCGATGGAGCCGGGCTCGTGGGACGGCAGATCTCCGGGGTGGGAGCCTCCATGGTCCGGAACGCCGGAGAGGGCCGCCCCCTCCTGGATCACCTCATCTTCCCGGTAGGCCCCCTTCGCCTCCATGTGGATCGGGGTCAGGAGGAGGGGATCCGGGTACATCCGCGGGTGAGCGCCCACGATCTGGCGTGGACGGTGGGGTTCGTCCTCAGCTCGGACACCGAGTTCGACCTCTCCTCATCCCTTTCTGCGGGAGCGCCGGTGTTCCGGGCGCCGCAGCGGCAGTTCCGGGGGCCGGACGGGGGTGTGGCCGACGGCATCTCCATCGCCGGGGTGGTGGGGCTCGCCGACGTACCCCAAGAGCGGCTCCGCACCGTATTCCCCCACGAACGGGTCCACGTACTCCAGTACGATTTCGGCTCCATCGTCTGGGGCGACCCGGTGGAGCGTCGCATCCTGGAGCGCCACCGGTGGGGTCGGGAGGCTTCGCGCTGGGTTGCCCCTTCGGTGGTGTTTCCGGCGGCCCGGGGCGGGTTCTACCGGCTCTTGGGGGTAGAGCACCGGAACCAGCCGGCGGAGATCGAGGCCAAGTTCCTGGATCGGGGGCGGCGGTGAGGGGGGGCACCGTGGAGGGGCGCCGGCGGGGTGGGGCGGCGGCGACCATCCTGACCCTCGCGGTTGCCCTGGCGGCCGGGGCCGGGTGCTCGGCCGACGTCACTGGACCCTTCCCCGAGACCGGGGCCCTACTGGTGGGGACGCTGGTGGTGGAGGCGCCTTCAGAGCCCATCCAGGCACAGGTTAGCTTCACCGGCCGGCTGGATCCTGGCCGGGACCCGGGAGGACGACTCCGAAGGGTCGAGGTGGAACGACTTGGTCTCCCGGCCAGGGCGCTGGATCCGGTGGCACGGGAAGGTGCCGGCATTCGCCTCTACGAAGGCGCCTGGGAGATCCCATGGGGCGCCGGACAGGGTGGGGAACCGGGGGAGCCGGGCTCCGGCTCCCTCCCGGGCCCAGCAGGCGCCATGGAGGTTGCCCCGCCGGCGGTGGCCGGGATTCCCCCGGTGACAGCCCCCTTCCGGTTCGGGTCCTGCACCGCCGTGCGGCTTCCGGACGAGCAGGCGGCGGTGGCGGTGGAGTGCGACCGGTCGCTCGCCCGTCCCGTCCATGTGGCGTGGCGGCTCCTGGTGCGCCGTGCCTCGAACAGCGCCGTGGTCCTTCGCATGGAGGGAGATACGGAGCCTCCCCGGCGGATCCAGGTCCCGGAGGCGTGGCTGCCGGAGGGTCAGGGCGGGACGGAGGGGGCGACGTCCGCGTCACCCCCGGATCCCTGGATCCTGGAGCTGGAAATCACGGACCGGTACGGGTGGTCCCACGCTGGAGGCGCCTATCGCACTAACTTGGTGGTGCGCTGGCAGCACCGGTGGCCCGGATCAGGGTAGGTTCGACCCCTCTGCGCTGTCCCGGGCACGGACCCTACTCCGCAACCCGGGCAGCGTCGGTCATAAGACCGAAGATGAGGCCGAAGATCACCACGGCCACGAAGAGGTAGAAGACGATGCGGGCGACGCGAGCAACCCGCTCCCCGCCCCACTCGTTGAACCCCACCGCTCCGATGAGGATGCCCACGACGAGAAAGATGATGAGTCCGATGAATCCGACGTTCATGGAGCCCTGAGGGGTGGGGAGAAGGAACTGGAGGCGGATCAGCGCAGGCCCGCCCGACGCCGCCCAACCCATTCCAGGCAGAGAAGGGCGATGAGGAGAAGATAGGGAAGCGGGTGGGTCCGCAAGGGTCGGCCGGTTGAAACAGGTCGCTCCCCTGCACCCACGAACCCGACTCCCGGTTCCCTTGCCTCCTCCGCCGCCGGCCCCACCAACGCCCCGGCGTCGAGGGGAGGGAGCAGGAGGGCGTCGCTCCAGGCTTCCACCTCCAGCAGCCCCGAAGACATCGGTTCCGAGTCGCCGGGAGAAATCCGTGCCTCCCAACGCCACACGCCTGGAGGGAGGGGCCGGGTTTCAGCGACCCGACCGACCTCCATCTGCAGGACCCGGGTCTCCGATTCCGCTTCGAACCCTTCCGGCATGAAGGTGATCTCAGCCGCCCCACTCACCCTGGACAGCCACCGGGACGGCGCGTCCATGGCCACCACCGGATCGACCGGCCGGATCAGGCCCTCCCCCATCCCCTCCGACGCTCCCCGGGTGAGCCACTCCGCCACCCCGGACCAGAGGGAGCGGTAGACCTCCCGGGCAGGCCCGACCCGGTGCCCCCACCGCCAGAACCCCCGGGCCAGCGCCACGGCCCTCCGCCCCTCCGGATCGTCCAACAGGAGGAGACCGGGCGCAGCCTCCTCCCTCCCCACGGCGCTCAGGGAAAGGGCCGGGATGCCCTCTCCCGGATCCCTGGTCCGGAACGCTTCCAGGGGAGGAAGCCCGCTCAGTGCAACCCCGGAAAGGAAGGCAGACACCGGGGACGGCGGAAGAGGGCTCAGCACCATCCACTCCCCCGCCAGTGTCTCCCCAGGGAGGAGGCCGGCGTGGGCGAGACCGCCCGGGCCCGCCGGGAGGTGAAGGGTTCGGGGGTGTGCCGTGACGATCTCCTGAAGCCTGCCGGGGAGCGACGGGCCGGCTCCATGGATGACCAGGATCTCCGCCCCCTCCGCCCGCCGCTCCACCTCTTCCACCGTCCGAGGCCGGGGTGGATCATCCCCCAGGGGGAGCCACCGGTCGCCGGCAACCCGGAGAAAGCCGACCCCTTCGAGCCCGGAGGCTGCCGTCAGAACCGGTAGGAGAACCCGGGGCTCCCAATCGGGCTCCAGCGATACCAGCACCACACCCCCCTCCGCTGGTCCCACCGCCATCCGGTGGATCCGCTGGTCATCCTGGGAGAAGGCATCCCCGGCGAGGTGCACCCGGGCGGTGACGCGGACGTCCCCGGGATCGGGAAAGGGAGGAAGCTCCAGGGGCACCTCCACCGGTAAGCCGGCTTCTGGCAGCGGTAGGTCCATGGACAGCGCCACCTCGCCGTCCACAGCGATCTCCAGGGTGAGGGTGTCGGCGGCCACGGCCGCCTCCGGCCACTCACCGAAAACGGTGACCCGGCCCTCCACTGTCTCCCCGGCCGGGACCCGTTGGGGGAGGTGGATCTCCCGAACGCCGGCGTTGCGCACCAGTCCGCCAACCGGTTCGATCCGCAGGCGGACGGGGCTCTCCCGCACGGCCCGCTCCAGGGCGGCGGCGGTGTAGCGGAGGGGAGAAAGGAGCGTCACCTCCCTGGCCCCCACCTCCGCCAATCGCTCCAGTGCCGGAAGGGGATCAGGGGTCACAGGGCGGGGGGGAAGGGGCTCCGTGGGATCCACTCCCTCGGGCTCAGGGCCCAGAAGCGCCACCGCCGCTCCGGCCCGGGAAGCCGCCCGGAGTCGCTCCTCCACCTGGCTCCGCAGCCCGGGGCCGCCGGGGGGGGACGGCGGGTCCGGAAATGGCGTCACATCCAGCGCACGACTCCCGTCCACCAGGATCCACTCTGTGGCGGCTGAAGCCGGCGTGTCCCTCCCATCTCCCCAGGGACCGGGGAGATGGAGATCGGCCAGGAGAATGATCAGGAGGAGAAGGGAGGAAGCCCGGAGCGCCAGGAGGAGGGCCCGGGTCCGGGGTGGCGCATCACTCCGAAGATAGGGGAGGACGGCGAGGACGATCGCCACCCCTCCAAGCCCTGCGAAGAGGAGGAGCTTCAGTCGTCGTCCACGGTGGCGGTGCGCTCCGCCTGAGCGGCGGCCAGGCGGAGATCGGGGGCCGAGGGGAGGCTCTCCAGCATGGCGAAGCGGACACCCAGATAGTCATTCCAACGATCCCGAGCGTTCTCAGGGATGGGATCCCCGGCGGGAATGTCCACATTCAGCGGATCCACGGGCTGCCCGTTGCGGTGCATCTCGTAGTGGAGATGGGGACCGGTGGCCGTGCCCGTCATCCCCACGGTCCCGATGGTCTGCCCCTGCCGCACCCGGGCGCCGACCCGAACCGACGAATCGAAGCTGTTCAGGTGGGCGTAACGGGTCAGGAACCCGTTGGCGTGGCGGATGTCGATGAGGTTGCCGTACCCACGCACGAACTCCCGACGGGTCACCACGCCGTCGGCCGTCGCCATGATGGGGGTCCCGGTGGGCGCCGCGTAATCCACACCGTGGTGAGGCCGGTTGATCCCGTAGACCGGGTGGAGACGGTTCTGGGTGAAGACCGACGAGATCCGCCGGTACTCCAGGGGTGCTCGGATGAAGGCCCGGCGGAGGGACTCGCCCTCCAGGTCGTAGTAGCCTCCCTCCCCATCCCCGTAGAGATCGAACCAGATGGCGTGAAGCGGAGTGTTCCGGTTCACCAGTTCGGCGGCCAGGATGCGTCCGGTGCGCATGGACCCGTCAGGGCGTACCATCCGTTCGAAGACGAGGCGGTAGGCGTCTCCGCTCTGGATCTGGCGGGAGAAATCCAGCTGCCACTGGAAGACCCGGTCCATGAGGTCGATAACCCGGGCCCGGTCGCCCATGGGCATCTCCCGGAGATCCGGATTCAGCACCACTGCGCTCCAGAGGTCCCGTTCGATGAGGCCCGCCACCATAACGGTGTCGGCCCAGACCGGAGTCTCGATCACCGAGGAGCGCCAACCGAACGCGTCCCGGTCAAGGCGAACGAGTTCGTCCGGGTTCAGCGCCACTTCCACCCCGCGGAGCTCCTCATTCCCCCGGATCCACCGGAGGGTGATCTCCGTCCCGTCCCGCATGCGGGCCGGGTTGGCCTGCTCCCGGAATGCCAGGAGAAGGGCGTGCTGCTCCGAAGGCGAGAGGTTCGCCCGGGACAGGATTCCCCCGAAGGTCTGTCCCCGGTCCAGAACCTCCACCCGGATGTCCTCCGCCGAAGCCGCCTTCAACGCCTCCAGTTCTCCGGCGTCCGGCACCGGATCGGCCAGGAGGGGGCGGAGGACGAAGAGTCCCAGAACCAGTGTGGCGACGACAGCGAGAAGGGGGAGAAAGGACCGCTCGGGGTTTCTCGTCATGCGTCGCACCAGCTCCAGTCTCTTACATGGATCAAGCCGGCTTCAGTCGAGCTGCCGGCGTATGAAGGTCGGGATGTCCAGATCCCGGAGCGCTCCCCGGTCGATGGGGCGCTCTTGAGGACGGCTGAGGGGCGTGATGGCTTGCCGCTCGGCTCCCACCGCTTTTCGCGGAGGCGCCTCGGATGGTGTACGCGGGGCGGGCGCGGAAGATCCCGTCCGCGTGGCGCGGGCGGCTCGTCCTCCACGACGGAAGTCGGGGCGGATCACCTGCTTGTCCTGGGACTCGTCGCCGGAATCGAACCCGGTGGCGATGACCGTGACCCGGATCTTCCCCTCGAGCTCAGGATCGTGCACGGCCCCGAAGATGATCTCCGCCTCTTCGCCTGCCTCCTCATTTATGATGTTAGAGATCAACGTGACCTCGTCAATAGCCAGGTCCATCCCACCGGTGATGTTGATGAGCACACCGCGGGCACCCTGGATGGAGATATCGTCAAGCAGGGGCGAGGATATGGCCTCCTGGGCAGCTTCCTGAGCGCGGTTCTCCCCTTCTCCGAATCCGGACCCCATCAGCGCCGGTCCCCGGCAGGACATGACGGTGCGAACGTCGGCGAAGTCCACATTCACCTCACCGGTGACCCGGATCAGATCGCTGATTCCCTGGGTGGCGTGGAGGAGCACCTCGTCCGCCTTCTTCAGGGCGTCCTTGAAGGTGGTCCCCTTCCCCACCACCGACAGGATCCGGTCGTTGGGCACCACGATCATGGTGTCCACGGAGCGCCGGAGCTCCGCCAGTCCCTGGTCGGCCTGCCGCATCCGCTTGCGCCCCTCGAAGGAGAAGGGGCGGGTGACGATCCCGATGGTCAGCGCCCCCATCTCCCGGGCGATCTCGCCGATGATGGGTGCCGCGCCCGTCCCGGTGCCACCGCCCATCCCGGCGGTGATGAAGACCAGATCCGCCCCATCCAGGGCCCGTCGCACCTCCTCGTCGGACTCGGCTATGGCCTGCCTCCCGATCTCGGGCCGGGCGCCGGCCCCTAGCCCCCGGGTCAACTTCTTCCCGAGTTGAAGGGTGATGGCGGCTCGGGACGACTTGAGCGCCTGGGCATCGGTGTTGGCGGAGATGAACTCCACCCCGTCCAGATCCTCGTCCACCATGCGGTTGACGGCATTGCCACCGGCGCCGCCCACGCCCACCACCTTCATTCGGGCGTTCTGGACTGGGCTCTCTTCGAATTCAAAGATCATCATTGGGGTCTCCTCCCGGGAACAAGGTTGCAGGAAGCTACAAGCAGGGGTCGGGGGTTGTGCAAGGGGGGGTGCGCGAGTCATCAGAAGAACTCCCGGATCCATGCCCCCACCCGGGAGATGAGGTTCGACGAGAGAGTTGTGGCTCCCTGGCCGGTCTCGTGCACCCGGTCCGTTCCGTGGAGCGCGATGCCCGTGACGGTGGCGAAGCGGGGGCGCTGAACCGCTTCAGCCAGCCCCGAGAGCCCCTCCCAGGGGACCCCGATACGTACCGGAGCCGTGAAGACCTGGCCCGCCATCTCAAGCGTGCCCGGAAGGGAGGCGGTTCCTCCGGTGAGGACCACGCCCGCGCTGAGGCGATCCGACATTCCCACAGCCGCCAGCTCGTGCTGTACCAGACCGAAGATCTCATCCAGCCGCTGCTCTACGATGTGGGCGATGAGTTCGCGAGCCACATGCCTGGTCTGGCCGGGAGCGGGGCCCGGGAGGGGGACGGTCTCCTGGGGATCCACGAGCTGGGCGAAGGCCACAGCATGCTCTTCCTTGGCCCGCTGCGCCTCGGCGAAGGGGATGGAGAGCCCCTTCACCAGGTCGTTGGTGATGGTATTGCCACCGACGGGAAGAACGGCGATGTGGCGGATCTTCCCCTCGTAGAAGGCCGCCACCTGCGTGGTGGAGGCCCCCACCTCCACCATGGCCACCCCCACCTCCTTCTCGTCTTCGGTGAGGACGGCCCGGGCGGTGGCCAGGGGCGAGAGCACCAGGGACTGGACCCGGTACCCGGCCCGCGCCACCGCCTTCTTCAGGTTCGTGGACGCCGAAGCGGCGGCGGTCACCAGATAGACCTCCGTCTCGAGCCGGGTGCCCGTCATGCCAACCGGGTCCTTCAGGCCTCGCTGCGAGTCCACCATGTACTCCTGGGGGATGGCGTGGAGGAACTCCCGGTCGGCGGGAAGGGCCACGGCCCGGGCCACCTCGTGGACCCGGTCCACATCGGATCGGCTCACCTCGTCCCCGCTGATGGCCACCACCCCCATGGAGCTGCGGGCCTTAACGTGGACGCCGCTGATCCCGGCCCAGACCCGGTCCACCGATGTGCCCGCCATGAGTTCCGCCTCCTTCATGGCCTGGCGGATGGAGTCGGTGGTCTGTTCGATGTGGGTCACCACCTCGCGGCGGACCCCCTCGGTCCGGGACTGACCCACCCCCAGAATTCGGAGGGCGGGGCGCCGGCGGCCCTCCGCCTCCAGCTCGCCGATGACGGCGGAGGTCCGGGTCGTCCCCACGTCCAGACCTGCTACCAGTCGGGATCGCATCACACCCCTCCTTGGGCACGGGCGAAACGGAGGATTGCCCGGTCCTCGAAGCGCAGATCCACCACAGTTGGGGATTCGCCGTTCCGCAGGCTACGGGCGTGATCCAGGAGGCGAAGGCTGCGCCTGAGCTCATGTGGAGACGCAGCTCCCCGGTAGTGGATTGCCGCCCGAGGTTCAGTGAGATGGAGGATCACATCGCCGGCGTCGTCCATCTCCACCTCCGACACCAGGGCCATGAACCCGGGATCCATCTCTGAGAGTCGTGCCACCTCTTGCGCCAGCGAGCGGATCCGGGACGGGTTCATGGGGGCCGAACCCGCGGCACCGACACCTCCGCGAATCCCCGGGGACGGTGTGGTCTGCCCCCCGTTCGACGCCCATGTCGGGAGGATGATGGGAAGGTCCAGCCGGTGGACAGCCAGGTCCACCGGGAGCACCCGACCCTCCCGGTCCACTGGGACCAGGATGGGAGACGGGTGAAGCGCCACCGGGCGGCGCTCCACCACCTGCACGTCCAGACGGTGGGGGAGCCGGCGCTGGATGACGGCGTCCTCCACGAGCACGTGGCGACGTACGTTGGCGGCCCAGGCCTCCAGATCCCCCCAGACGGAAGCCCCCGGGGGAAGATCCAATAGGTCGTGCACCCTGGCCTCATCCAGGTAGTGTGTCCCCTCCACCACGACCTCGGTCACCTGGAAGAAGTCGGAGCTCTCCATGACGTCAGGGAGCCAGGTCACGCCCAGGGCGATGACCATGGTCACAGCCACGGTGCCGATCAGGGTCAGCCCCCTACGCATGCGACCCTCCCTGACCAGGTCCTTCTCCGTGACCTGCTCCTCCCAGGAGCCGGACGACCTCCGGGCCCACCCGCTCCACGGACCCGGCACCCATCACAAGGCAGATGTCCCCCGGGCGGAGGGAGTGCGCCACCGCCTCCGCCAGGGACTCAAGCTCCCCGTGGTACCGCACCGCGACGGCGCCCGCCTCCCGAGCGGACTGAGCCACCAGTTCGCCGTTCACCCCGGGAATGGGCGCCTCACGGGCCGGGTAGACATCGGTGAGCCAGACGACGTGCGCTCCGGCCAGCGCCTCACCGAACTCCCTGTGGAAGGCCTGCGTCCGGGAGAAGAGGTGGGGCTGGAAGACAGCGACCACGCGCCGTCCCGGGAAGGCCGCCAGGGCGGCGGCGAGGGTAGCAGCCACCTCTGTGGGGTGGTGTGCGTAATCATCGATGACCTCCACCGGTGCACCCGGTGCGAGGCGCTGGAAGCGGCGGGCCACCCCCCGGAACCGAACGAGCCCCTCTCGGATCGCCGGCCACTCCACCCCCAGGCGCCGGGCGGCGGCGGCGGCGGCCAGGGCATTGCGTGCGTTGTGGACCCCAGGAAGACGGACGACGAGATGACCGCGGTCACGCCCTTCTTCTTTCACCTGGAACCGAACCCCACCATCCTCAGACCGGAGTTCGATCCCCCTGAAGACGGCCCCGGCGGAGAACCCATAGCTGACCGGGGTCACTGTCCGGGGGAGTCCCTGGAGGAGTGCCCCGGCCCCGGGGTCGTCAGCGCATGCCACCACGGCGCCCCCTGGAACCACCTGGGACAGATAGGCCCGGAATCCCTCCCTCACCCCCTCCACGGAGCCGTAGATGTCCAGATGGTCCGCCTCCACATTGGTGACCACGGCCACCTCGGGTCGGAGGTGAAGGAACGACCGATCGTACTCGTCAGCCTCCACCACGAAGAGATCATGATCCCCCCGCCGGAGGTTGCTTTCCCACCCCACCACCTCGGCCCCTACGAAACCGGTGGGATCCAGACCGGCCGTGGCGAGAATCTCGGTGAGGAGTGCGGTGGTGGTGGTCTTCCCATGGGTTCCGGCCACCCCCAGAACCCGCCCCTGATTGACCCATTGGGCCAGCGCCTGGGCCCGCTTCAGGACCGGAAGGCCCGCCTCCCGGGCGGCCTGGATCTCCGGATGGTCCGCCGGGATGGCAGCAGACACCACCAGAGCCGCCGCCCCGGCCACGTGGGCCGGATCGTGACCATGGGCCACCGCCACGCCCAACTCCTGGAGCCGCCGGGCCGACCGCCCGGGATCGCTGTCGCACCCGGTTACCTCTCGCCCGGCCCGGGCCACCGCCTCGGCCAGTGCGCACATCCCGGCGCCACCGATCCCCATGAAGTGAATGGGGCCCGCCCCGGCCTGGAGCCAGGCCACTCCCCTTGGGGCGGTCATGACCCCTCCCCCTGGGGCGAGTGGCTGGAAGGGAGGAACCGCTCCAGGGTCCGGGCAATCTCCCGGGCCGCGTCGGGCCGACCCCGGTCACGGGCTGCCTCCGCCATCTGCGCCAGGCGCGAGGGAGCCTCCATCAAGGTGAGGATCCGTCGGAGCAGGTCGTTCCCCTCGAGCCGATCCTCCGGGAGGAGGACGGCGGCGCCCGCTTCCTCCAAGGCCGCCGCGTTCTTGGTCTGATGGTCCGCCGCTGCGGTGGGGAGGGGCACCAGGATGGCGGGGATCCCCCAGGCCAGGAACTCGGAGGTGGCCATGGCCCCGGCGCGGCTCACCGCCAGGGAGGCGATGCCAAGGGCTCGCCCCATGCCATCAATGTAGGCCACCGGACGAACCCAGCGCGGACTGCCCAGCGCCCGGAGTCCCTCCTCCACCCCCTGGATATGGGCCGGCCCGGTGGACCAGAGAAGCTGGAACGGGGGAGCCGGAAGGGGCTCACCCCTTTTGGACTCCGGCATCCCACCCCCTTCAACGGCGGCCGTGACCGCGGTCATAACCCCCTTGTTGAGCGCCAACGAGCCCTGACTGCCTCCGACCACCAGAACCACCGGAAGGGTGGGGTCCAGACCGAAATCGGTCAGGGCCTCTCCCCGGTCCACAGGGGTGGGCGGCTCGATGGGATTCCCGGAAACTCGCACCCGATTCCGAGCGGCAGCGGGGAGATGATGCGCAGCCTCCGGGAAGGCCACGTGGATCTCCCGAGCGAAGCGGGCCAGCCAGCGGGCGGTGACCCCGGGCACGGCGTTCTGCTCCTGCACCACCAAGGGGATCCGGAGGAGGCTCGCCACCAGGCCGGCGGGGCCGGCGGCGTATCCTCCGGTCACAACCACCAGCCTGGGTCGCCGAACCAGGAAGACCCTGAGCACCGACACGAAGGAGATCCCCAGATTCATGAGCACCCGCACATTGGCCAGGAGCCGGTCCCGCTTGAACCCTTCCACCGGAACCAGGAGATGATCCTTCTCCCGTTGGGGTAGAACCCGTGCCTCCAGTCCGCGGCGCGCTCCCACAAAGAGGGAAGTCAGGCCGGGGACAGCGGATTCCAAGGCTCCCGCCAGTGCCAACGCCGGATACAGGTGGCCCCCGGTGCCCCCCCCGGAAAAGACCACCACGGGCCCGGCGCCGGACCCGGCGCCACCGCTGCGGGATCGCTCTACCATGACCGCGGTCATGCCCTCACCTCCCCTGGCCTCGCCTGTGACTGAGCCGGAGCGGCCCGTGCCACCGAAACCAAGATCCCCACCGCCGCCATCACCACCAGTAGATTGGAGCGACCGTAGGAGACCAGGGGGAGGGAGAGCCCGGTGGGAGGCAGCACCCCAAGCCCCACCCCCATGTGCAAAGTGGCCTGCAA
>SKJY01000304.1 GCA_007121775.1 Gemmatimonadota bacterium
AGAAGGGCCAGTCCGGGGTCTCATCCTGGGGTAGAGGGCGGTTGCGCCGGACGTGGACCTTTCGTGCTTCGCTAGCCCTGACCCGGGGGGGTGACGGGACAGCCTCTAGTGTAGTGTCGCCAAAGTCTCATTGCCTGTCTCGACCGTTTCCATAATGGCCTCGGCCGAGGCAGTCCATATGGAGGGACGAGGGGTCTCAGTTGCGATCCTCGAGGTACTGATTGATAGCGGCCCCGAGTGCAGCGACGCTTTTGACGGCCGGCCGCTTCAGTCGGCGCCGGTCAAGTTCCGTGAAGAGGCGTTCAGCGAGGTAGAGCCTACGCCTCAAAGTTCGAGACCACCGGCAAAACGGGCATGTGGAGGAGCGACACGGGAGGGCTGGGAGTGGCAAATGGGAAGTCGCACTTCCCCACGCACCGTTCGTGCACTCCCGAAAAGCCAGAAGGCCCTCCAAGCAGCTGAGTGCTTGGAGGGCCTTCCGTTTCAGCGCAAAGTGGAGCCAGCCGGGCTCGAACCGGCGACCCCCTGCTTGCAAAGCAGGTGCTCTCCCAACTGAGCTATGGCCCCTTGGCGAAGACAATCAAGGTAATAATACACCCCGGGCGGGGGGAAGTGCAGCAGAAGAAGAGGGGGCCCGAAAGCCTTCCGTTACCGGAAGATTTCCTTAGATTTACATGTCTCGGAAGGAGTGCCTCAGTTCCTGGTCTCCGGACCGGAAAGCCGCCTGTTCACCCCCTGGCTTTCCGGCCACCGGACCGGGGACTCCGAGAGGCCTGAAACCTTCCTCGCCGACCCCTCGTAGGGGAAAGCGACGGTGGGAAGGACCCACCGGACGAAGATACCGACATAGATGCAGGACCTGAATTCAAAGGAGCCTTCCATGGCCATTCTGTCATATCGCAGCAACCGGTTCTCCCGCAACTACAACTACAACCTCCCCGAGTACCGGAATCCGGCGCCCCGGGGTCACAAGAGCGGGATCAGCGTGGTGGTGCCCGCCACCCACGAGCGGGCTCCCCAGGAGCGCGGCAACCGGAACGATTCGAAGCGTTGATCGACACCACCTCCGGTGGCTACTTCAAGGGGTCCGGCGCATGAGCGCCGGGCCCCTTTTTCATTCCGCCCGCCCGTCTCACCCCTATCCCATGGGAAGAACAGCCTGTCTGAGCCGGCCGACGATGACCCGGCCCAAGCAGACAGTCGGGCATTGGTCCACTGCCACCAACCTCCATACAACTCGCCGTGCCACTGCTCAGTAGCTACCTTCAGGTGCTGCGATTTCGACAGCGTTGCCGGCGCAGGCCCCGGACCCCCGGGGCTCGGGACCGGGAATGCTTCCTCCTGAAAACATCCGGCAGGGGAGTGGGGAATGGGCTCGAACTTCGACGGGGTCAAGTGGATCTGGCGGAACGGGGAGATCATCCCGTTTGACGATGCGCGCATCCATGTCATGTCCCATGTGGTGCATTACGGCTCGTCCATCTTCGAGGGGATCCGGTGCTACAACACCCCCGATGGGCCGGCTGTGCTGAGACTCAGAGACCACATGATCCGCTTTCTGGATTCGGCCAAGATCTACCGGATGGATCTGGGTTACTCTCTGGAGCAGTTGGAGGCTGCCTGCCTCGAGGTCATCGTCCGCAACGGGTTCGATGCCTGTTATATCCGGCCCTTGAGCTTCCGTGGGATGGGTGCCGCCGGCGTGAATCCCCTGCCGAGCCCCGTGGAGAACTACGTGATCTGCTGGCCCTGGGGGACGTACCTGGGAGAGGGTGCGCTGGAGGCTGGGGTCGATGTCTGTGTATCCTCGTGGAACCGGCCGGCTCCCAACACCTTCCCGACCCAGGCCAAGGCGGGCGGGCACTACATGAACGCCCAGCTCATCAAGATGGAGGCCATCCTCAATGGTTTCGCCGAGGGGATCGCCCTCACCCCCGGCGGGCTGGTGAGCGAAGGGAGCGGGCAGAATCTCTTCCTGGTGCGGAACGGTGAGCTGGTGACCGCTCCCATCGACGGATCCATGCTCAATGGCATCACCCGGGACTGCATCATCCGTCTGGCCCAGGAGGAGGGGATCCCGGTCCGCTTCAGCACCATCCCCCGTGAAACCCTCTACACAGCCGATGAGGTCTTCTTCACAGGCACCGCAGCCGAGGTGACCCCGGTGAGGAGCGTGGACCGAATCCCGGTGGGCTCCGGGAAGGCCGGCCCCATGACGCTTCGCCTTCAGAAGGCCCTTCTGGACACGGCCACCGGGCGTCGTCCCGATGTATTCAACTGGCTGACCCCGGTACCCAGGGCCTGAGCCGGACCCGCTTGAATCTCAGGCCTTAACGCCAGGCCCCCACCAACCTTCACGGTGGGGGCCTGCGCATTTCACGCTCCCGCCGTCGCCTTGACGGATCCGTTGCGCCCGCCCCATTCTGCGACGTCATGACGGAATTGGCGCCCTGACGGACCCAGAGTCTCCACGGGCGTGTCGCTCGGTACCCCACCAATCCAGCCGCAGGATCAGACCGGTGTCCTCCCCCCCCTTCCGTCTCCGCGTCATGGGTTCTCCGGCCGTCACGGACTCCCGGGGTGAGGAGGTAGAGCTCTCCCGGGGGAAGCCCATGGCTCTCCTGGCGGTGCTGGCTCTCGAGTCCCCTCCCCTTCCCCGGGATGATCTGGCCCGGATCCTCTGGTCAGCCTCATCCCGCACCCGCGCCCGCGGGTCACTCCGGCAGGCACTCTGGCAACTCCGCTCGGCCCTGGGAGACGAGCTGATCCGGGAAGACGACCCCGTGGCGCTGGCGGAAGATTGGGTCGAGACGGATCTGGGAGAATTGCAGGATCATCTGGACGCCGGCCGGTTGACGGCGGCCATGGAGCTCTGGGGAGGGCCGCCATTCCAGGAGTTCCCGGTGACGAACGCCCCGGAGTGGGAGCGTTGGGCCGATCAGCGCAGACGGGATGCGGAACGCCGCCTGGGAGAGGCGCTGGCCTTACGAGGTGCCGAGTATCGGCGACAGGGTGCAACCCCGGAGGCAATTCGGTGGATCAGTCAGGCCGTGCAGGTCCAACCCTACCGTCTGCAGCACAGGCTGGATCTGGCGGAGGCGCATCTGGAGGTCCGTGCCTTCAGCGACGCCCGGAGCGTACTGGCCGAAGCTGAAGAAACCTTTGAGGATGCCGATTCCCTGGCAGCCCTTCGTGAGGTCTCTAGCCGACTGGACCGCTTGGAGAAGGGAGTCCCCCTCGAGCCGACACCCACCGCAGTGACAGGGGGACTCCGCCTTCACTTCACAGGTCGATCCGGCGAGTTCTCCTCCCTGGCGAGGCGGTGGAGTCGTGCCCGTAAGGGTCAGTCTTCCCTGGGCC
>SKJY01000367.1 GCA_007121775.1 Gemmatimonadota bacterium
GAGAGGGAGAAGAGGAAGATGAGGATCACCCCTTCCAGCGGCTGGCCCACCCCGGCTGCTCCCAGCGCCGCCGCTCCCATGAGGAAGTCGATGGAGAGCTTCCCTTCCTGGAGGGATTCCCAGGTGTCCCGGGCGATGGGGACACCTCCCACCAGATAGGCCAGACCCAGGGGGAGCCAGGCCCAGGGCGAGGGCTCCTCGGGGATCCAGGTGAGGAGCGCCCCCACCACCATCCCCACCGTGACGATGAGGGTGACGGTGAGGTAGTGGTTCGCCTCTGCCTTCTCCGGCGCGGGACCGTCGCCGTTTTCGGGGTCCCCTTGGTTGGCTGCACCGGCTCGGTGGGGGTGGGAAGAAGCCATGCGGCAATATAGCCCCGGTGGCGCGGGTTCGTTCGGGTGTTTAGCGCTCGTTACCGCTCCCGAACCACCACCGTGCGGGCCACCAGATCGAAGGCCCGCTGGCGCCGCTTGGTGAAGAGGGCGAAGACGGCGTCGATCCAGAAGATCTCCAGGATGAAGGAGAGGCGCCGGAGGATGGCGGGGACCCAGCCCGCGGCCCGCCCGTCTTCACGGGTGACGTAGATCCCCAGGAGCCACTTCCCCAGGGTGCGTCCCCAGATGGCTTCCACGATGGGGAAGTAGACCACCGAGAGGATGGCCACCGCTGCTGCCATCTTGGTGATGAAGAGGAGGGGGAGGAGGACCCAGCCGTAGCTGAGGGGCGGCTGGAGATCCAACTGGGGGAGGAACGAAAGCCAGAGGAAGATCCAGATGGGGGTTAGGACCACCGTCCCCGCCAACGCGTCTATGAGAAAGGCCCCGACGCGCTTCCCGAGGGGCGCGTCTTCGAAGGAGATCTCGGCCAGGTAGTCCCGGGCCACCTCTTCAGGAGGAGCCATCCGGGAAAGGGCCTGCTCGGGGGTCCCGCCCATGGCCGCCTCCAGGCGGTCCGCCAGGTGTGAGCGTAGTTCGTCCTCGATGCGGCCCCGCTCGGGAAGGGGGCGGGGCAGCTCCTTCATCACCCGGGCCAGATAGTCTTCGGCGGCCTGGGGAAGCCGCAGCGTCTCAGTCGTCATGATTCACCTCCTCCCGTGAGGATCCGTTCCACCCCATCCACGAAACTCCGCCATTCGGTCACCGCCTCGTTCAGGGCGCGGCGGCCCTCATCGGTGAGGCGGTAGTACTTCCGGGGCACCCCTCGCTCCCGGGGGCGCCAGGTGGGCTCGACCCACCCTTCCTTCTCCAGCCGGTAGAAGACGGGGTAGAGGGTTCCGTCTCCCACCTCATACCGCCCTTCGCTCCGGCTGGCCATCTCCGAGGCCACCTCGTAGCCGTACTTCTCCCCCTCGCTGAGAAGGTGGAGGAGGAGCATCTCTAGCGTTCCCCTTCGTAGTTGGCTCTCCATAGCGGCACCCATCGGTGTGTGGCAACAGGTATCTTGTGTCACAAGGTATAGGGCGGTGGGAGGGTTTGCAAGAGGGTTGGAGGGTGCGGGAGGTGGGGAGGTTGCGGGAGCAGGCTGTGAGGTTGCGGGAGAGGGCTGGGGGGTTGCCGGGGCAGGCTGTGAGGTTGCGGGATGAGGGGGTGTGCTGAACGCTTCCACACTCCAGGGCGTCCCTTCAGCTTTTAGGGGCCGCGAACACACCCACCCCGGAGCCACGCCACCATGACCGCGAACCCCTTCACCCACCTCCTCGCCGACGACCTCCAAGTGGACCCGGAGATCGCCCGGGCTCAGACGCTCCCGGGCCGGGTGTACACCGATCCTGCCTTCTTCCAAGCGCAGCGCGATGGGCTGTTTGCCCGGAGCTGGCAGCTCGTGGGTGAGGTGGGGCAGGTGCGGGTGCCGGGGAGGGTCGTGCCCACCACCCTGATGCCCGGGTGCCTGGATGAGCCGGTGGTTTTGGTGCGCGGCCTAGACGATGAGCTTCGCTGCCTCTCCAACGTCTGCACCCATCGAGGCGCGCTGGTCGTGGAGGGCGAGGGGCACGTGAACCATCTCCGCTGCCGCTATCACGGGCGGCGCTTCGAACTGGACGGGCGCCTCCGCTCCATGCCCGAGTTCGAGGGGGTGGAAGGGTTCCCGTGCTTGGCCGACGACCTCCCCCGGATCCCGCTCGAGCGCTGGGGGCCCTTCCTCTTCGCCTCGCTGGATCCGGCCATCCCCTTCGACGAGTGGATCGGGCCGGTGCGGGAGCGGACGGACTGGATGCCGCTGGATGAGTTCCGCTTCGACGCGGCCACCTCCCGGGACTACCTCATCGAGGCGAACTGGGCCCTCTACTGCGACAACTATCTGGAAGAATTCCACATCCCCTACATCCACGGCCGGAGTCTGGCGGAGCTGGACTACGAGAGCTACCGGACGGAGCGGTTCCGCTGGGGGAATCTGCAGTTCGGGATGGGGGGTGGGGGGGAAGCGACCGCAGGGGGCGGCTTCGCCCTTCCTCCCGGACACCCGGACGAGAGCGAGCCGGTGGAGGCCTTCTACTTCTGGCTGTTCCCGAACCTCATGCTGAACTTCTATCCCTGGGGGCTCTCGGTGAATGTGGTGCAGCCCCTCTCCCACCGGCGGACCCGGGTGGCGTTCCGGAGCTGGGTGTGGCGGGACGAGGTGCGGGACCGGGGGCTCGGCGCCGACCTCCACCGGGTCGAGATGGAAGACGAGGAGGTGGTGGAGTCGGTGCAGCAGGGGCTCGCCTCGCGGCTCTACGGTCGGGGGCGGTTCTCGCCCCGGCGGGAGGTGGGGACCCACCACTTCCACCAGCTCCTGTCGGAGTGGATGCGGGCAGTGGGACGTTTGCGGTGACTGTCCGTGGATCGTTACGGAATCATCACCTGTGCGACCCATTGATGTGATCTGTCCATCCAACGTTTGGAGTGCACACGGAAGGAGTCCGTGCAGCGCACCGTATCGTAATGGAGGAAGGTCATGCCACAGGGATGTTTGCGGTTCGTTCAGTGGGGAAAGGGTACTCGGAAACAATCGGTATCGAGAACATTCAAGGGTTCATTTTTTGTGGGTTCGCTTGCGGTTGCAGTATCGGTCATGTCTGGCACGGTCCCACTGGAGGCGAGCGGCGCTGAGGTGGCCTCATCGTGGGCACCTGCGGTGGAGCGGGGCAGGGCCGAAGTGGCCCTACTCCGTGCCTCTCAGCAGGTGGAGCGGGGGACCGTAACCGGTGTGGTCCGAAACGAGCGCGGTCATGCGCTACGGGGAGCTGCGGTGCAGATCCGGGAGCTGAACCTGTCCGTGGCGACGGATGATCGGGGCGATTTCCGCATCGCCCGGGTCCCCGCTGGGAGCCACGAGCTTCAGGTCAGCTACCTGGGGTACGCCACTC
>SKJY01000011.1 GCA_007121775.1 Gemmatimonadota bacterium
ACCGCGTGACCCTGAACCGCCCGACCGCGAACCGCGTGACCCAGAGCCGCGCGACCCACAGCCGCCTGACCCCGAAACGGATCGGGCGCGCACCCCGAAGGATGCGCGCCCGTGCGGTTACTGGCGACGCCAAGGGCGTCTCGGAGAATCCCGTTCCCATTCACGGCCGGCGGCTCAGTAGGCCCGCTCCTGGGTCACCGTGTTCCCGTCCGCGTCGGTGACGATGATGCGCACCGTGTCCGCGTTACTCCGGGTACGGAGCTCATGCTCTCCCGAGGCCGTTGCGCCACTTACCGAGGTGGTCTGGGAATCCAGGACGGATCCGCCGCCCACCAGCTCGGTGCGCACGCTCACCGCACCGCTCACGGTCCAATTGACGACCGCCCTACGCCATGGCCCGGTGGTACGGGTGGAGACATCGAACTGGTCGATGCTGACGTCCGGCTCCGGTTCCGGCTCGGGTTCCGGTTCAGGCTCCGGCTCGGGCTCCGGCTCCGGTTCAGGCTCGGGCTCCGGCTCCGGTTCAGGCTCCGGCTCCGGTTCCGGTTCAGGCTCAGGCTCCGGTTCAGGCTCCGGCTCCGGCTCCCCCTCTCCCGGCACCGTGGGATCGATGGCGACCCCGAACCGCTCCAGGACCGCATCGATGCGGTTGGCCAGCGTGCGGGTGGAGCTCCCCGCGAAGAGAAGCCCCACCGGCCGGTTCCCATTCTGACTCACGATGAGGGAGCCGGAGTCACCGCCGGCGCTGAAGTTTCCATCCGAGATGGAGATCTGCTCCACGAAGGTGGCCGCCCGGGAGCAGCGGAAGCCCTGGACCTCGATGCACACACTCACGGTGACGTTCACCTCTTCCACCGTGCCCTGGGTGAACCCGGTGGTGCGTCCGTACTTCTGCACCCCCATCCCCAAGCTGGCTTCCTGCGTCTGGGTGCTGGGCGCACCGTAGGCGACGCCCTCCGGGGTGGATCCGCTGATGGCATTCGGTGCGACGGCCACGATGGCGGCGTCAATGAGATTTGCGCCGCTGAAGTCGAAGGGCTCGAAATCGGCCAGGGTACCGATGGCGTCGTTGCTGATGGTTCCACCATCGAAGGGCCCGGGCTGCAGGATGGGGTCCCCAAGCTCGGCGTTGTTGTTGTTGGCCACCACGTGGTTGTTGCTCAGGGCGAAGACGTTGCCCGAGCTGTCCACGACCCGCGCACCCAGCGTCCCGGCGGTGATGTCCGGGTGCCCGATAGAGAAGCCGATGGGCGCAGGCCGGGCCCGGGCGGTGCGGTCGGCCCGGAGCTCGAACTGTCCCGTCACCACCCGCTGCACCGGGATCCCGTCCAGGCGGTCCGGGAGGTTGGGGATGCGGCCATTCATGAGGAAGATCCGCACCGCCGGCTCTCCCTCATCATTCAGACCCACGGCCGTCCCCACCACGCCGGACTGGGCCATGAGGCGGGCCGTGTGGCGGTTCGCGGCCCGGATCGCAGGCCCCAGATCCTGTTGGAAGAGATCGCTGGGCGACCCGGCCCGCGATTCAGCCACGTCGGCCGAGGTGGGAAGCTCCTCGCCGAAGTCGGTACAGGCCGACAGGGCGAGGAGCGCCAGGACGGGGAGCGCGAGCAGAGGGCGTCGCACTCGAGGTGATCGCACTTCCATGCATGACCTCCTTTCCGTTCAGTGGGCGGAAGCACCGGACGCCGGATTCCCCCGGCCTGACCAACAATCCCCGGGGGCAAACCAACGGGCAGCTTATCATCGAACGATCACCATGGGTGGCACCCGGCCGGTTACGCAAGTGGGACCGAGAGTCGCCTTACGGATCTGTGGGAAGCTTGCGACCCTGTCCTTCCCCTCGCCTCGACGGCCCCCCTGGACCCCTACCCGACCCTGCTCTCCAAACCATTCCCGGTTCCCTGACCGCCCCGGCCCCCCTCACCGCACCAGGTAGAACGACTCCTGCCGCCCGGTGATCCACTCCCACCCATTCTCGGTCAGCACCGCGTCTTCCTCCATGGAGAAGCGCACCATCTGCCCGCCCCAATCCGGCACCGGGTAGTTCACATTCAGCTCCACCGAATGCCAGGTGTTGGCCCGGAAGGGGGCGTCACCCCGCACCGGCACCCCCTCCTGGTAGTCCGTCATCCCCATGGGCACACCGGCGCCGTGCCCGTGGAAGCCGATGGAGTGCCAGTAGACGGTGGCGTCCAGCCCTTCTTCCCGAGCCCGTGCCAGTGAGGCCGCCAGCGCCTCATTCCCGGTCCGCCCGATCTGCGCCTCCGCCTTGGTGATGTCCTGCATCCGCTGAGCCGCCCGGAGTCCGGCCATGAATCCTTCCGGCACCTCTGTCTCGCCGTAGCGGAGGACGTAGGCGTTGTGCTGGGTGTCGGTGGAGTAGCCCAGGTAGATGATCCCCAGGTCGAGCCAGAGGAGATCCCCCCGCTGGATCACCACATCCCCGCTGATCCGGCCGTCATGACCCTGGCGCTGCACCGCGAAGGAGGGGTGGAACCACATCCCCAGCCCCATCTCCGCCGCCTTCTGGCGCATCCACCAGCGGACGTCGTCGGCGGTGGTCACGCCCGGGATGATCACCTCGTTGGAGAAGGCCTGACCGATGATGGACTGGGCCACCCGCATGACGTGCCGGTAGAGCTCCGTCTCTTCCGGGAGCTTCTTCTCGAGCCACCCCACAGCGAGCATCTCGGCGGACTGGATCCGGTCTTCGTACTCGGAGAGGGTCGAGAAGAGGGTATCCCGCTGGGTCGCCGTGAGTCCGTCGGCGTGGTTCCAGCGCCCTGACATGTTCACGCCGATGGTCCCGGGATTACGCTCCCGCACCACCTCCAGCAGCCCCTCGAACTGTTCCTCGTTGTGGGTGGGGACCACCTGATAGAGACCGTCGTAGTCGAAGCGCCCGATGGAGAGGCGCTCCACAGGCTGGCCCGGGCCCCGGTCGTTGAACACCAGGATGGTCCGGCGCCGGGACGAGTAGGTCTCGAGGGGAGACATGGAGCGGAACACCGGGTCGTCATTGTACTCCCGGGAGATGATGATCCACATGTCGATCCCCTCCCGGCGCATGAGTTCGGGAAGAAGGGTGTCGAAGCGCTCCTCCAGGATCCGGCGCATGATGGGCGCCTGCTCCCGGTGGGTCAGGATGCGCTGGTCGGGGAAGAACTCGGATTGGATAGGGACGCTCTGGGCGGCCAGGGCGCCAGGGTTCATGGGCGCCATCTCCCCGGCCGCAGGGGCAAGGGCGAGGAGCCCCACCGCCAGCCCAAGGCCGACGGCGAGAGCGCCAGGTCGGGTGGCGTGGGTGCCGTGGGTGGCGTGGATGCTGTGGGTGG
>SKJY01000120.1 GCA_007121775.1 Gemmatimonadota bacterium
GCGCACTCGTGTGGATGAACCCGTCCGTACGTCGTCCATTGGTGGCCGGGCCGAACTTCGGCGCCACCATTCCTGAGAGCCGTCTTGAACCGTTTAACCGCTCCATACCGGCCTCAACCTCGTGGGGGGCAGAGATCCCTTCGCCATACAGTGGCGCTACACGGGCAAGGTATCGGCAGAAAGCCTTGGAGAGTTGACCTTAAGAATCATATGTTTTCAGGGGACGGGTCAGTTGGAGCATGGCTTGGTGGAAGGGGGGGGCTGGCGAAACCACACCTCTTCCATCACATTATGGCTCAAGTCCCCAGAGAACCAGTCGATACTCCGGAAACCGTCGGATTCTTCGACCCCACGTCCTGCCCTGGCTTCGGCAAGGAGGATCTACTCATGCCGTCCATACCGGTGGACGCCCTGGAACCGGGAACGGTTCTGGCTGCCCCCGTCCATGACGCCGATGGCCGCCTCCTCATCCCGGAGGGACGCCCCCTTACCGAGCGGCAGATCGGACGCCTTTCCGCATGGGGTATCGAGACCGTGGAGGTGGTACTTGAGGAGGAGCCGGAGGAGGAGATGGAGTTGAGTCCCGAGCTCCTGGCACAGGCAGAGGAGATAGTGGCCCCCCGATTCGCCCTTCAACCGGTGGATCATCGCCTGGTTCGAGAGACCCGCGCCCTGGCGGTTCTGCAGTGGGCTACCGCCGAGTCCCGACGCCCGTCGTCATCCCCGCCCGGTCCAGGAGGAGGGGTCCCATGAAGGCCTCGCCCCACTCCATCGTAGACGGCCTGGGGTCGCTGGCCTCTCCCCCGGCCATCCACCGGGAGCTCATGCAGGTCATTGGCCGCCCCACCAGCAGCGCCTCCGACATCGCTGACGTGATCGGACGGGATCCGGGCCTCTCCGCGTCCCTTCTCCGTCTGGTGAACTCCTCGTTCTTCGCCTTCTCGCGGCGCATCGACGACCTGGGTACAGCCGTGATGGCGGTGGGTGTAAGCCAGATCCGGGATCTGGCGTTGGCCACCTCGGTCATCTCCCTCTTCCAGGATGTGCCGGCGGAGGAGGTGAGCATGGAGGACTTCTGGAAGCACTCCCTGGCCACGGCGGTAGGGAGTCGGGTCCTGGCCTCACTGCGGCAGGAGTTCAATGTGGAGTCCCTCTTCCTGGCGGGGCTTCTCCACGATCTGGGCCGACTGGTTCTCTTCTTGCGCGCGGGACGAATGATGAACCGCGCCATTCGGGAGGCCAGGAATCGGGGGACAGCTCTCCATGAGGTGGAATCCGAGATCTTCGGCTTCCACCACGGCGATGTAGGCCAAGCCCTCATGGAGAGGTGGAATCTGGAGGAACTCTTCGCCGAGGTGGCGGCCTTCCACCATGCCCCCCTTCAGTCGGAGCGCTTCCCGGTGGAGACCGCCACCGTGCATTCCGCTGACGTCATCGCCAACCTGCTGCGCTGGGGGCACTCTGGCGCTCCCGTGGCGCCGGCGCTGTCTCCTCGGGCCTGGAAGCTCCTGGGAGTGGATGACAACCAGATCCCGGCGCTCCTGAACGTCATAGGCCGGCAGTGGGAAGACGCGGTGGAGGGGATCATGCTGGGTCAGAAGGCGGCCTGAGTCTTCTCAGACCCGGCCCCGGGGGCGGGCCTGACCGCCCCTTTGCCACCCTGGGGTCCCCCAGGGTGTCTTGCGCCCCTGTGCTTCCCACCAATCACAACCGATTCCGGATCCGGCTCTTCCCCGGCTCCCGTTGCGGGTTTACGCTTGATGGGAATCGGATATCCTGGAACGCCTCCTTCTCTTCGGCTCCTCGGTGCGCGCACGTCTGCCCAGACGCCTGTGGTTGGGCCTGGTGGCCCTTCTTCTCCCCCTCTCCATGCTGGCGGAGGGGGTCGGGATCTGTCCGTGCGACGGACATCGATCCCACCATGGGGTGCCGGTCCAGGGCCACGCGCACCACCACCATGACGACGGGGGCCACCCGGATCACCCGTCGACCCCGCCTTCCTCTGAGTTCGAGGATTGCCGCCTCCTCTGCCCCTTGGTGGGGGCTTCCGATCCTCCGCAGGTGGCCTCTGCCCTTCAGCTTCCGCTGCCGGTGGCGACTGCGGAGCGGGCGATACGGCCGGCCGGCGCCGTGGAGACGGTTCAACTCACGCTCCGTCCCCACTTCCTCCCACCTCCCCTCGCCCCTCCCGCGCCCCTGACTCTCATCGGCTGAACCGGGCCCCGGATGCGCCAAGCCCTCCGCCCCGGCTGATCCTGCGCCCTCCCTCCTGACACATATCCGCCGGGAGGGTCGGGCGCCGTCCATCGAGTGTCTGCGCGGGAGTCTTCCATGTTCCGTTGGTTTGATTCGTTTCCGGCCATGGGTCGTTGTCACCCTATGGCCATGATCATCGCCATTGCCTCTCTGATCCTCCTCACCGCCTCCCCCTCGGGGCTTGCGGCCCAGTCCGGCTCGCTGGCGGTGCTGGTGGTGGACGTAGCCGACCGCCCCCTGGCCGCCACCACGGTACAGGTGGAAGGGACCACGCTGGGGGTCTTCACCGGATCCGATGGGCGCGCCACCCTCGCCGGGATTCCCGTCGGTGAGCGGGACATCCGCGTCCAACGCCCGGGGTTCGGAACCCAGCGAGTGGCTATTCGCATTGAGGAGGGGAGGACCACCGAGTTACGGGTCGTCCTCCAGGAGGCCCCCATGCAGGTTGAGGGGATCCAGGTCCAGGTCCTTCGACCGGATCTCCGCCCCGATGTTCGTCTGGACGAACGGCAGATCCAGGAGGCGAACCCCCAGGATGTGGGAGACCTCTTCCGCGCCCTCCCCGGGCTCGATGCCATCCGCCGCGGGGGGCTTGGAATGGACCCGGTGGTGCGGGGACTCCGCGACACCCAGGTGGGGGCGTACGTGGACGGTATGCGCACCCTCCCCGGCGGCCCCGGGGGAATGGACACGCCTCTCTCCCACGTGGACCCCAGCGCCGTACGGAGTGTGGAGGTGGTCAAGGGGCCCTATGCCCTCACCTGGGGTGCCGGGAATCTCAGCGCTGTCCGGATCGAGACCCAGCGCGTGCCCCCTCCGGGATCCAGGTCATTCGGGGGTCGTACCTTCCTGGGGTACAATTCGAATCTGGGGGCCACCGAAACGGGACTGGAGTTCTCCGGTGCCGGGCGGACCACGGGGTATACCCTCTCCGGAGCTTGGCGGGAATCGGGGGATTATGAATCGGGAGGCGGGGTGGAGGTCCCGGGCTCCTTCCGGAGCGGTGAGGTGCGGGGGCGATTCGCCTACCGCCCCACCCCTTCGTCCACCTTCACGGTGGCGGGGTGGCACC